>QIDK01000030.1 GCA_003228405.1 Gammaproteobacteria bacterium | reverse complement strand
ACAAATTATATTTTTTTATTTGCGTGTCTTTGCGTTTATTTGCGGTAAAAATGCTTTTTGCTTTTAGAGATATTTGTGGGGATAGCTCAGGTTCTGTCCCCTGTTATGTTGGCTTTTTAAATCCGCCAAAGTAAACTCCCTACATGAGCATTTCAAAGAGTGAAACCATTGCAGCAGTTGCCACGGCCCCGGGCAGAGGCGGCGTAGGTATAGTTCGTGTATCTGGGCCGAAAAGCAGAGAAATTGCTGATAAAATACTCGGAAAAGTCCCTAAAATACGTAAAGCTGAATACCTGCCCTTTATCGATTCTAATGGTGAAGCGATTGATACCGGCATTGCCCTCTATTTTAAAAACCCCCATTCATTTACCGGCGAAGATGTGCTGGAACTGCAGGCCCACGGCGGCCCGGTGGTGCTGGACATGCTGCTCAGGCGAGTTCTTAAGCTGGGCGCGCGTCCCGCCAGAGCCGGTGAGTTTAGCGAGCAGGCCTTTTTAAATGGCAAAATGGATTTAGCTCAGGCAGAAGCGGTAGCCGATTTAATAGAAGCTGAATCCACAGAGGCTGCCAAAGCAGCCGTCAGATCATTACAGGGCGAATTTTCAGAAACGATTCACGCCCTGGTTAAACAGTTAATAGAGCTGCGTTTATATGTTGAAGCCTCACTAGATTTTCCAGAAGAAGAAATAGATTTTATTAGTGATGGAAAAGTCGAGGCCAGACTAGGCACCATAGAAACCGCATTATTGCAGGTATTTCAGTCGGCACGCCAGGGCTGTTTATTGCGCGAGGGCATGACACTGGTTATTGCAGGTCGCCCCAATGCGGGTAAATCCAGCCTGCTTAACCAGCTGGCCGGGCGCGAGTCTGCCATAGTGACTGAAATGCCGGGCACCACCCGTGATGTATTGCGTGAACACATACAAATTGATGGGCTACCTCTGCATGTCATAGATACCGCAGGCTTAAGAGAAAGTGAAGACACGATTGAGCAGGAGGGAATCCGACGGGCATGGAAAGAAATAGCACAGGCAGACCGCATATTATTGCTAGTAGATGATACCCGGCGAGATGACGATCATCTGGAAATTGAAGAACAGCTACCAGATAATATAGGCGTTATCCGCATATTTAATAAAATTGATTGCTCTGGCAGAAAGCCGGAACTGATAGAAACCGACACCGAAACGGATATAGCACTAAGCGCAAAAACCGGTGAGGGCCTGGATATTTTAAAAGTGCATTTAAAAAAATGCATGGGATATGAGCAAAGCAATGAAGGCCGGTTTATGGCCAGGCGACGTCATATTGAAGCACTGGAAAAAGCAGATCAGCATCTGCAAATCGCTCGCTATAATTTAATAGAGCTACAGGCCGGTGAATTACTGGCAGAAGAACTACGTCTGGTGCAGCAACAGCTCAATACCATTACCGGAGAGTTTAGCTCGGATGATTTACTTGGCAAAATATTTTCCAGTTTCTGTATTGGTAAATAGAACAGGTGATTTTTTTAAAATAATTATACCGGCTTTAAGATAATTATTTTCAGGCCAATAGAAGAAATATTTCTAAAAAAACTTTCAGGAGTATCTAACTTCAATTAGAGCGAATGTCCTGAGATATTGCAAAGCGATCGCTTAAAAATTCAAGAACTTCATTTTGTGAACCTTTAAAAACAACACGCTTTGTTTTTTTACTAAACTGATAGTCATACATAGGGTCATAATAATCAACCAGTAAAGAATTTATCCAGTCTTTGTGTTGTTGAATATAGCCAGTTTCGCGTTGCTTATTAATAGCAGACAGTAACAACGCTTTAAGCTGTTTGTGTCTAACGCCACCCAGGCGACGTTGTATTTTATCGATAGCTTCGGTAAGTTGTTCTGACCATTTAATAAAACCTGTTTCATCCCCATAAAATTGCTGATGCTCCGCCAGGGCATCAATTATATATTCCTGGAAAGTAATATCCATGCGTTCTTCTATACTGACTTCTAATTGAATAATAGGCGCTTGCTGCAATTTATTAAAGAGAACTTCCGGAATTTGCCTGGAGCCAATATTGGGAGCTTCATCTTCAAACACAATTTGTGATATGTTTTTATTGCGCAATTTTAACAGACTAATGGATAAATTATTTTCAATATTAATTTGCGAAGGTTGAGGTGTTACATGTTTACCAAAAACCGAGCCCCGGTGGTGAAACAGACCTTCCAGATCGATTTTCTGGCTGAGTTTATTGAGTAAAATAGTTTTTCCGATTCCCGTGCGACCACCTAACATAATGGGTTGAATTTGTTGTGTGGAAATATCCAGTTCATTAATTAAAAAACGGCGCATAGCTTTATAACCGCCTTTCACTCTAGGGTAAATAACACCGCTGGTTTCATAAAGCCATTGCTGAGAAATTTTTGAACGCATACCCCCACGAAAACAGTAAAGTAAACCCTGTGGATATTGCTGTATAAAATTTACCCAGTGTGAAATACGTTGCTGTTTGGTATCACCCTGTATTAACTCATGGCCGAGTTCTATGGCCCTATTCTGACCCATCTGTTTATACTTTAAACCTATGGCCTCGCGTTCTTTATCATTAAGCAGAGGAAAATTTTCAGAGGTTGGAAATGCACCCTGTATAAACTCGACGGGTGCGCGCACATCGAGAAGATGGGTATCGTTTAAAAAAATGGAACGATAATCATCTAGCTGAGGAAGATCCATAAAAAAAGAACTCAAAAAATTAATAAATCGTAATTAAAGCTGTAGAAGAACTGGTTTCAACTAATTCACCCAGTGGCTTAAGCTGAAAACCAAGAGCCTGGGCAAATTTAATAAAATCGTCACTGTGCTTTTTTTCTACTGCTAGCAGCAGGCCGCCGGATGTCTGTGGATCACACAGAATTTTACTTTGTGTATCACTCATATCTCCCAGCTTATGCCCATAGCTTTCAAAGTTGCGCTGTGCTCCACCGGGGGAACAGCCCAAAGATATATAATGCTCAACTTCGGCGAGTTTAGGCACAGCCTGATAGTTAACTCGTGCACATACGCCGCTGCCTTCACATATTTCCAGTAAATGGCCCATTAAGCCAAATCCGGTGACATCAGTCATTGCCGTTATATACGGAAGTTTTGCGAATTCAGAGCCAGCAGAATTTAATTGACACATGGTGTCAGGTGCAATGCGTTTATGCTCATCTTTAAGTAACTTCTTTTTTTCAGCGGTGGTTAAAATACCTATACCCAGAGGCTTGCTTAGAAAAAGATCGCATCCGGCGGTGGCCTGATCATTACGTTTTAAATGTAAATTATCGACCTGTCCCGTGACAGCCAGACCAAAAACAGGTTCCGGGGAATCAATAGAATGCCCTCCAGCCAATGGAATTCCAGCCAGTTTGCAGGCATGACGGCCACCTTCGATAACCTGTGACGCAATATCCGCACTCAGCTTACTAATCGGCCAGCCGAATATGGCAATGGCCATCAGTGGGGTTCCTCCCATGGCATAGATATCACTAATAGCATTAGTGGCAGCGATTTGACCGAATTCAAACGGGTCATCTACGATGGGCATAAAGAAATCGGTCGTGCTAACAACCGAGCTGCCATTGCCTAAATCAAATACAGCGGCATCATCTTTTGTATCATTACCAACCAGTAAACGGGGTTCAGTAACTGGGGTTGAAGAGGTTTTAAGAATTTCATCCAGTAGTGCAGGCGCAATTTTACAACCGCAACCAGCACCATGGCTGTATTCAGTGAGTTTAATTTGTGTCATATTCAGGCTTAGCGTTCAATAGGCTAATAAAGATCGACAGTATACCCTAAAACAGAGTGAAATTTTCGGGCTTAATGTGCGGGTAGAAAATAAACTAATAAAATTAGCGGGAAGATATGGATGAGAATTTTATATTTTAGTTTGGGATGGCTATTTTTTATAATAGGCATAATCGGTATATTTATACCGGTGCTGCCAACTACGCCATTTATGTTGCTGGCACTATGGGCTTTTTCACGTAGCTCTATGCGCTTTCATAACTGGTTATATCATCATCGATTATTAGGGCCGCCTTTACAGAAATGGCATAAATATCGAGTGATACCCCTGCCTGCTAAAATAATATCCATTAGTTTTATGAGCATAAGTTTTGTGTTTCTTCTCATGTTTCTACCCCTGGCTATGTGGTTAAAAATTAGTATCGCAGTAGTAATGTTATATGGCGCCTGGTATATTTTGACAAAGCCTTCCCGCATACCAGAAAAGCCAGATGATTTAGCACCTAAATAAATATGGAGTAAAATAATGAATAATAAAATATATAAACCAGGAAAACGCAGAATATCAATTTTAAAAAAAATAATGCCATTTATAATGGTATATATATTTATCTCAGCAGCTAGTGCTTATGAAAATAAACCTGAGCTTACAGTTGATAAAATATTACAGACTGGTTATGTAAAAATGACGGGGGAGGAAATTAATAAGCTCATTATTGGGAAAAAATTAATCGTTAAAGATTTACTGGGAAAATCAGAAAATAAAATAATATTATCAGGTGGGCGTATTGTATCTGAAAAGATAATTAAAGAGAGTCATCCGGGAACATTAACCGACCCGGAATTTCAATCAAGGGCAGCTCTTTTGCCTGCGACAGCAACTTTCACGGTGGCTACAGATAGTATTATAGGTAGCGATAAAATTAGAACTTATATTTTAAGTCTGTATAAAAAAGGCAGAGATATTCTGGTGGCGCGGGATATTGATCATGGGGAGATATATTTTCAGATTGAGATTGAGATTGTTGATAGTGATGTGGGTAAAGTTGGGAGTCGTTAACAAAGGTAACAAAGGGGACGCTACCCTTTGTTAAGACGAGAACACACTCATTATTAAATAGTACGGAATCCTTTAGTTATCTAAATAGCGCATGCTAGACTCAGCGCTCACTAAATGAGCCACAGCATAGGAGTTGCGATGCCCCGACTAGCAAGGACAGTATTTGCCGACATACCACATCACATCACCCAGAGAGGCAATAGAAGCGAAGATGTATTTTTTTCTGATGAAGATTATCTAACTTATCTAGAATGGTTACATGACTATAGCCAGCAACATCAGCTAGAAATTCTGGCGTATTGCCTGATGACCAACCACATACATCTCGTCGTTGTTCCAGGAAATGAAAATAGCTTACAACAAGTCCTGAAGCCTTTACATATGCGCTATGCGCAACGAATTAATCGGATGAAAAGGTGGAAGGGGCATTTCTGGCAAGGGCGCTTTTTTTCATCCCCTCTGGATGAAAATTACATGTGGGCTGCAATACGCTATGTTGAGCGTAACCCGGTACGTGCCAGAATGGTGATGAAAGCTGAGCGCTATCCCTGGTCAAGTGCGGCTAGCCACTGTGGGCTGGTAAATGATAGAGTATTGAGCACCCAGGCGAAGTGGATGAAACTAACTGATCAGGTCGATGATTGGTCTGGCTGGTTAGCTAAGGGTGAAAGCCCAAGTGAGTTCACTCTGGTAAGGCGAAACATTGAAAAGGGGCTACCGTGTGGTTCGGATCGATTTATCAAAAATCTGGAAAAAATGATAGGACGTTCTTTACAGTTTAGGCCGCAAGGGAGGCCACGGTTAGAAGAATAAAAGGGTAGCGTCCCCTTTGTTACTCGCAGACCCAAAAAGTTTCGCACCTTTTGTGGCACTTCCTATAATGCCACAAAAGCCACGTAACTTTTCGGTCTGGTGAACTCAGCGTCAGGCAAATATAAACATAGAGAAACACAAATGAAAATTGAGACTCATTGGGCTGATGTGAAGAGAATATTTAAAAAATCATTTATATCTTCATTTCATTATTCAATAGCAACAGTTGATATAAATGGTAAACCACATATAACACCAATTGGTTCACTTATTTTAGGCAAACCAGGTCATGCTATATACTTTGAAGAGTTTACTAATCATCTAAAAAATAATATAAAAGAAAATCCATCGATAAGCGTCTTAGCTGTGAACAGCGGCAAACTATTCTGGTTAAAATCACTTATATTAGGTCAGTTTTCTGAACCTCCAGCAATTCGCCTAAATGGTGTAGCAGGCAAAGCCCGAGAAGCATCAAGCCATGAAATAAAACTTTGGCAAAAGCGGATTAAGTTTGTTAGTTTTACTAAAGGCTACAAAATAATGTGGTCTAATATGAAAACAGTTAGAGAAATAAAATTCACTGAAATAGAACAAGTCCATATTGGCTCAATGACTAAAAGAAACTGAAATAGTGTGCCTAATAAAAGGTTCCCAAGACGTTAGCAATATAAGCCAATCAATAGGAGGTTTTATGTTTGAAGTAATTAAAAAAGGCGCGAATCGCTTAGATATACAGTTAAACGGTAAGTTGGATTCAGAATCGATGACGACCGCATTAGACGAGCTTTTTAGTAAATCGGAAAATATTCAAAACGGGAAAATGTTATACGTTATTAACGACTTTCAATTGCCAACTCTAGGCGCAATTGGGATTGAATTTTCTCGATTACCTTCAATGTTTTGTTTTATAAAAAAATTTAATCGTGCGGCTGTATTAACAGACAAAACATGGTTAAAAAAAGCAAGTGAATTTGAAGGAGCTTTAATTCCGGGTCTAGAAATTAAAGCTTTTAATCTAGAACAAAAAGTAGAAGCAGAAGCATGGTTATCAAGTTGAGTTATATTTTTGATATTAAACTGACAGTTACTAATGAATTAGATGAAAAGAATACCTGTCATATATCACAGAAGGTCAACAAAAATGGTTTCTTCTGTAGGAGCTAGCTTTAGCTGGCGAAACTAATTGCGATGCGAAGCGAGCCGTTAAGCTTATCGGCTCGCTTCGCATCGCCAGGCGCATCGTCAGCTAAAGCTAACGCCTACAGGTGCTATTTTTCTATGACTTATTATCAGTATCTTTTATTTCTGACTCAGTAATATGTAGGCGTTGAGGCTACAGAATACCCTGGAAGCTATTTATTTAACTAAAACTGGCTCTCACAGTTGCATAGAATATAATTGGCAGTATGCAGAAGTCTCAGAATTACAAAATTGACCTATTTCGTAGGTTGATTTTTAAGTAATTTTCAGGCGGGAAGTTTTACAGCAGCC
>QIDK01000190.1 GCA_003228405.1 Gammaproteobacteria bacterium | reverse complement strand
TCAGCGCCGCTGTCAGGGTTGTTTTACCATGGTCAACGTGACCAATTGTGCCCACGTTTACATGGGGCTTATTACGTTCAAATTTTTCCTTAGACATAAAATGTCTCCCCCGGAATGTTTTTAATCAATTTCTCATTGATCACTGTTAAATAAAATACTTCAAAAAAAACTGGAGCTCATAACCGGATTTGAACCGGTGACCTCTTCCTTACCAAGGAAGTGCTCTACCTACTGAGCTATATGAGCAAATTTTTACCAGCAACCGTGACCAGCCTGCTAACAGTAACTACTCAATAGCCGCAGTATCTAAATTCATTCACCCAGACATACTATATATATGTGTCAAGTGGAGCGGGTGATGGGAATCGAACCCACGTCATCAGCTTGGAAGGCTGAGGTAATACCATTATACGACACCCGCCTTGCTTTCTTTTGCCTGGCTTTTACAACATTAACCTGCCTGACATACCTGACCCTGGGAGGATTACTTCGGGTTTCCTGCCCTTCCTCTCGGCAACTGCTCCTGCGTTGCTCTACCATCTACATCCATGTAGAAGCCTTCGGGTCGCTGCATAAATATGCAGCGTTAATGTGCTCCCGGCACATTTCGAACCTCTTTCGGTTCGAACCCTCCCCCAATGAGAAGGGTTCAAACTACTTGCTCTACGTGCATAGCTAACACACGCAGCACGTATATGGTGGAGGGGGGAGGATTCGAACCTCCGAAGGCGAAGCCGTCAGATTTACAGTCTGATCCCTTTGGCCACTCGGGAACCCCTCCAAATTCTGGAAGCCGCATATTCTGCTTGAGCGCACAGGGCCTGTCAACAAAAAACGGCCCGAATCCTGCAAGGATTGAGCCGTTTTTTGTATTAAGTGATTTCAACGCAAATTTATACGTGAAAACACCGAGAATATGGTGCCGGCACCATGAGTCGAACACGGGACCTACTGATTACAAGTCAGTTGCTCTACCATCTGAGCTATGCCGGCTTATTCTTTGAGCTTACTACTGCCATCCATGGCGTGGCTTCATGGTTCTTTTTAACCACCGGCTTTGTCATCCATGCCAAAGCGTGCGCCGTGTCCGGCTTACCCATCTGAGCTATGCCGGCTTATTCTTTGAGCTTACTACTGCCATCCATGGCTACTCTTATTCTCATAAAAATAACTCTGTATGAGAAGGTGCGCAATTCTAGAGAAATAAGAGGGGTTTCGCAATGGTAATTAGGGGTTTATTTACAATTTTTTCTGCTTTTTAGAGATATGGCTACAGATTTCGCCACCTGCCCATGAAATATGCGGGTCAGCCGCTATTACACTCCCTTGCCAGCTGTGAAACCCCCTCATTTAAATACTCATCAATGGGTAAATCGACCTTACCGGTATCATCTAGCTGATAATCTAGCCAGTAGATATCGTAATTGCGATATACAACATCTACTTCAGTCTTAAAACCAAGGCCTGTCACCTGCTTCATTCTTCGATTTGCATGTTTTGGCTCTCTGTAATGCCCCAGAGAAATTCTGTTTTTTGCCTGCCCACTGAACACGATGTAAAAATCATTAATATTTCGTTTTCTTAATTTTTCTGCCATCAACTTTGCCCTTTTTCTATTTGGCAATGCCGGGATAAACACCCAGTAGCGGTGCTTTACTGATTCCTGTCGTTTTCTTACTGAAATTTTACTCACATGCTCAGCCATTGAATCACGCAGCTGCTGCATTATGTTTTTATCCCTGAAGGGCCCCAGGGTATAGCAGGCTACAGATTTCACTGGCTTTGATATCTTCTCTGCCAGGGCATTTTCAGCTTCGATAATTTCTGTTCCGTCTGCATCTGCAGCTGCCACTATGGGTAAAGAATCTTTTACAGCTGCTGTTTGCTGGGCGACTGTATCTGACTCACGCAGCAGCTCTAAAGTTTTTAAATTATCCGGCAATGGGGGAACGCCATCTGTCGAATGACCCGGATTTAGATAGACCCAACCCGCATAGAGCAGATTTAATACAACAATAAATACCAGTAAAATACGCATATTATTTTCAATTATTCCTGCTCATTTATGAGCTTTTTTCCTGTGTCGTCAGATACAGGCCTTGCTGCACTAAAAACGGGTTGTATGAATTTTCGACCTCGAAGTTGTCTGATGCAAGATTTTCTGACACCCACTGCCCATCACCACCTGTCACTATGCAGTGCATTTTCTCATTAATACGCTTTTGCTGGCTGTGAATAATAGCCGATAGTCCATGCACTATTAGCTGAGCACAGCCCTGTTCGACTGCTTCATGAGTAGAACAGGCCAGCCGCGGCTTAACAGATACACTTTGCTCTGTTTTTTGTGGGTTCTGAATATTACCGGTATTGCTAATAAGTGACTGATACATGGTTTGATAACCCGGCATGATTAAACCACCGATATGGTGTCCGTTTGCACCAAGCACATCCAGTGTGATCGCGGTGCCGCAATCAACCACACACACTGCTTCGGCCTGGCCTCTGCCGCCAATATTGAATGCTGCAATCAATGCCAGCCAGCGATCGACGCCCAAACTGGCCGGCACAGTATATGAGTTTACAATATTGCACTGTGCAGACCGGGTTTGCGCAAAATCGAAATCATTACAGTCGTTTTTTTTAAGCCAGTTAGAGAGCCGATCTTTTAATTCTTCTCCTGCTACATGGCTAATTAGCAGTTTATTTGAGGCAACAGGGAGATCTGCATTACTCAGTGCGGCTTCAAATTTATTGTTTTGATAAACAACCGCACCGTGATCAATAATTTCATTGCCCTGGAACAAAGCCCATTTAATTCGGCTATTGCCTATATCAATAGTCAACATCTAAAGAAATATCCGCAGCATAAAATGTTTTTTCTTCATTGTTTATTTCAACACGCAATGCATGACTTTCATCTACACCCAGCACGGTTGCTGAAGTCGCCTTATCATCTGTTTTCACAATCACTTTACAGCCGGTCAAACAATCGAACCTTTTCCAGTCGGCTGAAAATGAGTCAAAGCCGGTTTGTTTATATTCATTACAACAGTCCATTATTGCCTGCAGCATCTGTGCAGCCAGAAAATTTCGCTGTATATTAGCGCCCTTGCTAGACAATGCCATATGTAGATCAGTCCAGGGGCAGTCTATTTTCTGAGCAGCTATATCCGGCATCTTAACATTCAGACCCATGCCGATCACTACAAATACTGCATCTGTTTTAATGCGTGTCTCTATCAGTATTCCTGCCAGTTTTTTACCTTGCAGCAAAATATCATTTGGCCATTTAACCGAGGGGGTGAGCCCCATCGATTCCAGCATTCGGGCAATGGCTACGCCACAGGCTAATGACAGGCCATTCAAATCATCTAGTCGTGAGAGTGCAAAGTAACTGCCTGTGCTCATATAAATATTGGCATTTACGGGCGATTGCCATACATGGCCATTGCGCCCCCTGCCCGCCGACTGCTGATTTGCTATGCAGGCTACAAACCGGTTTTTATCCAGCTGTGTCATTTGCAGCAACTGATCATTGGTAGACGATGTCGTTTCCAGCACCACTAAATCGGCCAGCGACTGCCGAGCAGACGCCGTTAAATGATGCCTGATAAGACTCTTATCAAGCTGATCTATTGGGGACAATTGATGAGATACGGGTTTTGGCATTCTGTACTTTTAATGTAATTTGTCTACACTCTAAATTAAGTAAGCTCTGATCAAGTTATAAAGAAGTTGACTAAAGATTATCCACTGGCATGCCGATACTTTAAAGTAATTATTCAGCACCAGCCTGTAACTGCTCAGATGGGCTGAACAGTTATACGACGACCCTGTAACAGGCCGACTTATTACTGTCAGAGATAAAAAACATAATATTCTGGCAATCATCTAAGGAGACATTGTGGATTTAGCAACCTTATTGGGGCTAATTATAACCTTTGGTTTTATTCTAGGCGCCATGATCGCTGGTGGCCCTATTATATTATTCATTAATATACCATCACTGCTGATTGTTGTCGGCGGCAGTATCGCCGTAGTGCTTATGCAATTTACCCTGGCCCAGTTCTTCGGCGCATTTAAAGTGGCCATGAAGGCTTTCTTTCATAAAAGCACAGATGCAGTAGAACTCATCGAACAGGCCGGTGTGCTGGCAAATATTGCCCGCAAACAGGGCATGATGGCACTTGAATCTCAGGAAATCGATAATCCTTTTCTGAATAAGGGCATACAACTGTGTGTCGATGGCCACCCACCGGATCTGGTTCGCAAAATGCTCAGCAAGGATATCAGCCAGACCATTCAACGCCATGAACTGGGGCAGAGAATATTCCTTGCCCTTGGAAATATTGCCCCGGCCATGGGAATGATAGGCACTCTCATAGGCTTAGTACAAATGCTGTCTAATATGGATGACCCAAAGTCAATTGGCCCTGCCATGGCAGTTGCCCTGCTTACTACACTCTACGGCGCTATCATTGCCAATGCCTTTGCATTGCCCGTTGCAGATAAGCTTGAGCTTAGAAGCCAGGAGGAAAAAAATAATCGCACATTAATTCTGGAAACCATCAGCGGTATACAGGAAGGAATGAACCCCAGAGTACTTGAAGAGCTATTAAAGGCCTTTCTACCCGAAGGCCAAAGAGATATAGAGGAAAGCAGCGAGCAATAGTCGCTGCTATATATGATGGAAGACGAACAGGAACTAAAATGCCCGACCTGCCCACCCGCCTGGTTAGCAACATTTGCCGACCTGATGTCTCTGCTGATGTGTTTTTTCGTTTTATTACTGGCTTTTTCAGAAATGGATGCGCTCAAGTTTAAGCAATTAGCCGGCTCTATGGCACAGGCATTTGGGGTGCAACGAGATGTGCCGACCAAGGAAATTCCTAAAGGCACCAGTATTATCGCAAAAGAGTTTACCCCGGGTAACCCCACCCCAACGGCTTTAAAAGTCATGCGTCAGCATACGACGGATGATCGTAAGAAAAATCTGGATTTCAAAAGAGTGCCCGTCGAGAGTGGCCAGGAAAAAGAAAAATCCGAATCTGAAAAACGGCTTGAACAGCTGAAAAAAGCACTAAAAGAACAGATAGGCAAAGGCGAAATTGAAGTGAGTGGCGATAATGCACGGACTATTATTCGTATCAGGGAAAAAGGTTCATTTGCTTCAGGTAGCGCCACACTGAGCAGAAAGTTCAAACCCGTACTCATTAAAATTGCCGATGCAGTTGAAAAAACACCGGGTAAAATTCATATATCCGGGCACACGGATAATATTCCCATCTCAACCTATGAATTCGGATCTAACTGGGAACTGTCTTCTGCCCGAGCGGTTTCAATTCTTAACCAGATTTTACAGGTTAACAAAAATATACCTGAAGAACGATTTGTAATTCAGGGTTATGCAGACACTGTTCCCCTGGTACCCAATACAACACCTAAAAACAGAGCTACAAATCGACGGGTCGAGATTGAAGTCATTCGACAAAAAGAGATGGAAAAAGATATACCCAGCTTAATTAAATTTTCTGAGTAATCAGAGGCAGCCTGATAATGATCAAAATTAACGATGATGAACGACGGGATTTTTTTAGAATTGATGATGACGTTTATCTCGATATTGAAAGCATATCAGAAGAAGAATATAAAGCAGCCCCTGATACCTTGCTAAACCTTCACGATAGCTCATTTAGCTTAAGTGCTGACTTTGCAACACTAAATAATAATATTCACCCTGTTTTAAACAATATCAGGCAGCTGCATCCTGATATCGCAGAGTTTCTGAGCGTATTAAATGATAAAATTGACAGCCTGAACCAGCTAATACTTTACAAGGATAGTGATTTTGATCATCGCAGTGTTATCAAAGCAAATATCAGCGCATCTGGCATACAGTTTAAAAGCAGCCTGACTTTCAGGAATCAACAGACTGTAAAACTGGAACTTGTTTTATTGCCTGAAAAAACGGGGATATTAATTTTTGGCCGGGTTGTAAACACCAATAAAGATTATGTTTCCGTTGTATTTGAATTTATGCGGTCTGAAGACCAGGAACTTATGATTAAACATAACTTAAATAAGCAGATGTCAGAACTACGTGAGAAAAATGATAATAATTAACTGTAAATTTCAGCTCACCCCTGTGATTACCCTGCCGAGATATTCTGGTGAATAACCACCTGATTACGACCTGAAGACTTTGCTGTATAAAGCGCCTTATCTGCATGCAAAAGCAGTAGATTACCGATTTCCTCTGCGCTCATATTTTCCTCGGTTAGAGCTGATAACACATCCATTCCTATGGAGACGGTTATACTCAGACCTCCCTGCTCACAGCTAAGCCTTGAATCTGTTTCTACCGCTTTACGTAAACGCTCAGCAATTTCAGTTGCCTTTTCTAGCGTTACCCCCGGCAAAACAACCACGAATTCTTCGCCACCATACCTGGCTACGATGTCACAGGCCCTTACCTGTTCTTTGATAAGTTTCACTAACTGGGTTAATACAAGGTCACCCACGTGGTGCCCATAAGTATCATTTACTCGTTTAAAGAAATCGACATCAAGAAACATGCAGGCAAGATTATCACTCTGCCTTAAACTACGTTCAATTTCATCGGCAAATCGCAAATCGAAATAACGACGATTGTAGGCCTGTGTTAGTGGATCCTGATATCCTATTTCTTTTATACGCTGCTGATTCAGGCAGTTTTCAATCGCTACCGCCGTCATCGCTGATAATTTTTGCAGAAAAGTGGTTGCTATACCGGCTTCATATCGATTTTCATCCCGACTGAGTAATAGCAATGTACCTATTAACTGATTGCTACGAATCAAAGGTAATACAGCTGAACTCTTACAATGCTCAATATCATCAAGACCACCTAGCATCCATTGATATTGATTTATAACATCAGAGCCTAATACTGGAAATGTTTTAAGCGTTGATATTTTTGCCTTATCTTTCTCAACGTCAAGAATAATCAGCTTTGATTCATATAATGTTTTAGCGTCTGTATCATGCCCGTAGAATAGTTTTTCCACATCATGATCAAAATCAATAAGCGTCATAACGACGCCCTGCAACTGAAATCGCACCTGCATCTGAAACAGGACATAATCACGCAACTGGGCAGGGGTACTGGCCGATATAACCTCAAAACCGAAGGAATCGAATAGCGCCTGTTTTTGCTCATTAGTCCGAGCACGGCGTATTAAATTGTCTAACTGCCGCTTTAGCTTTCGGTTTTCAGTGAAGATGGTGTCTTCCATACAAATGAGTGTATAACAATTTTAAGCTTAAATGAAAATTAATCGATATAAGTGCGGGCAGTGTTGTTCATGGCTCTGACGGCTTTGTGTGGTTTCAATACAGGGGACAGAGCCTGAGCTATCCCCACAAATATC
>QIDK01000212.1 GCA_003228405.1 Gammaproteobacteria bacterium | reverse complement strand
CGATGCGAAGCGAGCCGTTAAAACCATATTATAGCTTATCGGCTCGCTTCGCATCGCCTGGGGCATCGTCAGCTAAAGCTAACGCCTACAGGCGGTATTTTTCTAAAGCTAACGGGACTGCAGTAATATTAATATTTTTACCTGAACTCAGGCTTTAGCTGTTTTTCCTGTACTTTAAGTAAAAACTCCCGTCCAAAAGCAACAAATACAGCAATAAATATTCCGAGAAACAATGAAACCATAACAATCAGTTTTTTGCTGGTTCCAACTGGGTTAACAGATTTCAGGGGCTCGGATAGAGCCTGGGTGGCTTCCAGATTGTTTAGCTTGAGTGAAATGTTTTTCACAATCTGTTGCTGGCGGTTAATTTGCAGCTGATGGGTTAATTTAAATTTATCAATTGCAGCCTGTTTTTCTGCAATCGTTAAATTCAGCTTTAACAGGTTGTTTTTAGTATCGATATCCAGCTTGGCCAGTGAATTTTGCAGATCTTTTATCAGTGTTTTATTATATTCTATAGCACGATCATTTGCCCTGATATCATTTGTCAGTTTTTCACGAAGATTTTTTTGCTTAATATATAGACGTTCCTGTAGCTCATTCATTTGTCTGCGATCATTTTGCAGCTGGTTATTCAGTAATAATGCGGTCATTGCCATAGATGGGTTGTCAATATTATCGGCAGATGCTGTGCGGTTTTTTAATGCCTGATTAACATCTTCTGATAATCCCAGAATCTGTTTTTCCAGTAGAACATCTAGCTGATCAAGGCGTTTTAATTCGGTGGTCATATATCTTGATTTATCCTGCAACTGTAAAAGCTTATTTTCGTAACTCTGAGCTTTCGTTAAATATTGCTGTTTTTTAACCTTAATAAGCTGCGGGTCAGTCAACTCCTTCTTTTTAATATTATTTTCCAGCAGATTTACTTCTAACTGTTTCAGTTTTACCTGCAGGTCAGTGGGCGATTCAAGCTCCATTAGTTTGATCTGTGCATTGTTCAGTTCTGTAGCAAACTGGCTTTTCATTACATTCATATGGGGGCGGTGATTTTCTATCACCCTGTTAACAACGCTCTGTATTAGAGTCTGAGCTAATAATTCTTTTTCAGACGCTTTTGCTTCTACAATAATAATATCGCTGTTTTTAGGTATTCTTGCCTTAATTTCTGGCACAGATTTATCAGGATTTTCTGCGGTATACTCATTGATAACAACGGGGATATAAATTTCATTAATTTTACTGAGTACCATTTTTACAGGTTCTATTGGCTGCAGGCTGTTATTCTGAGCGTCACCTGTATACATTTTACCTATTTGAATCGATACGCTGTGATTAAATACTCTGGGTTTTGATATGGCGTAGAAAAGGCCCAATAGAAATATGGCGGCAATAATCATTGCCATTAGCTTTTTATGTTTTTCCAGAACAAGGTAGAGGTCAATCAGACTAATTTCGTCCTCAGTCTGTGACTCCATTATCAGCATGGGCTTAGATGAATCTATTACTTCATTTTCACCTAAAACGTGTACTTTTTGATAGTCAACTTTACCTGTCATGTCCTTTCCTAATAATATTTTTTTAATATGGGGTCTATAACGGTGCATTTCTCTGCTATTCCCTGTAGCCGGTTATAACTACTCCTGCTAACCTGACCTTTGAACCACATACTATAATATAGTATAGATTACTATAGACTATAAATGAACGGGTGCAAATATGTGAAGAGCATCAAATATAAGGCAGGCAAGTTTTGTTTTCATGTTGTCAGACCCGCCTGGTAAATGCCCTGAAAAGAACAGAAAGCATAAAGCTGAGGTATAATGACCTGTTTCAGGATAGTGATAGATTGAAGTGGCAAGAAGCAAATCAAGCGGTAACTGGTTAAGGGAGCATTTTGACGATGAATTCGTCAAACGGTCACAGAAAGACGGCTATCGATCCCGTGCCGTCTACAAACTCAAAGAAATTGATGAAAAAGATTCACTGCTAAAACCCGGTCATATTATTCTTGATCTGGGGGCCGCTCCCGGCAGCTGGTGTGAGTATGTAGTGCGAAAATTAAAAGGAAAAGGTCGGGTTATCGCACTGGATATACTCCCCATGGACCCCATGGATGGTGTAGAGATCATTACTGGAGATTTTCTCGAAAATGAGGTTTTTGAGCAGCTAATCAATACGCTGGGAAAAGACCGGCCTGACCTTGTAATTTGTGATATGGCCCCCAATATAAGTGGACAGCAGGCTGTGGACATTCCCCGCGCCATGTATATGGCTGAACTGGCTCTGGATTTATCGCAGCAGGTTTTGAAACCCGGTGGGGCTTTGCTGGTCAAACTATTTCAGGGAGAGGGGTTTGATGAATATATCAAACTGATGCGTGGGCACTTTAGCCGGGTGGTGATGCGTAAGCCAAAAGCGTCTCGTGCTCGAAGTAAGGAAGTGTATGGTCTGGCAACGGGGTTTAAAGGCTAAGTGATTAAATCTCCCCCGGCCCCTCTTTTTCAAAGAGGGGAGTGAAAGCATCCTTTTTTATTTAGTAGAGGGTAGGCCAGCTTCTTTGAAAAAGGGAGACTGAGGTGGCGGTGCTACTCCCCCTTCAGAAAAAAGAGAACTGAGGTGGCGGTATTACTTCCCCCTTAGAAAAAGGGGGACTGAGGGGGATTTAAACTGGCTTTTACCCAATCTGTGTAGTACTTTTATATTAATGTTTAATCAAACCGAGGTGTTGTCTTGAACGACCTGGTCAAAAATCTGATTCTATGGGGTGTAATTGCCCTTATATTGCTTTCTGTATTCAGTAATTTCACTCAGCGTGCCAATATGGGTACGGAATATTCCTATTCAGAATTTATATCTGAGGTCAAAAATGGCAATGTAGCAGAAGTTGATATCGCCGGTCGTAAAATCACGGGTAAAACTCGTGACCTTAATATGTTTAGCACGTATAGCCCGGAGACAGATAATCGTTCCATGATTGGTGATCTGCTGGAAAACAATGTACGCATTGTAGCTAAAGAGCCTGAGCAGCCTTCTCTGCTAATGAATATCTTTATTTCATGGTTCCCGTTCCTGCTGCTGATTGGTATCTGGATTTTCTTTATGCGCCAGATGCAGGGCGGCGGTGGTGGCCGTGGTGCTATGTCATTTGGTAAAAGCAAGGCGCGTATGCTGGGTGAAGAAGAGATAAAAACGACATTTGCCGATGTGGCAGGTGTTGAAGAAGCCAAAGAAGAAGTCGGCGAACTGGTCGAGTTTTTGCGCGATCCTGGCAAATTTCAGAAACTCGGCGGGCAGATTCCACGCGGTGTGCTGATGGTGGGTTCACCGGGTACGGGTAAAACCCTGCTGGCAAAAGCCATAGCCGGTGAAGCCAAGGTACCCTTCTTTACCATTTCTGGTTCTGATTTCGTAGAAATGTTTGTCGGTGTTGGTGCTTCACGTGTACGCGATATGTTCGAGCAGGCTAAAAAGCATGCCCCCTGCATTATCTTTATCGATGAAATTGATGCGGTGGGTCGCCACCGTGGAGCCGGTGTTGGCGGGGGGCATGATGAGCGTGAGCAAACCCTGAATCAGCTACTGGTTGAGATGGATGGTTTTGAGGGTAATGAAGGCGTTATTGTAATTGCCGCAACAAACCGCCCCGATGTACTTGACCCTGCGCTGTTGCGCCCGGGTCGATTTGATCGTCAGGTGGTGGTGCCATTGCCCGATGTGCGTGGCCGTGAACAAATTCTTAAGGTACATATGCGCAAATTGCCTCTGGCAGAGGATGTTAAGGCATCTCTAATTGCTCGAGGCACCCCCGGTTTTTCCGGTGCTGATCTGGCGAATCTGGTGAATGAAGCCGCACTGTTTGCTGCCCGAGAAAATTGCACCGAAGTCTTTATGGGGCACTTTGAGCGAGCCAAAGATAAAATCATGATGGGCGCTGAGCGCAAATCAATGGTGATGTCTGAAGATGAGAAAAAGCTGACGGCGTACCATGAAGCAGGCCACGCGATTGTCGGCCGTCTGGTGCCGGATCATGACCCGGTATATAAAGTGAGTATTATTCCTCGTGGCAGAGCGCTGGGCGTTACCATGTTCCTGCCCGAAGAAGATCGTTACAGTTACAGTAAACGCCGTCTGGAAAGCTCGATTGCCAGTCTGTTTGGCGGGCGTATTGCAGAAGAAATTATTTATGGACACGATAATGTCACCACCGGTGCGTCCAATGATATTGAACGTGCTACGGATATTGCACGCAATATGGTGACCAAATGGGGCCTGTCTGAAAAGCTGGGGCCGCTGGCTTATTCAGAAGATGAAGGCGAGATATTTCTGGGGCGTTCTGTTACCCAGCATAAAAATCTGGCGGATGATACAGCCCGGGTTATTGATGAAGAAATTCGTGAAGTGATTGACCGTAATTATAAAAATGCGGAAAAAATGCTCAAGGAAAACCTGGATATTCTGCATTCCATGTCTGAAGCACTGATGAAATATGAAACGATTGATTCCAGTCAAATTGATCAGCTAATGGAACGCAAGGAAGTGAGCCCTCCTAAAGACTGGAATAATAGTGGTGATAATTCATCTACACCTACACCGCCTGTTTCTAAGGAAGAAGACAAAAAAAAAGATAAAAAGAAAGGCAAGGGTGATGGCTCAATTGGCGGTCCAGCAAGCCTGCATTAATTGATATCTTGATAGTTTTAATGAAAAGGGTGCCCTTTGTGGGTGCCCTTTTTTAATTATGTGCCCTGAATATAGTGAAGGATCTGGTATAGTGAATAACGAATGCTCGGGCTTTAGCCGGTTTTTCGTAGCTTGGCGCTGAAGCATGAAGCCCAACAGCTCTAACAGATCTTAGCGTTATTGTTGGGGTTCGGAAACTCACCGCCAACCTACGTGCAAGATAAGGGCAGTTCGCACAAAACGCTAAATACCCATTAATTATGTGATTAGCCAATATATAAAATGACTGATATTTTTTCTCTATTATCTTCCGGTAAACCTCTGGTGATGGGTGTTCTCAATACTACCCCGGATTCCTTTTCTGATGGTGGTCAGTATAATTCACTGCAAACCGCAACCCGTCAGGCCCTGAAAATGCAGCAGCAGGGGGCGGATATTATTGATGTGGGGGGTGAGTCTACCCGACCGGGGGCAAAGCCGGTTTCGCTGGAAGATGAAATTCAGCGAGTGGTTCCCGTTATTCAATCACTGCGCCAGCAAAGTGATATCTGTATATCAATTGATACCAGCAAAGCAGGTGTTATGCAGGCTGCGATAGAGGCTGGTGCCAACATTATTAATGATGTTAATGCGTTACGCGCAGCAGGTGCACTAAAGGTCTGTGCGGAGCTAGATGTGCCGGTTTGCCTGATGCATATGCAGGGAGAGCCGCGCACCATGCAAACATCACCCGCATATAAAGATGTAGTGGATGATATCAAATTTTTTTTTGAACAGCGTATTGAGTGCTGTATAAATGCAGGTATTAAACAGCAAAATATTATTATTGACCCGGGTTTTGGTTTTGGAAAAACCCTGCAGCATAATCTTCAGTTATTAAAAAGGCTGGCTGAGTTTAAAAGCCTGGGTCTACCCGTATTAGTCGGATTATCCCGTAAGAGCATGCTGGGTAAGTTGCTTGATAACGCCCCAGTCGAAGAACGTTTATATGGCAGTGTGGCAGCAGCCGTGCTGGCCCGGACAAATGGGGCTAACATTTTTCGGGTGCATGATGTGAAACCCACGGTGGATGCACTTAAAGTGTGTGAAGCTATAAACAACACATAATCATGTTCTTTACAGTTAAAATAAATAGTAAATTAATGGAAAATTAAATGGCAAAAAAATATTTCGGAACAGACGGTATTCGTGGCCGTGTTGGTAAAGGTCAGATGACCCCCCAGGCAGTAATGAAACTGGGCTGGGCCGTGGGTAAAGTGCTTGCCAGTCATGGCAATAATCTGGTAGTTATCGGCAAAGATACACGTATTTCTGGTTATATGTTTGAAGCTTCGCTTGAAGCGGGTTTGTCTGCTGCAGGTGTTGATGTAAGAATACTGGGCCCCATGCCAACCCCGGGCATTGCCTATCTTACCCGCACATTGCGTGCCTCTGCGGGTATTGTTATTTCCGCATCCCATAATCCTTTTTATGATAATGGGCTGAAATTTTTTTCTGCGGATGGCAGTAAATTACCGGATGAAATTGAAAATGAAATCGAAGCCATGTTTGAGGCTGAAATGGAAATTGTAGATTCAGCGGTACTCGGTAAGGCCGAGCGAGTTGAAGATGCACAGGGGCGTTATATAGAAGCCTGCAAAGCCACCATTCCAATTGGCACATCTTTTATGGGCATTAAAGTTGTGCTGGATTGCGCCAATGGCGCGACCTACCACATTGCTCCAAATGTGTTTGCTGAGCTGGGAGCAGAAGTCATTTCTATTGGTGATAAGCCAGATGGCATTAATATCAACAAAGACTGTGGTTCCACCTACCCGAATGTCCTGGCGGCGGCGGTGCTGCAGAACCAGGCAGATATCGGCATTGCCTTTGATGGTGATGGTGATCGGGTAATGATGGTAAATAGCAAGGGCCGTATTATTGATGGTGATGAGATTTTATACATTATTGCTAAAGCCCGGCTGGCCGCAGGCCAAAACCTGGGAGGTATAGCCGGAACCCTGATGAGTAATTTAGGGCTGGAACTGGCAGTTAAAAAACTGGGGCTTGAGTTTGTGCGCACCAAAGTGGGTGACCGCTATGTTATGGAATGTTTAAGGGAGAAGGGCTGGTCACTGGGAGGAGAAAATTCCGGGCATATTATTTGCCTGGATCGAACCACGACGGGCGATGGTATTGTTTCAGCCCTGCAGGTAATGGCTTATCTGGCGGAGCATGGTTTAACTCTGGTTAAGGCATTATCCGATATGAGCATGATGCCGCAGGTATTAATCAATGTGCCCCTGCCGGTTAAATCCAGCCCAATTGAAGAGCCAAAGGTGCAGCAGGCTGTGCAGAATGTTGAGAAAAGCCTGAATGGCAAGGGCCGTGTGTTATTGCGAGCATCCGGCACCGAGCCGTTGATTCGTGTGATGGTCGAGGGTGAAGATGAAAAGCAGGTGACGGCTTATGCGCAGCAGATTGCGGATGCAGTGTCGGCTTCGGTTGGAAGCTAGTTTAGAAGTCAGAAGTCAGAAGTCAGAAGTCGTAAGTCGTAAGTCGTAAGTCGTAAGTCAAAACACAGGGAGAGATTATGTAGTTTGAGGATATGGATGTGTGGAAGCGGTCTTCGAGGCTGTCGGTTGAGCTTTATCGGCATCTTGCTGATTTGAAAGGTTTTGGATTTAAAGATCAGATAATCCGTTCCGGGATATCAATACCCGGCAATATTGCAGAGGGGTTTGGGCGTGATACTGATAAAGATAAGCGTAATTTTCTAAATTATGCCAAAGGCTCCTGTGCTGAACTAAGAACCCAAATCTACATAGGCATAGAAATTGGCTATATTATCAGCACAGCTGGAAAAACCTGGATAACAAAAGAAATATCATCGATGTTGACAGGCCTGATGAAGTATTTAAAATTTTGACTTACGACTTACGACTTACGACTTACGACTTACGACTCCGTTTGTGCTTGCAACAAGCACACAGGCGCTTTAGAATACGCCCCTCATAAAAAAACACCAATTTCGGAGTGAAAGCATGCGTCAGCCAATGGTAGCCGGCAACTGGAAAATGAATGGTTCCAGTGATTCAGTAAAAGAACTTATTGCGGGTATCAAAGAAGGCATGGGCTCAGTTAATAAAGCTGCGGTTGTGGTTTGTCCTCCTGCGGTTTATATCCCGCGGGTGTCTGGCGCGGCTGATGGCTCTGCTATTAAAGTTGGCTCACAGAATATCTGTGATGAAGACAAGGGCGCATTCACCGGTGAAATCTCAGGCGAAATGCTGAAAGACATCGGCTGTGAATATGCCATTATCGGCCACTCCGAGCGCCGTGCACTGTATGGTGAAAGTGATGAACTGGTCGCTAAACGCTTTGCAGCGGCTCGCCGTAGTGGTATCAAACCTATTTTTTGTATTGGTGAAACTCTGCAAGAGCGTGAATCGGGTATCACCAATGAGGTGTGTTCTCGTCAAATCGATGCAGTCATCGCATTAGAAGGTGTAGAAGCACTGGCTGATGGCGTTATTGCCTATGAACCTGTGTGGGCGATAGGCACAGGCAAAACAGCTAGCCCCGAACAGGCACAGGAAGTACATGCCTTTATTCGTGGCAAAATTGCTGCCCTCAATGCCAATGTGGCAGAAGGTTTGCAAATTTTATATGGTGGTTCAATGAACCCGGGTAATGCGCAGG
Source organism: Gammaproteobacteria bacterium (assembly GCA_003228405.1). Lineage (GTDB taxonomy): Bacteria > Pseudomonadota > Gammaproteobacteria > SZUA-229 > SZUA-229 > SZUA-229. Next base: position 821 of record QIDK01000212.1, on the reverse strand, counting down.
AATTAATTGGCCAGCCTGATATTGATGGTGGTCTGATTGGTGGCGCATCGTTGAAGCCCGAAGATTTTCTGGCAATCTGTAAAGCAGCGGGGTAATTCAGGTGCTTTCAATTTTATTAGTTATTCATGTACTGCTTTCACTGGCCATAATTGGGCTGGTAATGTTACAGCGTGGTAAAGGCGCAGATGCTGGTGCATCCTTAGGGGGTGGCGGCTCATCGGGTTCTGTATTTGGTGCTCGTGGTGCGGCTAATTTTTTAAGCAGATCGACAGCCGTGCTTGCGGCGGCATTCTTTACTACCAGTTTAGGTCTGGCTTATGTTTCCTCCAGTATGCAATCTGCAACTAGTGCAGATAATGGCTCTGTAATGGAGCACCCGGCTCAATTACCCGCATCGGAAATTCCAGCGGCAGAAGTGCCTGCATCATCTGATGCGCATATACTGCAAGAAGCTCCGGTTAGCGATATTCCTGCATCCGAATAAGAAAATACTTCGCGACCTGAAGATCGCTCCTACAGGAGCGACCTTCAGGTCGCGATTTTGTTTGTAAAACAGGCGAAATTTGTAATAAGCCTGTAAGTGCTCCTTCGGGCAGGTAGTGAAAGAGTCCCATATTCTTACGCCATGGATGGCGGTTGTGAAGTTGTTCGAAGTATCACATGCCGATGTGGGTGAACAGTGACCGTTTGTACTCAATGTACAAACGCAGCACTGAGAACGCGCATACAGGGATTGTATGGGCAGGTAGTGAAAGAGTCCCATATTCTTACGCCATGGATGGCGGTTGTGAAGTTGTTCGAAGTATCACATGCCGATGTGG
>QIDK01000161.1 GCA_003228405.1 Gammaproteobacteria bacterium | reverse complement strand
ACTCTCGCTCTTACCAAAATATAACTGCTGTATAGCAAGTTAATGCACCTACTTATTGGCAGTATTTAGACTTATAAAGCCATACACTAAAGCAATATTCGTACCTTAAAAATAAATATCATAGTTATCAATGCGATAGCGAATCATTAGAAATCAGTGATTTACTAATATGTAATGAACACCTAACAAATTTATGAATTAAGCACTAATTTGTTAAGATTTCTTTACTAATATTAACGTCGCATATGAGTCGTTTGCAGACATTCGAAACCAGAACTCTGGCTCAATTCACGAACACCTGATTTTTTACATATCCGGAACCACGAACAAAAAAAGACCCATCACCTGTTACAGATGATGCAGTTTTGGGGACACGATACTTAATTATTATGAAATTAGGCGAATTCAGGCTGTAAATGCACTTCATCCCTTTAACCCTCACCTCTTCGAAGCCATGCGCTATAAAGAAAGCAGCCCCATGTTAAAAAACACTCCAGGCGTTTTTTCGAAACTGACCCTAATGGCACTAATGGCACTAATGGCACTGACCCTAATGGCATTCTAATGGCATTGTGCTAGATAAGTTGCCGGTAACGGCGTACGGCTTGACCCTGTAATTTTCTCTGTAATTTTCTGGCCCAATCTGATCGCCGATTCTGCATTCCGATCACTGATTCTGGAAATCCAGAAAAAATGATCGAATAAAACCAGAATCAGTGATCGGTTAAAACCAGATTAGGTGATCGGAATGTTCCAGAATCGGTGATCAGATGGTGCCAGAATACGCAGTATCTATAGAGTCAAAAACCTGATGCTTTTTAAATCCCCCTTAATGACAATATCTCTTCTTTTGTTAACCGGTTACAGTCTTAATATATCGGCACTCCCGTTTTTCTAAGGGGGAGATCTCACCGTTATTATTGAATATATATTTCAATATCATGCACTTAAAGCTTAACTTACTGGCATTGCCACCGATCCTATTGTTGGAGGCCCTTTATAGAATGTGACAATTAATGTGGATATTTCTGATGACCTGGCTAATAATGTCTTATATAGTGAGCATTATAGCCTATATTGATAGCTACATAAGACATATTATGAAATCACAAGCACCCCAAACTATGCCCCGAAAAGCCCGAAAAGCCCTTATTAAACTCGGTGAGGGTATTGCAATAGCGCGTAAAAAACGGCGTATTTCAACGGTTTCAATGGCAGAACGTGCCTTCATTAGCCGTGGAACACTCTATAAACTTGAAAAAGGTGATCCCACCGTTTCAATGGGGATTTACGCTACCGTTCTCGCAATACTTGGGCTTGTCGATGACCTTGGGGAAGTTGCCGACCGTCGTAATGATACACTGGGTCTAGATATTGAAGAGGATCGTCTGCCCCAAAAAATTATGCCGTCCAGACGCAAAGGAACATGATCATGACGGATACTATTGAAATTTATATCGACCATAAAGGCAAAACACATCGAGTTGGGCTATGTCGTTATGTCGCTAAGCACCGTGGTCAAAGCTCTGTGTTTGAATATGCGGAAGAGTGGCTTAACAACTCAATCGCCTTTGCAATTGATCCAGAGAATTTACCATTGCATGCGGGCCCCGTTTACACTTCCTCAAATAAATCAGCCTTACCCGGCGCACTACGAGATACCGCACCCGACCGCTGGGGGCAGCAGCTTATTAAACGTGCATTTCGCAAAGCGGGAGAAGAGCGTACGCTATCAGAAATTGATTATCTACTGGCCATCACAGACCTAACGCGTATTGGTGCACTACGCTATAAACGCGAGGGCGAGGACATATTTAACCATGATCCTGGCCGTTATCGTGTGCCTCCATTAATTCAGTTGCCTGCACTCATTAATGCCGCCAATGCCGTTCAAACAAATTCTGAAACGGCTGAAGACCTGAAGCTACTCTTGAACGAAGGCTCACCCCTGGGTGGCGCACGGCCAAAGTCAGCGGTGGTGGACAAGGATGGGTCACTGGCGATTGCCAAATTCCCAAAGCTCGATGATGACAGGAGCATTCCACATGGTGAAATACTGGCGATGACTCTGGCTCACAAAGCCGGTCTCACGGTTGCCGAAGCACGCTTAATTAATGTCGCCGGGCGACCAGTTGCATTAATTAAACGTTTTGATCGCCGGGGTGATCAACGCATTCCTTTTTTATCTGCCATGAGCCTATTGGGACTTAATGATGGTGATGAAGCAACGTACCTGGATATTGCCGAGTGTATACGCAAATACTCCAGTGCTCCGACCGAAGACTTACATGAGCTTTGGCGACGAGTTGTTTTTAATGTGCTGACAGGTAATCTCGATGACCATTTACGCAATCACGGCTTTCTTTATGACGAAAAAGGGCAATGGAGACTGTCACCCGCCTACGATTTAAACCCGGTACCAATAGTGGAAAAAGCACGAGAACTCACGACCTGGATATCGGAAGAGAGCCCTGAAGCAGATATTGATCTCGCACGACGAGCAGCGGTGTATTTTGCTTTGAAAGACAATCAGGCTGATCTGATTATCGACGAAGTATCTACAGCTTTGAGAGGCTGGCAGAATATAGCCCGTCAACTGGGCATGAGTGCTGCAGATATTGCCGTTTATGCAACAGCAATTAGACGTAAGATTTAAGGAATTGCAGTCACTCGAATCAACCTGCTCTTCTGAAAACACAACCACACCAAACAGACTTTTAATAAGGTATATTTTTATATCGACCAAATCTTTACCAAGACTGCTCCAATCCGGTTGGCGCAGCTAAATGCTGCGCCATTATCACTCAAGGAACTATAACTACAATTGTTACCGGCTATTAGTTTTCGACTATATTTGTTCAAAATAGCAGCCACAGTAGATCAATAACTTATTCAACCGTAACCGATTTAGCCAGATTTCTTGGCTGGTCTACATCCGTGCCTTTGCGCACGGCCACATAATATGAAAATAGCTGCATCAGAATTGCATATAAAATGGGCGCTACTTCCGGCTCTATTTGCGGCACCTTCATTACATGGCACATATCTCCCATGTCACTCATGTCTAAACGCTCATCTGCAAATAGATAAACTTCACCACTGCGCGCCAGCACTTCCATCAGGTTTGATTTTAATTTATCTTGCAGGCCATCTTTGGGGGCTACTGCAATAATTGGCATTTCCGGGTCAATCAGTGCCAGCGGGCCATGTTTAAGTTCACCTGCTGCATAAGCTTCTGCATGAATATAGGAAATTTCTTTTAATTTTAGTGCGCCTTCCATTGCAATAGGATATTGCACACCACGGCCAATAAAAATAGAATTTAAGGTGTCTTTAAATTCATCTGCCCATTTTTCAATCTGATTATTTTGCAGCACCTGTTCAATGATTGCCGGTATATTTTTTAAATTTTCAAGCAGCCGTTTTTCTGTGTCTTCCGTTAACTTATGCCGCCGACCTAATGCTATTGTCATTAACATCAAACCCGCTAACTGAGTGGTAAATGCCTTGGTAGATGCCACTCCAATTTCAGGGCCTGCACGCGTCATTAAAATTAATTTTGATTCACGTACTAATGAACTTTCAGGCACATTACATATTGCTAAAGAATATTCTGCTTTCTGTTGCAGATTGCGCAAGGCTGCCAGTGTATCTGCGGTTTCACCAGACTGTGAAATAGTGACGATTAATGTATCGTCGCTGATGAGTGGCTTTCGATAACGAAATTCGGATGCGACTTCTACATTGCAGGGAATGCCTGCCAGAGCTTCTAACCAGTATCGTGCCACCATACCTGCATGATAAGATGTGCCACAGGCGATAATCTGCACCTGTTTTACCTTGTTAAAAATAGCTTCTGCTTCTACACCAAAGGCTGAGTCTAAAACTTTTCCTTCAAAAATTCGACCCTCCAGAACTTCGCCTAGCACCAGTGGCTGTTCATAAATTTCTTTCATCATGAAGTGGCGAAACTCACCCCGACTGACCGCATCTGCACTTAATTCTGATGTGCTTATTTCGCGTTCAACCTGCTGCCAGTTTTGGTCGTAGATAAACAGGCTGTCTTTTGAAATATCTGCAATATCGCCTTCTTCTAAAAAGATAAAGCGTTGCGTAACCGGCAACAGGGCCGCTACATCAGAGGCGATAAAATATTCGCCAAAACCTATGCCTATTACCAGAGGGCTACCGCTACGCGCTGCAATTAATCTACCCGGCTCATCAGTCGATACCACGCCTAAAGCATAGGCTCCCTCAAAATCTTGCGTGGCTTTTTTTACTGCCTGTAATAAATCATTTCCGGCCTGTCTGTAATGCTCAATCTGGTGCACAACCACTTCAGTATCGGTTTCTGAGGTAAAGGTATAATCACTGGCTTTTTGCAGCTCACGTAAGGTCGCATGGTTTTCTATAATGCCATTGTGCACTACGGCCACTGATTTGTTGCAGATGTGGGGGTGAGCGTTAGGTTCGGAAGGCTCGCCATGTGTAGCCCAACGGGTGTGAGCGATGCCGGTAAAGCCTTTTATAGGATTTTCATTCAGTGATGCAGACAGGTTTTCAACCTTTCCAATCCTGCGAATACGATCTATACAGCCAGCATCATTGATAACGGCAATACCCGCCGAATCATAACCGCGGTATTCCAGGCGGCGTAACCCCTCCAGTAAAATCGGTGTGACATTACGCTCTGCAACTGCACCTACTATTCCACACATTTTTTGCCCAATCCTGATTTAGAAATAATTCAGCCATTCTAACTGCTGTCTGGATGAATGCAAAGCCTCCTCTGGCTAACATGCAGACATAAAAAAACCGCCATTGTTACTGGCGGTTTTCAGGTCGTTATTTAAGTACAGCTAGTTGATGCAGAATTATCCGTCGATGCAACCCTGTGGCGACGGCAGCCCCCCTATGCGTGAGCCCTGGCTGGCTGGCCCACCCGGGAATAACTCATATAATTTATCTTTATTCGCCGCCTCTTTGCCTAGCTCTTCTGACATATGTTTAATAAGAATTTTCACCATGGGGGCGACGCCGTATTTGAAATAAAAGCCACGCAGGAAATTAAGTACGACCCAATGCTCATCGGTTAGATGAATACCTTCTTTCTCAGCTAAAACGACCGCCAGTTTTTCATTCCAGTCTTCCAGGTTTGCCAGGTTGCCCGTAGCATAAACCTTTATATTCCTGCCTTCAAACTCAAACTGATCATTAAAGTGCCTTATATCTGAACTGGCCCGTGACTGAGCAGATTTCACCGATTGAACACGCTGTGACTGATCCAGCTCTGCATCCAGCTGTGCCATTGGCACCCCTGCTAAACGGCTGCCCTGATTTTGCACACCACCTGGAAACAAAGCTTCCAGAGCATCAATACTGGCCCGATCAGCACTATATTGCTTTGCTACCTCACGACGTAATAATTTTAATATCGGTGAGATATTATATTTCTGGTAATACTCTCGCATTATATTGAGCACATCCCAGTGTTGCTCAGTGAGAACCAGGCCCTCTGCCTGAGCCATCTGCTCTGCCAGATCGGGTGCCCAGTCACTTAGATTTTGCAGACGTCCGTCTGCTCGAAGATTTACGCTATCGTTATCAACTACCAAATTTTTCATTCTAACTTCTCCCCAGTGCTTTATTTAAATGCCCATTTAAAACCCAATATAAAGCTTTATGTTATATATAGTATTTAGTAGTAAACAGTCGATTTTGCCAGTGTAAAAGTAGCTTTTTCTCGCTAAAATGAGGACTGGCGCAAACTTTACACTAAAAAAAACCCCAGTCCTATGGGGCCTTTATACTGAAAGTCATATTAAAATTGATAGTGTTTTTTAAAACGGTTATAAACACCTTAAACCAATTTTGTAAAATTTACTAGAGTTTAACCCGTTGATTTAATTGCTAATTTTATTTTTAACTCAGCTATCAGAGTAGTTTTTCGTTAAATTTAGACCATTTTAGGCTATATTCTTTACAGTTTACGATTCATCCTGATGCTGAGGCATAAAATAAACCGGTACTTCAAAAACAGGTGAAAAATCTATCCTTGTGCAGGTCGACTGTACATACTCTCGCCAATAAGGCCATACGTGATAACCCACGCTATCCTCACAAAATGCTTTGAGCTCTTCTTCTTCAAGCTTCCCTGGTGAAAAGTATTTCGCTATAAATACACCAACAATTTCAACTATTGGTTTGTAGCCCTCGTCTGTACTTTTTTCTTCTTCTTCAGAAAAAATAAGACGTACACCAGAAGTATATATAAATCTATAATCCCAAACTTCTTGCTTTTGTGAATCAGTAAAAGATGTTTCCTGAATTCTAGACACAGCTCTATAAGCCTGGGTAATCGCCTCTTCTCTATTTAAAGAAGACAAATCCACTTCATCCCTGACTAAAATATTGCTTTCTTTTAAATTTACAGTTCTGATAACAAGACTGTTTTGAGCGTTCTTTAAATGCTCATTCATAATCATGCAGCCTGTTTTTCCCACGCTGGGTGATTACGACAATCAAAAACATTTTCTGATTGGAGAATCAGATCACCTTTATCTTTAATTTCAATACTTTTCCAAAGAATATTTTCTTTAGATTCTGGCAGCTCAATAGTCAAAGAAACCTTTGGTTTTACACCAAGCGCTACACAAATATCAGAAAGACTACCTAACGTCATATTACGCGCACCACTCAAAATTTGAGTAACAAAAGAGCGAGATTTCCCCAGGCGACGTGCAAGCTCTTTTTTACTAACATCAAGATCTTCAAGCGCAACCAAAATATCCTCAGTCACGTTGTAAACTAGCTCTTCACGTGCATATGCTCTTTTTTCAGCACTACTAAATTCTTTTCCTTCAGAATAAAACATATCTTTAGCGCTCATCACCATTCTCCTCAATTCTTCGCCAGTTGTTTCCAACTCTATTCGTGTCACTTTCTTTAAGGTCATCATAATCTTTAAATACATAATGACTTATAAAATACGTATTTTTATGCTTCTCGGATAACCAGCAATAACCTCTAACGGGTATACGTTTAAGCGCATTAAATTTTTTTGCTCTATGCTGCCCTTTTCTTTTAGGCAAACCGCCTTCTTGTGGAAAATTAGCCTTTGACATCCTGTGCCCTTCAGCGAGCCTGGCAATCTGCTGGATCATTCCACGAGTAAATGCTTTATGCTTTTTTGCATTTACGTGATTCAGAGCCTCAATATAGCTATCTAAGGCCCCTTTACAGTGTACAACCGTAAACTTCGAACCTTCATGCCTATCCTTAGGTTTTTCGTCGTCTATCACATCGGATCCGAACTATAGTTAATATATATGTTAACTGCAAACTTTTTTCAACCTCAATAAAGCAACTAAATACAATGTTTTTTGTGCCAAAATTTCGGTATTTTCTTATTATTCAGCATGTTAGCCTAAATTCAATCAAAAACAATTATTTCTGTGGATCAAAATATTTTCTTAAAAAAGGCTAATCTATCACTTTCTAGAAGCAAATTCCTGGCAGCATTTGGAGATTTCTATTCTGACCTGAAATAGTCAGAAAACTGAACAGCATGATTATCATGTACATATCCGAATACTCATGTCCCATTATATAGTCAGTAATGTCGACAACTAAACTGGTGTTACGTTA
>QIDK01000180.1 GCA_003228405.1 Gammaproteobacteria bacterium | reverse complement strand
AATACATAAAACATTGAGGAAATGGTAATAAAGCCGAAAACAAGTACACCTAATACCATCATTAACTTGCTTCGGATTTTTAGATTATTAAACCAGTTCATATTTTATTCTCCAGTAAAATATAATTAAATTCATACAACCAGACTTAATCAGATATTAGCTGGTATGTGATTATTTTCATAAGATGTTCATTTGTAATGAAAAATATATACAGTTGAGCAGGTTTTTACTTAAGAAACCTGTGAATATTGTGCTTAATCATTGCAGGTAGTTACTCAAGGAAGCATAAAATTCATTGTCAATATCAAGCCAGATGCCCTTTTCCTGATAACAGCCTTTAGTAAATGGGCGTAGAATATCAGGTATAGGTGGCATACTACGCAGACGTTGCTCAGGCGATATATTAATGCGTATTGGTAGCTCGCTGGTCATGACTGCAATAGCATCATCACCACTGCCGATAATGAGTATCTTGCGATAAGAATCGTTCTGGTTTGAGAAACCAAATAGTTCATGCAGGTCAAATATTGGAATGATATTTCCGCGTGAATTAGCCATTCCAAATAAAACCATGCTCGTGTTAGGTAACTGACAATAGGGCAATTCTTCAGCTACTTCACTGATGACATCCTGTGGAATTAAAAAACCGATATCACCAATACGAAATGCATGATAGGAACCCATTTCAGTCGTTTTCTGTACAACCGCTTCTGCATGTTTAAGCATTGAATCAACTCCAATAAAGGGACGATTCAAGGCTGAGCTAGGTAACATTAGTTCCATATCAGGGTTACATTTCCAGTTTACTTAATATTTTCTGATGGTTTCAAGTATTTCTTCATCTTCAAAAGGTTTGCTTATTAAGCCTTTAGCGCCCTGTTTTTCTGCCCACAGTCGGTCGGCGCGTTGCTTTTTAGAGGTGACAAAAACCACGGGTATATCTTTTGTTTCTGAGTCAGCTATGATTTCTCTACATGCACCATAGCCATCCATATCATCCATAACTATGTCCATCAGTACCAGGTCAGGTTTTTCAGATTTTGTCAGCGCAACCGCTTCTTTACCTGAAGCAGCTACAATGACACTGCAACCTGCACTACTGACGACATTTTTTAATATTTCCAGATGTGCAGGTGAGTCATCTACCACTAATACTTTATTAACAGCCATTATGTTAATCCCTCATACAGGTTATTGCGCAAACTTCGTTAGATTTAGTGTAGTTGCTAAATATAAATTGTGAAGTCAATAGCAAATAGTTTGTTCGGGTTATAGAAATTAGCATCCCAATAAAACCGTATAATAATTGATAAGTGTTTAAAAAATAGAGAGTTTTTCCGTTTATAAGATTATGTTAGCTATAGTACTTTATAAATAGCCTGGTAGATGAATGAAATAAATTTCGATATAAACGGTAGCTGATTGATGAATTTAATAAATATATGCAGCCATAATTCATTTTATGCTGGGTTATTTATGAAATTTTCCCCGAGGATGTTCTATAAGGTGTAAACAGAGGCTGTTTTATTAATTCTATTTTTTAATAATGCTATGCGAAATTTTTACCAAATAAATTAATTTAATAAACATGATGAAACAGGAAGAACAGCGGTTGAAGCGCATAGAAGCTCTTTATCAGTTTGAGCGTAACCAGTGGGCGCAGCTATTACATGATGATTTTGGCCAGTCTCTGGCGGCTATAAAAAGCTTTGCCGCGGGCATAAAAAATAATGCAGATATAACAGAAGAGGTAATTGATTTAGCCACGATTATAGATACCACTGCCAGCGATTTATATATAAGTTGTTATGATTTAATGCGTGGTTTGCGTTCTGGCGATAGTAAGAATAATAACCTGATCAGTGATATCGAAAACTGTATCATTAACTCACGAGTTGAACATCATGGCATTAGACTTCAGCTGCAGGCTGAGAACATATCTGAAAATAATGCTCGCATAGTCAATATATTTATATTACGTATTTTTCAGGATAGCTTAAGTGGCATTCTACGTGCAGCTTGTGCTACAGAAATGCAAGTTTGCTTAAAATCAGTTTCATGGCATAAAAACAATAGAATTACCCCGGGCGACAATAATACTGTAGCTGGCAAGTCTCAAACTTCGGTCATGAGAGAATCTATCGAACTGCATATGCTAAGTGACATTAAGATGAACTCAGCATTTAACCCTGAGAGTGAGCCATTTCTACAAATACAGAAGTACGCTGAAGCTTTTGGTGGTGAGTACTCAGTTGAAAAAGCGAATGATACATCAATTTTAATAAAACTGTGTGTCGATATTACTGATTTTTCGGGGGAGTGTCGCTAGTGGTTGACCCGCTAACCGTCCTGCTAGCAGATGATCACCCGGTCGTTCGTACCGGATATCGCTATTTACTGGAAAAAGCAGGTTATCTGGTGAGTGAGGTGGCGTCAGCCGAAAGTGCCTATCAGCTCTATCAACAAACAACCCACGACGTAGTTATTATGGATATATCCATGCCAGGTATGGGAGGAATAGAAGGCATAAGACGCTTAATCGCCCGCTATCCGCAAGTGAAAATACTTATTCTCAGCATGTATGATGATCATAGTTATCAGCAAAACTCCCGTGCTCTGGGGGTAAAAGGTTATCTAAGCAAAAATTGTGCTGCTGAAGAACTTGTAGTGGCTGTGGCTTGCTTACTAAAGGGAAAGAGTTATTTTAAAAATGACAATACTATTTCAAATAATGAAGAAACATCTCAACAAAATGATAAATTATCAACCTATAATTTATCACCCCGTCAGTTTCAAATATTTCGCATGTTAGCGGATGGTCATTCTTCTATGGATATTTCTACTGAACTTAACTTAAGCCATAAAACAGTTAATAATCATCGTGGCAGTATAATGAAAATTTTAAAGCTTAAAAATAACGTAGAGTTAAGCCGTTTTGCAATTCGCCATGGTGTAATAAAACCCTAACTTATCGATATATCGGTTTTTGCCTGAGATTTATGTGATTTATTAATTTTTATAAATGGTTGCTAGAAAAGTAAAAAAAATGCTAACAACGCGAATCTGCGCAAATAAATGCTAAAAAACAATAGCCTGGCCCAGGCACTAGTCGCATATCTTCAATATGGGTAAATGTCCCATATCAGTTTTATAAATTCAGCCTAAACTTATTCGTTATATGATTCAAAGCACCAACAACTTTTAATCTAATACACATTTAAGGAATATATAATGGCCATCAATAAAATTTTACTGGTAGATGATTCGCCCGCACAACTAGACGCTCTAAAAGAAGCTGTCAGTGGTCTTGGCGCTAAGGTTATAACGGTTACATGTGGAGAAGATGCCGTAAATAAAGCAATAAGTGAAAAACCAGATATTATATTAATGGATATCATAATGGATGGCATGGACGGATATAACGCCTGTCGAGAAATTGTCAAAAATGAGGATACTAAAGATATACCGATTGTCTTTGTTTCGACTAAAAATCAGCGCGCTGATCGCATGTGGGCAGAAAGGCAGGGAGCCAGGGCCTTTATTACAAAACCTTTCACAAAAGAGCAAATTGTTGGTGAAATAACCAAATATGCCTAATATATCTGCCTCACGCTTTAACAGGGTGAGGCAGAGGCAGTGCCCCTGTTGAATCAGATGTTGCTATAAAATCAAATAGTTAAGCTCTAGTGAGGTGTGTTTCCAGGATAGTCAGGTTTAACTGAATCTAAGGATACCAGGATACTAAAACCTGATGCAGTTATCATCTGCATGAAATAAGCTTAAAAAAGGGATAAAACACGACAAATGACCTTGCGCTATTATTAGGCTCTACTAGTATCCAGTAATATTGTGCCCAATTATTAACAGAAAGCAGGGAATGAATGATGGTGACTTCTCAAAAAATATCCGTAAGCCTCATTGGCATAGAGAATAAAGATCATCATTTTATTAAAGTTGTATTTAAGCTTTCTGAGAGCAGAGATCGTGAGTATCAGATCATTAAGGATAGAGGAAGCGTGCGTGATAATTATGTTTCTTCAGATATTATAATTGTCGATAATGACAGTGCCGAATCTGTTAAGCAATGGCAACAACTAATTGAGCTGTCTGGAGTTAAACACACTAACTCTACTGTATTTATAACTAAAAATAAATCCAGTACAGCACAGAAAAATACCGTTCAAAAACCGCTGATTGCATTAAGAATTCTGAATATTCTTGATCAAATAGAAGTGCTTAAAAAAGATGAAGCGGCGCCTGTGCTTTCTGAAAATAAAATATCGCATGTAAAAATACCCCCCAGTATTTCTGGCAATCATAAAGTGCTCGTTATTGATGATAGTTTATCGGTCAGGAAGCATATCGGAAATGAGTTAAATAAATATCAGTGTAGTGTTGATTTTGCAGCTAACGCTGAAGAAGGTTACTGGCTAATCCAGAAAAATAAGTATTCTCTGGTTTTTCTGGATGTCATATTGCCGGGAATGAATGGACACGAGTTATGTAAAGACATAAAAGGAAATACATTTTTACGAGATACGCCGATAGTGATGTTAACCAGTAAGTCATCCCCGTTCGACAGGGTAAAAGGTCGTTTGTCTGGGTGTAATGATTATTTAACCAAGCCAGTTAAAGCCGGCAAGCTGCATCAGATTATTGAAAAATATCTTCTTAATGAGAAAGCAATGGCAAACTAATACTTACAGGTTTATTGTCTTCACTGGAACATGAATCCACAGAATTCAAGTTCCCATAAAGCCACTAACTTGCCAAAACAGTTAAATTCTGATTAATAAAGGTGCCCCAGACCCTGTTTATATTCTTATCGCCTGCCACCACCACCGGCAAGAATCAACACCCGATCCATCGCCCTTGAGCTTAATATTCTTTTTAAATAACCCATAATATAAGTTGGTTTGGTGACGTAATATCTAACTCTGGGGCGTTTGCTTTTCAGTGCATGCACCACTTTTTCACACACAGCTTCCGGCCCTAGTGTAAACGGAGCTGCTGCGCCTTCTTTGTGTAATCTGTCTAGCATGGATTCGTATTGAGATTTGTGCACACTGTTATTGCTATCAATATATTTTTCGAATGCCTTGACTGCATTTTTACGAAAATCACTCATAATCGGCCCGGGTTCAATTAAGCTTATGTGGATATTGGTGCCGGCTAATTCCTGGCGCAGGGTATCTGTTAACCCTTCCAGAGCAAATTTACTGCTATTGTAAGCACCACGATAGGGCATGGCGACAAAACCTAAAATTGAACTGTTCTGGATAATACGTCCATAGCCCTGTTTGCGCATGATCGGCAATACCAGATTGGTTAGTTCCATCGTGCCAAATAAATTGGTTTCAAACTGTGCCCGCATGGCATCACGACTCAAATCCTCCACCGCACCGGGCAAGCCATAGGCACCGTTATTAAACAGGGCGTAAAGCTGGCCCCCTGTTTTATCCATTAGCCTGATTAGTGCATTTTTAATAGATAATGAATCATTGAGGTCGAGTTGCAGGCTTTCCAGGCCGAGAGACTTCAGATGTTCTACATCTTCTGCTTTTCGGGCACTGGCAAATACCCGAAAGCCCTGTTCATGCAGTTGCTGGGCCGTATAAAGCCCGATACCACTGGAACAGCCGGTGATAAGTATCGATTTCTGAGTGTTCAAAATAGATCCTTTATTCTGGATTATTAAATAATTATGCTGGTTAATTTGGCAGCAGACCCGCAGGGCATTATAATACCGGCCTTTTCGTCCTTTCGCAGTAGCAGCAGGACAATTTATCACAAACTGGAAAACATTATGCGCAGTCATTACTGTGGTCAGGCAGATGAGAGCCTGGTCGATCAGGAAATAGAATTATGTGGATGGGTAAACCGTCGTCGTGACCATGGGGGCGTGATCTTCGTTGATTTACGTGACCGTGAAGGTCTGGTACAGGTAGTGTTTGACCCGGATAAACCTGATATGTTTGCCCTGGCTGAGCGCATTCGTAATGAATACGTGCTGAAAGTAAAAGGCCGGGTGCGTCTGCGTGATGAGTCGGCTATTAATGCCAATATAAAAACCGGCAAAATTGAAGTGCTGGGGCTGGAGCTTGAAGTATTAAATGCGTCTGAAACACCGCCATTTCAGTTAGATGATGAAGGCGTGCACGAAGATAATCGCCTTAAATACCGTTATATTGACCTGCGTCGAGATGAAATGCAGCAACGCATGCGTATGCGCTCACAGATTAGCAGCTTTATTCGTCGTTTTATGGAAGACAATGGTTTCCTGGATATAGAAACGCCGATGCTGACCAAAGCAACCCCGGAAGGAGCGCGTGATTATTTAGTGCCCAGCCGTACCCATCAGGGCGAGTTTTTTGCCCTGCCACAGTCGCCACAGATTTTTAAACAGCTGTTGATGATGTCGGGCATGGATCGTTATTATCAGATTGTGCGTTGTTTTCGTGATGAAGACCTGCGCGCAGATCGTCAGCCTGAATTTACCCAGGTGGATATTGAAACGTCATTTATGAACGAAGATCAGGTGATGGAAGTGACCGAAAACCTGATTCGTGATCTGTTTGCTCATGTACTGGAAGTGGCTCTACCCGATCCATTCCCGCGCATGACCCATGCAGAAGCCATGAGCCGTTATGGGTCGGACAAACCTGATCTGCGCATTGATATGGAGCTGGTAGACATTGGCGACCTGATGGAAAATGTAGAATTTAAGGTGTTCTCAGGCCCGGCGAAAGACCCCAAGGGGCGATTGATTGTATTGCGTGTACCCGGTGGCGTGAAGCTTAGTCGTAAGGCAATTGATGGATACACAGAATTTGTTGGCCGCTACGGTGCAAAAGGTCTGGCCTGGATTAAGGTGAATGATGTGGCTGCAGGTCGTGAAGGGCTACAGTCACCTATCGTTAAATTTTTGCCGGATGAAGTGCTGGATGAAATCATTAAACGCAGTGGCACGCAGACCGGTGATTTATTATTCTTCGGTGCCGGTGATGCAAAAATGGTGAATGAATCCATGGGCGCATTGCGCGTGCAGCTAGGCCATGATCTGGAGCTGGTATCCCGTGAATGGAAACCCCTCTGGGTTATCGACTTCCCCATGTTTGAATGGAATGACCGCGAAGAACGCTGGGATGCATTGCACCACCCATTTACCGCTCCCACAGGCAGCGTAGAAGCATTAGAAGCTAATCCGGGTGAAAGTTTATCTCGGGCTTATGACATGGTCTTAAACGGCTGTGAGCTGGGTGGGGGGTCGGTGCGTATTCATGACTCAAACATGCAGCGCAAGGTATTTGAAATTCTGGGTATCAGTGAAGAAGAAGCCAGTGAAAAATTTGGCTTTTTGCTGGAAGCACTGAAATACGGCTGCCCTCCACATGCCGGTTTAGCCTTTGGTTTAGACCGCCTGGTCATGTTAATGACCGGTGCAGCATCCATTCGTGATGTAATGGCCTTCCCGAAAACGCAAACCGCAGCCTGTCTGCTAACCGATGCACCTTCCGGGGTTTCGGCGGCGCAGTTGAAAGAGCTGAATATTCGCATTCGTAAAACAGAAGCGTAAAAACCTGTCCCTGCTCCTTCGTTATTGGCCAAAAGCAAATCCCCCTCGGTCCCCCTTTTTCTAAGGGGGATGTTT
>QIDK01000014.1 GCA_003228405.1 Gammaproteobacteria bacterium | reverse complement strand
TATCAGACCTTAATATGATTGAATATATAAACTTGTCTAAATGTAATTCCGATGTATTAATTTCTATTTTAAACTCCAAAGATGTTCGGAAGCATCTTATGCCTCATAAGAAATTCGACCATGAGTCATTGATTAACTGGATTAAGCAAAAGAACTCTTGTGATGCAATTGCAGGCTGTCGTGTCCGCGGTATACTAATCGATCAACAACTGGCCGGTTGGTGTGGAATTCAAAATGACGAGTTTGGTTATGAAATCGGTATTGTATTAGCCAAACCTTTTTGGGGTTATGGCAAATTTATTTTTAAGACAATGCTAGCCTGGGCTAAAGAGTTTGGGCATAGTGAGCTTATAATCCACCTTCATGAATCACGGCCTAACTACAGGTTTTTATCAAAATTATCCAAAAACAAAATCACTAAATCCGTAATACTTGGTAGTAAGTTTAACTCATACCATATACAGGTCTGAATCATTCCAGCCTGTCACATTACAGCTTCCGCCTTATGTGCTTTCTAACACGAATTTTGGGGACACAATAAACCCCTACCAGTTTAACGTGCTTTAAACTGGCCTGTCTTTTCGATTTTAATGATTATTTCGTGGGGAACTTCACAAGCTGACCTGCAAACTCGGTCATTGATTGGCGGCACAGGCTTTCCACATCAAGCACTTCGAATCCCGCCTGCTCAAAAAATCATGGAAAATCATGGGAAAATCATAGGGTCAGCCAACTTGAAAATCATAGGGTCAGCCAACTTGAAATATCTTTAGAAATGGGCCGAATTTTCCAGGTTTTATGCTCATTAACACTCATTTATTCTGCTTTCAATGTGGCGCTAAGGTCAAGTTATTGGGGGTTTCTATTAAGACTGTTTAAGCAAATTTGTGTTTTGTGAATAGCTAATATTGGGGGTGGTAATGATCTGAAAATATAAAAATAAGTACTTTTTTTGATAAAAATCAAATTCCATTACGAACTAAATAGAAACACACGGCAATAAATACCATACAATTTGGGGTGATAAATGAATGTCTGTTTAGAATTTCAGGCATGCGGTGCAATGGATTTAACAGTCGATCAGAGGTTAAGAAAAACAAATGAAATATACGGTCATTAGAAGCAATGTAAAACCAGCCAGGTGGTGGGACTTCGTAAAATTCTTAGCCATCATTATCGCCCTGTCTTTCAATACCTTTGCGGTAACTGAAGTTGCCGCGGGTTCATCTAAAGCAGCTGAAAAAGCCAAGGCGATGAAACCGTTTAAACATTTGAGTAAAGAGAGCGCGACCTGTGCCTCCTGTCACAAGAAAGAAAACCCCGGCGTATACCAGCAGTGGGGGCGCTCCAAGCATTTTGGTGCGAATGTAGGCTGTTATGAATGCCATAAGGCAAAAACCTCTGATAAAGACGCCATCCGCCATAAAGATTTTGTTATTTCGGTGATTGTTTCACCTAAAGACTGTGCCCAGTGCCACAAGAGTGAGGTGGATCAGTTTAGTAAGAGCCATCATGCTAAAGCGGGTGAAATTATAGGCTCGCTGGATAATGTGCTGGCCGAGGTGGTTGAAGGCATGTTGTCTTTTAATGGTGCGTCACCGGTGGCGGTTAATGGTTGCTGGCAATGCCATGGTTCAGAGGTGAAGGTGTTATCTAATGGAGATCTTGATCCGGCAACCTGGCCGAATACGGGTATTGGGCGAATTAACCCGGATGGTTCCCGTGGAGCCTGCACCGCCTGTCACCAGCGTCATGAGTTTTCCATGCGTCAGGCGCGACGCCCGGAGAGTTGTGGTAAGTGTCATTTAGGGCCGGATCATCCACAGAAAGAAATTTATGATGAATCCAAACACGGCATTAACTTCTACGCCAATGTGGATAAAATGAATCTGAATTCTTCCAAATGGGTGCCAGGTGAAGATTATGATGCGGCACCCACCTGCGCTACCTGTCATATGTCGGCGACATCGGAGTTACCGATTACCCACGATGTGGGTGACCGTATCAGCTGGACCTTACGCCCGGCAATTTCAGAAAAAATTGATGCTAAAGCGATAAAAATGGGCAAAAAAGTGAAGCCCTGGTTAGATCGTCGCAAAGACATGAAGTCGGTTTGTAATTCATGTCACAGCAGTAAAACCATTTCTAACTTCTATGAGCAGTTTGATAGCCTGGTGAATATGTATAACGACAAGTTTGCGATTCCCGGCAATAAGCTGATGAAACTATTGAAGAAAGAAAAGATGATTACCGATACCCCGTTTGATGACAATATTGAGTGGACCTGGTTCTTCCTGTGGCATCACGAAGGGCGTCGAGCCCGTCACGGTGCGGCGATGCAGGCACCGGATTACACCCAGTGGCATGGCATGTTTGAAGTGGCCCATCGCTTTTATACGGAAATGGTGCCAGAGATTAAAGAACTGATTGAACATGCGAAGGAAAAAGGCAATAAAAAATCAGCGGCCAGGGTGCAGAAACTGCTAGACGAAATTCTGAATAGCCCGGCGCATAGCTGGTATCTCGGTAAGATACCGGATGATGTTAAAGCCAAACGTAAAGCAGACCGCGAGAAATTTAATAAACGTTATCTTCAGGATGGTAAATAGAGCGGGCTGCCTGTTATGTTGAAACTGCGACGTTTATCAGTTGCAAAACTGATTGGCCTGGGGACAGTGTGCCTTTTAGGCGCCCTGTCTTCAGGGCGCGTGGCAACGGCAGATGCACTAACGGATCTAATTCCTGTTACAGATAAAACCGAGAACAGTGCATGTCTGGATTGCCATGCGGTTCGTGGCTTTGCCGTGCCCATTGGTGATACCGGGGATAGTCGGCGGCGCTCACTTTATACGGATATTGCTTCGTTTGAAGACAGTGTTCACGCCAAAGAGCCGTGCATATCCTGTCATGTTGATATTGTGCAAATGCCGCATAAAAAGGATAAAAAACGCAGCGTTGACTGTGTGCAATGTCATGAAAAGTTATCAAAGGATGTGGCGGCCGGTTATACCGAGGGTGAACGTCAGCCGGGTGAACGTGCCGGTGTCGATCGGATTTTGCGCAATATTGGGCATTACAAAGACTCTATTCATGCTCGAGCCAGTGAAGAAAACCCGGACCAGGCCAATGCAAACTGCTGGGACTGTCATGGTAAACACGATGTATTTCCCTTAAACAGCAGCGATGCAAATGTTTATCGCCTGACCACGCCACAAACCTGCGGTCGTTGTCATGAAAAACAGTTGTCCGCCTATAACCAGTCCATTCATGGCGCATCAATTCAGAAAATTGGTAAGCTGGACACGGCGGTGTGCAGTGACTGCCATACCTCTCATCAAATTGATTCCACCGAAGATGACCCGGTTAAGCTCACCATTACCCAAAATTGTGGTAACTGCCATGATGACGCCTATAAAACCTACAGAGCAACCTATCATGGCCAGGTCTCCAGTTTAGGTTATGCCCACACAGCAAAATGCTTCGACTGTCACTCGCCCCATGACACGCGAAAAGTGGATGATCCCTTATCCATGGTTTATAAAGACAACCGCCTGCAGACGTGCCAGGAGTGCCATAAAGGCGCAACGGCCGGGTTTGTTAGTTTTCATCCTCATGGTAATGCGCATGATAAGGAGAAATACCCTTATATGTGGGCGACGTCAACTTTTATGATTGTATTGCTGGCGGGTGTGTTTCTGTTCTTCTGGACGCATTCTTTATTATGGTTTATTCGAGAATATAAGGAACGCCAGTCAGGTGAGATCAAAATGCATCTGGATGAAAATGGTGACCCTGCAACCAAACAATATGTGCGTCGCTTTACCAAAGGCTGGATGATTGCTCATTTAGTGCTGGCGATTGCTGTGATGTTGCTGGTTATTACCGGTACCAGCGTGCTGTTTGCAGAGAGTTTCTGGGCGCCAATTGTAATGAAAATGATGGGTGGGCCTAAGGTTGCTGCCGTTATTCATCGCATCGCGGCAAGCACATTTGGTGCGATTTTCTTTGGTCATATTGTTGTGTTATTACACAAACTGCTGATTAAAGAAAGAGGCAAATTCCGCTGGTTTGGTCCAGACTCGTTACTACCAAGATGGCAGGATGCTGATGATATGGCAGCCATGTTCCGTTGGTTCTTTGGTAAGGGTCCAAGGCCAACATTTGATCGCTGGACTTACTGGGAAAAATTTGATTACTGGGCACCGTTCTGGGGTATGTTTATCATTGGTGTTTCCGGTTTAATGCTCTGGTTCCCCACCTTCTTCGCAAGTTTCCTGCCAGGCTGGGTGTTTAATGTGGCCACCATTGTTCATGGAGAAGAGGCCTTCCTTGCGGCCGTGTTCCTGTTCTCAGTGCACTATTTTAATAGTCACTTCCGTCCCGACAAGTTTCCTGTAGATGTGGTTATGTTTACGGGTTCAATGACACTGCAAGAGTTTAAAGAGGAGCGTGTGCTGGAGTATCAGCGCCTTGTTGAGGAAGGTACACTGGAACAGTATCTGGTCGGTGCGCCATCAGCAAAGAGAACCAGGTATTCAAAAATACTGGGTCTGTTCCTGATAGCTGTAGGTATTATTCTATTGCTGCTGGTATTAGAGGGTTTTCTGGAGAACTTTTTTAGATAGTAAAATAATCAACTAATGTGATTGATTTCTAATAATTGGCGAATTCAGGTTGTAGTGCACCACTCAATGATCCTGAGAAGACTGAAGAATCATAAATCAAAGACCTGTCTCCGGTTTTCCACAACGCTATTGGAAACGAGACTTTAGTCTCGTGTTGTTGTTCGGGGCTGAAGCCCCGACTCCGGTGACTGATGTATTGTTAGTGCTAAAAAAGAATTAACCACAGAGGACACGGAGGTCACAGAGAAAAACTTATATCAGCCTGTTTGCGTGCAGCGCAAATCATAAAAAACCTCTGCGTATCCCTGCGTCCTCTGCGGTGAATTGCTTTTGCTTGTCTGTTGGGGTTCGTGCCTCACCCCAACCTACAGGCTGGCCCAGTTTTTTCGTTATTTCCATCAAAAACTAAATGAACCACCTAAATTGGTAGTTAACGAGCCACTAAGGAACATAAGTGTTGATGAACTAGTCCCACTAAAATCTACAGTCCCTTTAACTCCATTGGGAACACCCGAATACCAATAGGAAACGGCTGACACGACAACTGGACGATAGCTTGATAAAGAAATACTCGTTGTTGATGAATAGCTAAGACCTGATTGCCTTGAAGTTCTAGTTTCTGTGTAATAAACCGTACCACTTGAAATCTCTATACCATCTAGAATAATGTAGTTCGAAAATTCAATTGTTATTTCAGTATAATTTGTATCACTAATACAATCAGTACCACAACTTGTTTGACTATAGGTTTTGTAACCATTAACTGTAGCACTTCCACCGGTTTGTCCAGGCGAAGTTACATTTAAAAATGTACTTCCGCTTATGTCAGAGTCGACGGCATCAACTGCTGTGGTAATGGTATTAATTACATCTTCAGCATCACCATTGCTTAAAATAGAATCAAAATTTCCTCCTTGCCCTCCACCCCCACCACCACAACCGGTTAAGAATGTAATAATAAATACGAATAATAATTTGAACTGCATAATAAACTCCTAAACTTTTTCAAAATCACCTAATCTGGTAAATGCGAATACCTGCATTTAACAGTACACTAACAACAGGCTAACTTATCAGACTAGTATAAAATGTCACATTACTGAGTTTTCAGGGCAAAGTCTTTGATTTATGACAATCCTGACGAATTCAATAGCATATTTAATAACGGGGTCTTACATTTGACATTGTGGACTTTCAATAAACCCGTAAACCTGGGCCGAAGTAAACCCTGGCCAGAGAATAATTAACTCTAATATTAGAAACAATTAATCTCTGGCTCGATTGTTTTCGTTTTTTCATAAAAATTTACTCCACACATTGTATGATTTATTTTCGACTAAAATAAAACCAATAATTATTAACGGTTTTATACTTAGTTTATTCATACATTATTATTTTTTGAATTTATTTCTGGAGGGGAAAGATAAATTTTATTAGTTAAAAGATAGCACTAAATAAACAACGCTAGTATCCCGTAAAAAGGGTACAAAACCAGGGTTATTAATGTTTTCCTGTAATATCAGGTTAAACTTATGCCATAAGTCATTGATAATCTCACTGCGTGGGCCTGTTGGCTTGTCACCCATTCAGGGGGCTTCGCAATAATGCTGGATTGCTCCAGAATAGGTGCTTAACAAATTAATTCGCCCGGCAGGAAGAGGCGCTAACAGACAAATGAAAAGGAGAGCGTTATATACTCTGTATTGCTAGTTGAAAATGAAGATAATATCCGGGAGCGTCTGGCCCAAACTTAATCAGAAACTTAATCAGAAACTTAATCAGACACCCATGCTAAATATAATTCCAGGATCATAAACAAAAAGACCTGTACCCGATTTTTAAAACGCCTGAGCCGCTAATCTAAGCGTAGGTGGTGTAAGTGGCTGGAGTTTAGCTGGATTTGCTGCATTCAGGGCGAAAACGGCGTACTCTGCTACTCAATATAGGCGTTGATTTTTGAGGAAAGGGCTTTTACTCTACCTATACTCAATCAGAGGCATATATACTGAAATATGATTTATTCATATCTATTAGTATTATTGAATGTGGTTTTAACTGGAGATTTGTATAAATGGCAATAATCAATACGCCTGCTACTGGTCACGGAAACAGGTCTGAAACCTATTCAAGTGGTATGACTATAGACTTCAAAGTTTTTTTAAACAGCACTCCCAAAGAAGCGGCTCGGCTTAGCAAAGTAAAACAGGCCTATGCTATTGTTGACCGTCTCGATAAAAAAATAAATTTATATGGGCCATGTAACAAATATTTTAAAAGCCTGCCAAAAACTTCAGTGATTTCTGGCGTGATAAAACAATTTTTATCGACTTTTCTCCGTCAACCATACCGGGTTTCTTTGCTGCCGCGCATAGCAATGATAAGGACGTATGAGTCACAGCATGGTGCCTGGATACACATAATAAATGGATGACTGCAGCCACTTTGGTGCATGAATTTGTGCATATTGCAGGCGCACCAGGTGGCAATTCTCATGCGGCTGAAAAGGCTGCGGGTAAATGCGGCTTTAAACCTCAGTACAATCCTTTAATACTAGGCTCAATTGAAGCATTAGGAAAGCAACTTGAAAACCTCGCATAATACATTTTTAATATTATGCCTGACTATGTCGGTTAAGAGTGCCTGCGCAAAAGACATTATAAAAACCGATAGCTTAAGTTATGCATTAGGCAATAATGCAGACTTGATTGCTCACTCAACGAGTGCAATTATCGGCAAACTAAAAGTATCCAGCGCTATTGGAAACGAGACTTTAGTCTCGTGTTGTTGTTCGGGGCTGAACCCCAGGTTCTGATGACTGATGTGTTGTTAGTGCTAAAAAAGAATTAACCACAGAGGACACTAGGTCATAGAGAAAATTTATATTAATGTATTTGCGCGCAGCGAAAATCATAAAAACCTCTGCGTACCTCTGCGGCCTCTGCGGTGAATTGATTTTGCTGTTATCGTCTGTTGGGGTTCGTTCCTCACCCCAACCTACAGGCTATGATGGGTGTCTATGTAGTACCCCAACCTACAGGCTATGATGGGTGTCTATGTAGTACCCCAACCTACAGGCTATGATGGGTGTCTATGT
>QIDK01000011.1 GCA_003228405.1 Gammaproteobacteria bacterium | reverse complement strand
CCGACACAGGCATTCGGAGATGACGAATTCGTAGTTTGCTATTTTCATGTCTCGTTTAATTGGTTGCATGTTCATAGCTTAATATATCAGGTCTATAGCTAATATTTTAAAAAGTTAACGGGACAGCAGTGCAATGTTAATACATTTCAAGTTCAATAGTAAAACCAGAATTATTATTTAAATAGTGAAATATTCTATCCTGTTTCTTCAGTATTAGACTTAAAAACATAACAGGTAATTTACCTCTGACGCAACAGTGATGATTAGCCAGTTACCCATTGAGCAATGTTAGGAGTCTGTTGGTGATACCCTGGCTGACGCCATCCTTGATCGGCTGATGTACAATGCGCACAGGGTTTGTTTAAAAGGGAAATCCGTGCGTAAATACGCTTATAATTGACTAATATTCAGTTATTGGTCAGCAAAATAATATTATTGATTTACAATTCCATAAATTCTTGATATTTAAACTATGAGTGAACTACTTAAAATTGGTAAAAGCATTTTAAAAGCACAGCCTTTTAGCAGTTTGCTGGGTGCCGAGTTAGCTGCACTGGAAAGCGGTAGCGCCGAAATCACATTAGAGGTGCGTGAAGAGTTCAAACAGCAGCATGGCTTTGTTCATGGCGGGGTAATCAGTTATCTAGCGGATAACTGTTTAACATATGCCGGAGGGTCTATATTGGGCAACTGTGTTACTTCTGAGTACAAGATAAATTATGTTCGTCCAGCTATTGGTCACAGGCTGATTGCCCGCGCCTCGGTCTTATCCTCAGGTAAACAGCAGGCAGTCTGCGAGTGCAAAGTACTGGCTGTGGACAAAAAGGGCGAAACCCTGGTCGCCGTTGCCCAGGGTACAATCCATAAAATAGATTTATAAATCTAACTGGCATTTTCTTTCTTTATTTAAATTTTTTCGTAGGTTGGCGCAGAGGCACGAAGCTCAACATTTCTGACAGGTCTCACCGTTATTGTTGGGGTTCGTACACTCACCACCAACCTGCAAAAACAACAGGAGATACCTTATGTAAGTGCCATTCGAATCTTCCCCATAAAAAATATTTTATGAAAAATTTTCGTGCTTTCTTTTAATTCTTTTCAAACCACCGCTTTGCCTGTATCTTTGCTGACATGACTGATTTTATTAAACCACCAAAGACCTTACTACGCCAAACTGGGCGAGCCCTGATGGATTTTAATATGATCCGTGAAGGTGACCGGGTGTTGCTGGGCTTATCCGGCGGTAAAGACTCTTTGGCTCTGCTGCATATCCTTAATCACTTTCAGCGCCATGCTCCGATTCATTTCGAATTTGCTGCAATGACAGTTGACCCTATGGCGGGAGATTTTGACCCTTCTCCAATGATTCCTTATTTAGAATCTCTGGGGGTGGAATACCATTACCGCCGTGAACCGATTATGGACATAGCAAAAAAGCATATGGGCAAGCCTTCTTATTGCTCTTTTTGCTCACGTATAAAACGCGGTATTATGTATAACACGGCGCGTGAACATGGTTTTAATAGTATTGCTCTGGCACAGCATCTGGATGATTTAGCTGAAAGTTTTATGATGTCGGCCTTTCATGGAGGGCAGTTAAAAACCATGAAAGCACATTATATTATTGATGAAGGTGATTTAAGAGTGATTCGCCCGCTGGTATATGCGCGGGAAAGACAAACCCGTGATTTTTCAATGAGCGCAGAGCTGCCGGTCATTGCCGATTCCTGCCCCGCGTGTTTTTCTATGCCGACTCAACGCCAGCATTTTAAGGAATTATTAGCGGCAGAAGAACGATCAAATAAAACCCTGTTTAAAAGTTTATTATCGACTATGCGACCATTAATGAGTAAGGGTTGCCCTGACACTAAAATAGTCAGTAACCTGCGAAATAGCACAAATTAAAGGATAAATACCAGGATGATATTGTATGCCTTAGGCATACAGGCCCAAATTTGCGTTCATTTGCGGACAAAATGCTTTTTGCTTATAAATTTTTACTGTCTCAATATACTGCCGGACTTCCTTCAGGCCGGGTTTTGAACATTTTCATAATCCAGAAATAGCGTGACGGGCAAATCTGAATAATTTTTTCCAGTGACTGGTTCATCACCAGCGCATCTTCATAATCATCGCCGCGTGGAAAATTTTCAAGTGGCGGTAATATATGAATAACATAGCGATGCTTTACTTCATCATAACAACCCATACAGGGCAATACATCTGCTCGACATGATTTGGCCAGGCGCCCAAGCACAGGCACACTGGCTTTTTGTATGTTAAAAAAAGGTGCAAAAATACTCCGCTCGGCCCCAAGGTCTTCATCCGATAAATACAGTGCGGTACAACCTGCCCGCACATCTTTTATAATTGGCCGGAGCCCTGCACTTCGAGCATAACTAAAACCACCATGACGCACTCGCGCCTTTGCAACAAACCAGTCTACCAGTTTATTTTTCATCGGGTTAAAAAAACCGCTGGATGTATATCGCATTGCCACTGAAGACAGTACAGCTTCCAGTGCCAGACTGTGCGCCGGCATTACAATTACACCACGGTTATTTTTTAGTGATTGTTCAATATTTTCCTGCCCCCGCATTACAATACGTTTTTCAAGGGTAGATTTTGATGCCCACCAGATCATACCAAGATGCAACACACTACGAGCTTGCTGGCGGAAATTATCTCGTATAATTTGTTTTTTTTCATTATCGCTTAATTCTGGAAAGCACATGCCAATATTAATTCGCGCAATTCGTCGTCGCTTTTTATTAATATTACGCATTAAATCACCTAGTTTATTTGCCATTGCGTCCTGCACTGATAGCGGCAACAAATAAACTATAAATAAAAGAAACACGGCAAACCACGTGCTCCAGTATGCCGGTTTCAGGTAGCTATATTTAAATTTTGTAGCGTATAAATGTGTGCTTTGTCCGGCTTTAAATTTATCTACTTTCATTTCATTGCCACCAACTGCACTATATCTGCATGGCTATCTTTATGCTGCGGCTGACAATTATCTTCTCTATAAAACAGTAACTGCATATCCGAAAATATTTTCAATAATTCTGCGCGGCGCAAGCGAAATGAAGCAGTTGATGGCCCTCTGCCTTCTATTTGAGGGCCACTAAATGTCTGGTAAAATAATAACCCGCCTTTTTTCAGGAAATTATGCAGATAACGCAAAGTTTCACGGTGTAAAAAATAACTCACCACAATTACATCAAACTGATTTTTTATATCTGGCAGGCTGGTTTCCAGATCTATTTTCTGCGCTTTTAAATTCAATTTATCTGCACTGGAATAGTGGTTTATTTTCTCTACTGCTGTGTCTGATAAATCCCAGGCACTTACCTTAAATCCTTTTGCTTCGAGGAAAATACCGTTAGCCGCCAGACCGCAGGCATAATCCAGCGCCTCACCCTTATCCGGCAAAAGGTGGCTATTTTTTATTAATACATCAGCTGCAGCTGTATCACCCACTGTTTTTTCATTATAAACTTTATTCCAGTCCGCCATTATTTTCTCCAGAAAGACGGTGTCAGCAATACCAGTAGAGTAAATATTTCCAGACGCCCCAGTAACATTCCAAAACTCAATACCCATTTTGAAAAATCATTAATGCCGGCATAGTTAGAGGCTACGTCTCCCAGACCTGGCCCTAAATTATTAAGTGTTGCTGCTACTGCAGAAAATGCAGTGATCTGGTTCAGGCCGCTGGCCATTAGCAGCAACATCATCACTACGAACACAGCCACATATATTGCCAGGAAACCCCACACTGCATCGATAACCGAATCGGCCACAGGTTTTTTACCTATTTTTACAATAATTACCGCACTAGGGTGAATCAGACGCTGCATTTCACGCATTCCCTGCTTTAACAACAGCACTACTCGAATCACCTTCATGCCACCACCGGTAGACCCGGCACAGCCACCAATAAAACTGGAAAAAAGTAACAGCACTGGCAGAACACTCGGCCACAGATGATATTCTGTGGTTGAAAAACCCGTTGTAGTGCCGATGGAAACTGCATGAAAAACGCCGTGTAATAACGCCTCGCTATAACTGGCCGTAGCGCCGGAAAAATGCAGAAAGGCAACGACTATAATTGAAATAAACAGCAGCACGCGAAAGTAAACTTTAAATTCTGTATCCTGAATATACGACTTAAAATTCCAGTTTCTAAAGGCGACAAAGTGCAATGCAAAATTCACCCCACCTAAAAACATAAACACTATGGCCACTATTTTAATAGCAACACTATCAAAATAACCAAGACTGGCATCATGGGTTGAAAAACCACCGATAGCCACGGTGGAAAAACTATGTGCTATTGCATCAAATAAATTCATTCCCGCAAGCCAGTATGACAGGGCACACAACAGGGTCAGGGTGAGATATATATACCAGAGTGCTTTTGCTGTTTCTGTAATACGCGGCGTTAGTTTATTGTCTTTTATCGGGCCGGGGGTTTCTGCTTTATAAAGCTGCATACCACCTATGCCTAACATGGGTAAAACCGCAACGGCTAAAACGATTATTCCCATTCCACCTAACCACTGTAATTCCTGACGATAGAATAAAATGGAATGGGGTAAATCATCAAGACCGGTAAGCACCGTTGCTCCGGTTGTTGTTAAACCTGAAACCGATTCAAAAAATGCATCTGTAACTGAAATTTCAAGTTGTTCACTGAGGATTAGCGGCAATGTACCAGAGGCACTCAGGATAAACCAGAATAGCACTACAACGATAAAACCATCCCTGAGGCGCAAATCACTTTTTATATTTTTTACAGGCAACCATATCAGCAAACCTACTGATAGCAGCAAAAAATACGAAATTAAAAAAGCTTCCCGTGTATTTTCCCTATAGATCAAATCAATAACGATAGGCGGCAACAGGGTAAAACTGAATAGCATTATCAGTATGCCGGAAATGCGCTGTATGACAGTAAAGTGCAAAGAATTAACCTACATAAAGGTGATGCCCACCTGAAACAGGTGTTCAACATCATGAATTTTTTTCTTGTCTACCAGAAACAGAATCACATGATCTTCGGCGTTAATAACCGTGTCGTGATGCGCAATAATAACTTCATCACCACGCACTATGGCGCCGATGGTTGTGCCTTCTGGTAAGTAGATTTCTTCTATTTTTCGTCCCACTACTTTTGAGTTACTTGTATCTCCATGCGCGATAACCTCAATAGCTTCTGCTGCACCCCGACGCAATGAATGTACGGCGACGATATCGCCACGACGCACATGGGTTAAGAGTGCGCCGATAGTTACCTGTTCTGGAGAAATTGCCACATCAATGGATTCCTGATTTTCCATCAGGTCAACATAGGCTGGACGATTTATCAGTGACATGGTTTTTCGTGTTCCCAGACGCTTGGCCAGCATGGCAGATAAAATATTTGCCTCATCATCATTGGTTATAGAGCAGAATACATCCATGCTATCAATATTTTCTTCTAGCAGTAATTCTTCATCTGCCGAGTCACCTAATAATACTACTGAATTATTTAATGTCTGAGATAAATGAAATGCCCGATCTTTATTGCGCTCTATTATTTTTACCTGGTGTCGTTTTTCCAGGCGCTCGGCCAGGCGCTTACCAATATTACCCCCGCCTGCAATCATAATGCGCTTGTTACGTTTATCAAGTTTGCGCAACTCTCGGATTACGACTCGAATATCGCCTCGGGCCGCAAGAAAGAACACTTCATCACCCGCTTCTATTACCGTGTTTCCCCTGGGAGTAATGGCTCGGTCACGGCGATAAATGGCAGCGACGCGTGTATCGGTTCCCGGTGTATGTTTGGGCAGCTCACTTAGCTGGTGACCAACCAGTGGGCCTCCATAATATGCACGCAAGCCCACCAGTACCACCTTACCCTCAGCAAAATCCATCACCTGCAGCGCGCCGGGATATTCAATAATATTGTAAATATAATTAGTGACGATTTCTTCCGGGCTGATAATGACATCAACCGGAAGCGCATTACCCCGAAAAAGCTCATTGTGTTTTAAATATTGAGCCGAACGAATGCGTGCGATTTTGGTGGGGGTGTGGTGCAGGGTCCAGGCAACCTGACAGGCCACCATATTAACCTCATCACTATTGGTAACCGCAATCAGCATATCCACATCTTCAATACCTGCCTGCTCCAGAATATTAGGATGCGCCGCATTGCCGACAATGGTCTGAATATCCAGCCGGTCACGTAACTCATTGAGCACATCAGCATGCTGATCGATCAGGGTAATATCGTTTGCTTCAGATGCCAGATTTGCCGCTACAGAAGAACCCACCTGACCGGCACCCAGAATCAGAATTTTCATAGCTAAGCCGAATATTCCATGGAAATGTTGAATTTTGACGAAATATCAGTGAGCCCATTTTCACGTTCACTCGTAGAAACATAGCCGTAGCTACGCTTTAAAGGGGATCGGGACCCTGTAAATTTATTAATGGGGACGCTAATATTTTTGCAAAAAACACATAGCGACTGGTGGTACCTGGCGCACTTCTCTAATAGTCGAAGAAGGTTTTTTAGAATCATAAGCTGATGCATTATATGAAGCGTTCCTGTGAAATATTCGGCTTAATACTTTGATTTAGTGTATGCGCGAAGTGTACGCCTTTTAGTTATATATTCCAGTAATAATATGCTAATTAGCATTTCAGATGATGACAGCAACAATCTGCATTGCTCTGCCTAACTTCTGGTGGCGACAAGCAAAAATACAGGATAGCTTTTTTCTTCTTTCTTAACCGTATGGGCGGTGAAAAAACATACTTTCTCGAAGCCATGCTTTTCGATAAGTTTCTGTAACGCATGCCGCTCAAAACCGGAATGAAAAACGCCTTTAATATCTTGCGGATGAAAACTGCCATCCTCTTTATCCAGATCAGCCAGCGCAATCATTGCTCCGGCATTCAGATGCTCTGCAAATGTTTGTATGAGTTTCTCTGTATCTTCTACATGGTGCATCGCCATAGCACTCATAATCAGATCAAAGCGGGCATCTATGGGTTTATCTATAATATTCTGGCACAAAGCTTCTACCTTGCCATGTAACTCTGCTTTGGAAACCAGCTCATTTAACATTGTTTCTGAAATATCTACAGCGACTATTTTATTGACCAGAGGTGCAACATGGGAGCTAATCAGGCCAGTGCCTGCACCAAAATCCATCACATCCATCTGCGCATGCAGAGGAACATGCTCCAGAATTGATGCGCCTACCGCTATTGAAAGCTGCTTAACCATCTCATTGGCATCCCAGCTGCTGGCTTTTTCGTCAAAAAGGTCTGTCATCTAAATATCTCCGGGAGTGTTATTTTATTTCATTGGTGTCGCGTCAGGCTGTGCCGATTTCTGTATTAGCGCATAGTAGAAACCATCATTGTTTGCAGCTACAGGAAACAGCTGAATACCTGGATTGACTGTTTTTATATTTTCTATTTTTTCTATATAATCTGCAAATGCAGGTAGTTGAGCATCTTTATTATTTTTTAGAAACCATTCTATCTGTTGTTCATTTTCTGCCCTGAACAATGAACAGGTTGCATATAAAAGCGTGCCACCTGGTTTTAGAAGCGGCCAGTTTTTTGTTAATATTTCACGCTGCAGTTGCACCAGTGTTTCTATATCCTGCTCGCGGCGTAAATGCTTAATATCCGGGTGACGCCGAATAACACCCGTGGCAGAACAGGGCACATCCAGCAGAATTTTATCAAACTGCCGGC
>QIDK01000009.1 GCA_003228405.1 Gammaproteobacteria bacterium | reverse complement strand
GACGATGCCCCCTGGCGATGCGAAGCGAGCCGATAAGCTATAATATGGTTTTAACGGCTCGCTTCGCATCGCAACAATTATCGTCAGCTAAGGCTATCTCCTACAGGTGCTATCTTTCTATTGCTTATTAGCAGACTTCTTTATTTCTGACTCAGTAATAATAAAGAATCTTTAAATCTTGCCTATCATATTGATAAAGAAGCCCTGACTTTCATAATCGAGATTCGTCAGATCATCCGAAAAATCTGTGAAATTATAGCCTACACCGAATTTAATATTTTTGCCAATATGGCGGTATACACCCAGCAAAGAACCTGCTTTTCTATCCTGCGCTTCGGGTAAATCCAGCAGGCGGTACTCCATTAAAACATCCCAGCGATGCACAAAATGCCAGTCAGCTCGCAACACATAAAGGCTGGCTCGACTATCAAAAAATTCGGGGTTTTCACGATCCTGTGCAAGCTGGCCCAGACGATAGGCATATTTTCCACCAATGCTCCAGCGCCGGCTTATGTCATAAATGCTATCGATAGATATAATGTTTGATTTCTGTAAAAAATCGTTTGAAGTACCTCTGGCATTCACCTGCCCGGATGAGGGTATATTATAAAAATAGGTATATTTGAATAGTGTATTCCAGCGATCATTGCGCACTGGTCTATAGCCATATCCAATAACATATTCCTGAAATTCTCCATTATAAATGCCGCTCTGTTGCGGGCTTTTACTATTGGAATAATTTAGCTTACCTATCAGGCGCCAGTCTGGATTCAGCAGGTAGCGAAAGCTGTTTTTAAACAACCAGGTAATCTGTTCTATTTCACTCAAATCTGGATTCTGGATAACATCATTCCGGTATTCTACCGCACCCGTATATCTCATGGAGTTGTGCTGATATCCTGCTACAAGCCCGGCAGCCATTCTTTTTGTTTCTGCATATGTTTTCTGATCCTGCAATGTGCCTGCCTCTATACTGGCACCATATGTCCAGCGATCATTGGGGGCTACATCCACTCCCATTGCATGGGTCAGGCCATTGGGTACATCACCATGCGTATAACGTTCTTCTCCATAAACACTTACCGTATCTGTGTAGCGACTGCGAAAACCTGTCGCCATATTCCCCTTGCGTGCGCGAACGCCATTGCTGGTGCGCTCATTATCAAGTGTATAGTTCAGGTACAGGCTGGTTCGGTCACTCATCAGGTAATCTGTGCCAAAGCGTGCGCCCGTACCCGCATCTCCACCTGACACTTCACCTTCTACATTAAAGCGCTCGGTCAATCGCATAGTTGCGCCGGTACCCACCCGGTTATTTTCTAATCGACTTCCGGTGGTATTGGCGGTTCCCTGGGCAAAACCATAAACGGTCCAGTTTTCCAGTGAATTATAGGTGGCATCTAATGCTATGTCTGTTCTATCACCCTGCTTCTGAGTGGCCACAATATTGCTAGAATTATCTTCACGGCTATCCACACGAAGGCCACTACTAAACTGCCAGTTAGGGCTCATTCGATAGGCAAGATTAACATCTGCACTCCGGGTTGCCAGCGATTGATCCTGATCGCTCACATCAGCTTTTACATTAAGGCTAATACTTTCAGTCAAAGGCATATTTAATGTGCCACCAAACTGCTGTATATCTTTCGATGTTAACTGACCGGGGGCTGAGTAACCCGCTTCTCTATCCTGCAGATAGAGGGTGGCATTACCACGGGCACCCTCAATTACATCTGTTAAACGCAGGTTGCTATCAATTCGATAAGCCGCTGCTTTACCATCTTCGGATAAGTCTGTTTCTATGCCATTAAAGTTAAAGCCGCCATCATTCGAATTTAGAGAGCCACTGCCCTTGCCCGCCGTGTTAGCTGCTTCTATTTTTACCCAGCTACCTGCATTTTTACGTAGCGTTATATCAATGCCATTCAGCGTGCTCTTGCTGCCCAGTTCTTCCAGTGAGCTTGCGGTTGCTCCCAGCTTTACATAATCATTAAGCCAGACGTTTGCTCGCCCACCTACCGCAATATCATTAAGGCTATCAAAACCTGGCGTGTACTCATAACGCGCTACCAGATATACAGGGTTGCCACTGAGGGAGCCGTTATTAACGATTAAATTATCACGCGCAGTTGATGAAAGGGGCGCATTTAGCATTACCCGGCCCTGAATATAGTCAATATCATAATCCAGGGCAGGCACCAGCTGTTGTACACTCATGACTATGCCAGAGTCTTTGTCGCGCACTTCGATGCGCAATCTATCTGAGCCAGCTAAAATATCCTGACGTCTTAAAAAATATAATGAACCACCTGTGCCTCTATATTCATCACGGCCACTAATGGTTCCGGGTTCTGCTGCAAAGGCATCGACAATATATGTTTTCTCACCAAAGGCGGTCACTTGCTTGCTTTCATAATGCCCGTTAGCACCATACAGACCACGGTCTATCTGTGCCAGATCTGTGTCTGTATATTTCGTCAGAAAATTACCCCATAGCGCATAATCAGAGCGGCGTTGTAACTTAACGAAAAAATTACCCGATGTGGGTGCATTTTCAACCACCGTGCTATCATCACCAAAGGTGGGATAGTAGTAGTCTGGATCTATTCTACGAAACAGGGCTTCGGGTGATTTCTCTAAAAAATTACTAAATATTTCATCAATAGGTCCTTCGCGAGTATCGGCACTTGCCGTTAATTGCCAGCCTTCATCAAATTTTCCATCGACAAAAAACGCGAATCGACCATCTGTATTTAATTCATTCTGGTAATGCGTTTCATCTTTAGTGACAAGCCGGGCCGGGCCTATGGTGTTATCTTTTGCAAACGTTATGTCTGCAATGCCCACATAGAACCAGTCATTTTTCTTTAACTCAAGTTCGCGCAAAAACAGCTCACCATTACCCTCTTTATCTAACACCGCCACTTCAACTGTATGTAAGCCGGGTCTGAAAATTTCGTCGCTTACAAATTTACCTTCTTCATTTACGGGAAGTGGTCGACCTGCCAGCCACACGGTATGATTTTCTGGAATATTGTCACCATTCACCGTTACCGTGCCGCCACGTAATGGAATGGTTTGCCGACGCAAATGGGTTTCGCCATAACCGACCAGTAATTCTTTTTCTATATCAACTGGCTCGTCATCTTTTTCATGTAAATTGTCCAGCAACCACAGGGGTAAGGCTCGGGTTTCATCATAATTACCTTTGCTGTCATATACCCGTAATAAATATTTTAATTTTTCTGTTGGCCCTTCAAAATCATCAAACTCAGCTAACCATTGTGCATTGCCCTGTGCATCTACCGGTATTACTGCCAGTGCTGCGTCTCGCGTTGATTGCTGTTCTTCATAAATTCTGATTTCAGCCCGGGTAATATAATCTCTATAATTACTGTACGATTTAAAATAAACCCTGTTTTCCTGTAATTCCGTTTCAGGTATATCGGCAAAGCGAACACTGTTTGGCCAGGCTGTAACATTTAATCTTGGCTGCAGTTTCAGGTTATCAAATTTAAACTGAATCCTGGCTTTTTCCAGGGCTACGTCTGTACAACGCTGTAAATCTGCTATATTTTTATACGGATCATGTAGCGGTTCACCATCTACCGAAATGCGCATTAGATTTAATGAGTATGGTGTATGAGCTGTCGCTTCACGATTAATACGGGTTATATCCAGACCTTCGTCTTCTTCGAGCACCGCTAGCTCGTCATAAATAATCTGTACTTCGACACGAGAACTGTCAAACTGTACAAAACCTGTGCTGGCGACATCTCTGGAATGCACAAACCCCCGGCCTTCAAACTGCACCTGGTTTTCTGACAACTCTAAATCATTTTTAATGGTTTCCATTACCTTACGAGCACGTGCGGTTGATAAACCGATATCATCCCCATAAACCATTGCTGTTCGACGTGACAGGCGTTTATTATCTGTATACCCTATAAAACTCAGGCGAACATTTGAACGCTCGGAAACTTCATCCATTAGTTTTCTTAAGCGGCTGGTAAAACCAGGGGAGATTATGGGCTGGCCCTGCTGCAGGCGTATTGCTTTTATGGGGCCACTGGGCGGGTCATAACTTAAGGTAATAACTTCAGCCGCTGCTTTTTCCGGGCAGGCCTGAGCTTCTGCGGTAAATTCCTGAAACGGATCATCGTGCCAGAATTCAACATCAACCCGACGATTTAAAGCACGACCTTTTTGCGTATCGTTTGATGCCACCGGCCGGGTTTCGCCTTTACCATTACTGCCCACGGCAGTATTTGCTAAGCCCAGCACATCGGCCACACCTAATGCGACTCTTCTGGCACGTGCTTTTGATAAGGCAGCATGGTCGCCATAGATGCGTTGCTGGCGATCAGTTAAAGGTAAATTATCTGTGTGCCCAACAAATCGAACCAGCACGTTTTTCTGATTACTCAGATTATTTAACACTTCTTTTATCTGGCGAATAAATTCTGCAGGAATTTCGGACTGACCTTCATCCAGACGCAAGGGTGATACTAAATTACGTAAGCGCGCACGTTTTGCATTACCTTCTTTATAACGTAATTTACACACGGTTTCTTTACGACAAACTTTTATACGATTAAGTTTGGCAGCTTCTACAATAACTTCTTTTTTTACTGCGTATTCGGTAACCTCGTCGTACCACACCTGAACTTCAACCCGCCGGTTTTTTGCTTTGCCCGCAGCTGTATTATTACTGGCAATCGGCTGTGATGCACCTACGCCATCATAGGAAATGGATTCGGGTGGTAAATCCAGCACCCGCTGAAAAAACTCTGCGGTGGTTTCAGCCCGGGCACGAGATAAACCAATGTTGCCACCATAACGTGCTTTAGATGCTATGCCTAACTTATCATTATCAGTATGCCCAATGAAATGCACCCGCACATTGGTACGGTTTTTCATTTTATCTAATAGCTGGCGAAGCTCATTAACATATTGTTCGGGAATAATTTCCTGGCCTGAACTAAATGGAATCGGTTGAACCGCATTTTCAAGTTTGAAAGTTTTTGAATCTTTTTTTAAAACTTTCTGAATTTCCACACGATCTTCTTCACGCGGTCGAAAGTATGTTTCATCCTGTATCCATAAGTTAAAAACCGCATCTGGGGCAAGATGTTGTTCGGTGTTTTCACCTATATCATGAGATTGCAAAGTCACCGCCGGTTCTTCTATATGCCCCTGTGGGCTTTGATTGAATTCGGTTAAATCCTGCCAGCTGGTTTCTGCATAGGCTGGTGTGCATATAAAAAGCGTAAGAAAGAAAAAATACAGCTGCGTCGCTGCAGGCTCACATGTGCGCCTGGCAATGGCGGGCCAGCATTGCAGTAGCAAGCCCTTTTTCATCAGGGCGTATCTGCTGCGTAAACCAGCCTGTAGTGAGAGAGGTTTATTCATTAAACTCGCCTCTATCTACCGGCCCGCCCTTACGCCAGAACACTTCTGTTTCAATCATTAACTGATAACAACAGTCCAGCGCCTGCCAACGATCTTTTATTTCTTCTTTAACTGCATCCAGTCGATCATTTACCTGTGATTCAGATTCATTTTCAGCGAGATAAGATAAACGCAGCAGCGATGGATCTTTGGCAAGCTCGATAATTAATAAATCCAGACGCGGCAGCCATTGTGGTCGCATTTTAGTGGTGTTCGGTTCAAACACGGCATCTGCCATATCCAGTCGCACCACCCGATGGATTGCAGCTCCAAAGTTAAACTTGATCATTTTACCGCGAGTGGCTCGAACGACTCGTGGATTTTCAGTCGTCATCCGATATCCACTGGGCAGGCTGCGTTCATCCAGCTTCATTATAAAATTAGATCCGCGATCGGCATTGGGTACCACGGCGCAGGTCACATGGAATCGTCCATATGCATCTGAGGTAATTTCAAGGCCGCGTGCAGTAACTACACGTATCCCCGGAATGCCTTCTTCGCCTTCATCCTGATAGGCATTTAAATTTTTATCATCGAAAACCTTACCAATAACATCTGAACAGTCAAAGGTGGGGTCGGGGACTACACGAACGGTTGCTGATGCCTGGCCAGACTCCAGTGCACCGGTTAAGGCATTACGCGCCTGTGCACGGTTGACATATTCGCCTTCACCAACACCTGAACCAACCACCAGCAGTAGTTTTAGTTTAAGTGTAGAATTTGAATCCAGTTTACCTATGTCTTCCCAGTTTAAATTTAATGTGCCAGGCGGATGCACGGGTTCTGTTTTTACGTATGAGCCATTTGCAAACTGCACCCGCCCTGAGCCGGCTATATATTTGAAACCAGCCGGGAACAGGTCTTCTACATTTAAGTCGTAGAATGGGGCATCCAGGGTATTGGTCAGGGAAATATCATAAGGCACCAGTTGACCACGGGTTACATTCACCATGGGTGAGGTTTTGGAAATAGAAATTGCATTATTGAACGATGGATCAACTGCAATGTGATTATTATAAATTTGATCTTCAGCCAGACCATTACTGAATGTGAACTTCTGATAATAATCGGTTGCAGCAGTTCGTGGTGGCACATTGACGGGCGGTGCAAATTCTGATGCCTGCACTTCACACTCGGGGGTTGAACCTACTGCATCTGCGCTACAGTTCACCGCATCAAATGCAGCATCTGTTATTGCTGTTGCCGGTGGAATAATGAGTGATACCACCGGTGTAGTCGGGTCGTTATCATAATCAATAAAACCGACTGGTGGGAACACATTGACGGTATAGTCCATGCCCGCATTACAGACACCGGCCTGGCTGAAATTTAAATCAAATTTATAAAAGCCTGAACTTAATGTTCGCTGACTTTGCTGTGCGGGGTCATTAAAGCAACTTGCCGGTAACACAACACCTGCCGGGTTTGTCAGTTGTAACACGGCACCTGTTACCTGATTTCTCAGAATAGAATTATAGAGAATGCCATTCGGTTGAATTGGCAGATTGATATTCGGCGTATGCGATGCATGGGTTACGGTGAGTGATAGCAGACTGGATGGACCGGCTGTTGCAGACACAGCAGGGGCTATAGATACCTGGCCTAAAGATGCGGTATCGGTAGATGCCAGCGGTGGACGGAACTGTAAGGCATATTGCAGAGATCCCGCATCATTGGGTAGCAGGCCGAGTATGGAATAGTTGCCGCTGGCATCTGTGAAGACTGAATCCAGTAAGTCGCCGGGGTTAATTGAGCCGGCACCAAAATATATTTCTACCTGCCAGCCCGCCAGCGCAGACTCGCCCGTATCGCGAACTTCATCAAAATTGATATCATGCCACAGGCTTCCGCTTAAGGTGGCAACGCCCGGTGCGCCACCCACAGCAAGATCAATGCTGGTGCAGGCATCGACGTTTTGCATGCCGCCGCTACAGGTTATCGGCGTGGTGTTATCAACCGGCATAAAGTTCTGCACACCCCAGTCGATGGCTGCGGTGTTGCTTATATTTAATCCCTGCGCTGCATTTGCATCAATGATTGCCAGATAACGGATAGTGAATTTATCACCCGGACTAAACAGAGGGTTCGGGCTCAGGCGTTTAAGGTTTCCGTAATCTACGTATAAGCGGGGTGCTGTAAATACAACATTGGTATCAGACACTCCGTTTAGTCGAGCTGAGCCTGGAATATAGGTTAATAAGTTAGCCTGGTCTATATCATCAAAAACTCTGATTACCTGTGTGATATCCGATAAATCGATTGCACTGAAGCCGGTATTCTCTATATTAATAAAGTATTCAAGTGTGGCTCCCGGTTGTGCTGTGCC
>QIDK01000042.1 GCA_003228405.1 Gammaproteobacteria bacterium | reverse complement strand
ATATTATGAATATTACCAATTAGTTTAGAATAATAGCAGACAATTACTATATTAGTAGCGTTTTTAAGTGTCAAAGGCAGATATATTAGAAAAGCCTAATTTCCAGTTACAATTGGAGATATACATTCAGCACATGTTACTGTGATTGTAAGAGAAGTAGCTATATCTCCTGTTGTACCGGCTGATACGATATAGGTATATCTACCCTTATCATTCGGTTGCCAGTTCAGACTGGTCATCAACACACTGGATGCTGCACCTGCTGTGTGTGTGCCTGCCAGATAGGTATTCATTTCGAGCATATAATTTTCTTCGAAACCTCTTAATGTTTCTGCGTTATTGAATCCGGTACTAGCAGCTCCTGTTGATACATAGCCATTGTATGAAGGTATAGCTATACCGGCTAATATGCCAATAATACCAACGGCTATCATAAGTTCTATAAGAGTAAAGCCTGAAATCTTTGATTGAGGAGTCATTAAAAACACCTTAAAGTTAATAATATATTGTAATAAGATAATACGAGAAGATATTTTAAACAATAGCAGTGCGTTAAATGGCTGTAAATAGGGGATGAAATGACTATTTTTTTGTTGTGATCTTTTGACCTTATGCAACATACTGGTTAATTATGTCGAAATAGGTAAAATGCTTGAAAATTTGCTTGAAAGTTGTTGTGATATAGTGCTTTTTTTAAGCAAATAACAGTACTAAAGGATGAATGCTTCAGATTTGAATGCCTCTTCCTTCCTGAATTAGGTAATAAAATGAATTTACGAATAAAAGCATTTACAGTTCATCTATTAATTAGTGCTAGTGTTATATCCATATTTCTCTATTTTGCATTAATGATTTGGTACCCATATCCCTTTGACTATTTCTATTCACCTTTAGGTGTGTTGAGCATTGTTTTATTGGTTGATCTTATTATTGGCCCACTACTTACGCTAATTGTTTACGACATAAAGAAAAGTAAAAATGAGCTAAGAAGAGACTTGTCGATAGTGGTGCTTATTCAAATTGTAGCCTTTGTATGGGGAGTGAATGTAACTTATGCTTCACGCCCCGTTTTTCTGGTTTTTTCTAACCAGGACTTTTATGTGCTTGCTAAAGGTGATATTGATCTGACTTTATTAAAAGATGAAGAGCTTATGCCTGCTTTTTGGGAAGGGGCACAGAAGGTGTATGTGAAGCCACCTAAAGATTCGGATGAACTCACGGAGCTTTATAGGGAATATTATTGGGGAGAAAAACCGCAGATAGCTTTAAGGCTTGATAGATACTTGCCGCTAGATAAAGGCTTTGATTATATTACTCAGTTTTCTATTGATATGAGTGAGGTGAATAAAAATTCTAGTGATAAAGTGCTATTGGATACGTTTTTAAAGGAAGCGGGTAATCAGCTTTCTCACTATGTTTTTTTCCCTGTTAATGGAACCAGTAAAAAAGCGATTTTAGTGTTCGAGCGAGAGACGGGTAAAATGGTCAGTCTGATTAAATACGATTAATGAGTTTGTGATGCAGGGTTTAGAGGTGAAAAAAACCTCATGCAATGCATGAGGTTTTTGTATTGCCAGTAGTTAATAGGTGATCCTATTAGTAAGTCAAAGTAAGGGCATTGGCTGGAATTAACTGGTATAAAGGAGAAGAAATAGTAACTGTATCAAGAGTTATCCATGCTCCACCAGTTGCCTGAGCAATAGCAATTCCGATTGTGCCAGTAGCAGTGGTAGCTGTGGCAAATGGTACACCGCCGCCTTCAGGATCGGTGCCGCCATTGGCATTAAGTGCGGTGACAAGAAGTGCTGCTGTTTGAGGGAAGCTTAGAGGTACGCCGTTTCCAGGTCTGCCCTGCACAACTTCTGCTACGTTCTGTGAAAAACCCGAAGCAATAAACAGTCTTGCTGTATCAAAGTTTTTATTCATCTTTGTAACTTTTGAACTGGCAATATAGCTATTGTAAGATGGAATAGCGATGCCGGCTAAAATGCCGATAATGGCTACAACGATCATCAGTTCGATCAGTGTAAAACCCTGTTGGATCTTTTTCATGGTGATTCTCCTAAGCGTTTAAAGCTTGTGATTGTTGATGCGTTTGTTTTATAACGTACCGGGTAAAAACGTCACTCTAGTGAGGTTATAGATAACAAAGCAGTTGTTGTGCCAAATATGTAAATATTTATTATTTTCTTTAATAACAGATAGTTAGAGTAGCTTTCTCATGAAATCGTGCGATGCAAAACATGACATAAATCAAAAAGGAGTGTCATAAAATGACAATTTTGTCAGCTTTCGACCATTAAAGAGTTCTAATAATTCAATCTGTATTAAATTTATCCAGACGATATCGCAATTGTCTAAGGGTTAAGCCTAGTTGTCTGGCAGCAGCGGTTTTATTCCAGCGGTTTTGTTCCAGAGCTTGCATAATGACTTCTTTTTCCTGATCTTTTAAACTCAGGTTTTGATCGCTTTCTTTATTTTTGAGTGCGTGGGCCTGCTCTTCGAAAGGCTGGCTATCGGGTAACTGTAAATCATCCTTTTCAATAATGTCTCCGTCGGTTAGTGCTATGGCGCGTTCCAGTATGTTTTCCAGTTCACGTACATTGCCTGGAAAATTATAAGTTTCTAAGGCATGAAAGGCTTCAGTTGAAATACGAGGTACTGAGCTTAATTCGGATTTTTTTGCCAGCCGTGACATTAAATGCTTTGTCAGGATGGAAATATCAGCAGGTCGATCTTTCAGTCCTGGTACAGCCAGTTCAATTACATTGATTCTGTAATAAAGGTCTTCTCTAAATTCACCACGCTTAACAAGCTCAGCCAGATTTTTATGGCTGGCGCTTAATATACGTACGTCAACCTTGTATTCATGTTGATCACCCACGGGGCGAATGGCTTTTTCCTGAATGGCTCGTAGTAATTTTACCTGCATTTGCATAGGCAGATCTGCCACTTCGTCAAGAA
Organism: Gammaproteobacteria bacterium; assembly: GCA_003228405.1. Lineage (GTDB taxonomy): Bacteria > Pseudomonadota > Gammaproteobacteria > SZUA-229 > SZUA-229 > SZUA-229. The sequence continues at coordinate 4,833 of QIDK01000042.1, read as the reverse complement.
ACAGAGTGCCTTCATCTGCGGCTTTAAATAGTCCATCTTTATCAGTAGTGGCACCGGTATAGCTGCCTTTTTTATGACCAAAAAACTCACTTTCAACCAGCTCTGAAGGAATGGCGCCACAGTTGACGGGAATAAAAGGTTTGTCTGCTCTTGCGCCCTGCTGGTGTATGAGTTTTGCCACCAGCTCTTTACCACAGCCAGATTCACCATAAATAAATACCGGAGCCTGGCTGCGAGCCAGTTTGCCTATTTTTGTTCTAAGTGCCTGCATGACATCTGACTCACCCAGTAATTTAGGCTGCCCATTGTTCTCGGATGGAATGGGTATGCTTGTTGTTTGAGGCAGGTTAATGGCTGAATTGACCAGTTTGCGCAATACCTGAAGGTCAATGGGTTTTGAAACAAAATCAAAGGCGCCAGCTTTTAGTGCACGTACTGCTGCTTCTATATTGCCATAGGCAGTAATCACCGCTACCGGTATTTGAGTATGGTTTTTCTGAATATATTTGACCAGCTCAATGCCATTACCATCAGGTAAGTTCATATCGGTAAGGCAGAGGTCAAATTTATGGGATGCAAGCAACTGTTTTGCAGTGGATACATCATTAGCAGAAAGGGTTTTTAATCCCATTCTGCTCAGGGTGATTTCTGCTAGCTCGCATATATCAGGTTCGTCATCAACAACGAGGATAGATTTTAATTTGTTTTCATTCATTGTTATGTAATAAGCCGGATAAAAGATGAATTCTAAAACAGCTGCCTGAGCTGCTTCTTTCAATATAGCGTATTTTTGCTCGATTGCTTTCAATTATTTCTTTAGACACATAAAGGCCCAGTCCAGTCCCTTTTGAGCTGGTTGTAAAAAATGGATCAAATATCTGTTCAATTATTTCTGCTGGAATACCGGGCCCATTATCATTTACCTCAATGAAGGGTTGGTCAAATTGTTTGTCATATCCATAAACAATATGAATTTTAATCACATTCAGCGGGCGATTGTTGTGAGTTATCGCATTGTTACATAAATTACTCATTACCTGATTCAGGTGGCTAGAATCAAACAGAATGACAACTTCACTGTTTTTTGATTCAAGTTGGAGCTGAGATGCATTAATTCTACTGCACTGGATAAACTCATCACAAAAATGTTCCAGCCATTGCTTAAGTTTAATGGTTTCATTGCTGCTTTTCTGTTGCCGTGAAAGTTGCAATACATTTTCGACAACCCTGTCAAGTCGCTGTACCTGAGTGGTAATGATATTCGACAGCTTTTTATCTGCAATATCTAATTCTGATTCTTCCAGTAGCTGTGCCGCGTGATTGATAGCACTTAATGGGTTACGTATTTCATGAGCAATGCTGGCGGTGAGTCTGCCCAGAGAGGCGAGTTTTATTTGTTGAAAGCGCTGGTTAAACTGGGTGGCATCTTCCAGAAAAATCAGGGTATCCGAGCAACCCTGTTCTGTGGGTTTTAGTTTGCGAAACCCTGGTTGTATATCTGGCAGGCCGTGTTCCTGTGGAATTGCTTTGTGATGCATGTAAGGTTGATCTTGCCATTCTATAAAACGGGCATTCAGGGATGGCAGAATATTTTTTAATAAAGGGGTGCTGCGTAATGAAACATTACCCAGCAGCGTTTCAGCCGAGCTATTGGCCATGCGGATGTGGCCGTTATCATCGACCACAATAATGCCGGTTCGCATATTCTGGATAATGTCTTCATTTAATATTTCCAGACTGATAATGTCAGCCTGACGGGATGTGGCCAGCTGTTCTGATTCACGTATGCGTTTAGATAAAATAGATGCAAGGAAGCTAATACCAAAAAAAACCAGCCCCAGTAAACCAGCATGAATATACCCGAACTCATTACTGATACCCTGTATCAAGCTTGAGGTTTGTTCGCTAAGTATAGCTAGTGTCGCCAGAGCGGCAAACAGAAAAGGGTGTTTGCCGGTTAAAAAAGTGCCCGTAGCAGTGACATTAATAATTAACAGAACACCTAACGAACTACTCAGGCCGCCACTGAAATGAGCCAGCAGGGTAATGAGAAAAATATCGCTGGTATTGCTAATGATGATCTGTGTTTCAAAGGCCAGTTTGCTCCTATAACCAGTAAAAATAAAAATCAGGCTACTCATTAGCAATACAATTGAGGTGATGAGAAAGGCTTCTGGATCCTGGCTACCGAGGAAACTCATCCACTCGCTTTTATAAAATGCGATTAAAAAACTGGATGCCAGTATAAATCGATAGAAATTAAGTTGATGCAAGGGCTTCCATGTGAGGGAAGGCCCCGTGGCAGCAGGGTTGGAAATAACCTGACCGGGTGTGCTGTTACTCAAGATGACCGATTCCAGTCATTAAAGTGCTGCCTGCTGCAAAAAGTATTGCCATCTTTAACAATGGCCTCATTACAGGGAATATAGGTTTTGCAATGCAGGCACTGTACGGTATCTTTGCTATCAGCCGACTTTTCTGCGGGCACGGCCCGTTTTAGACGCTGTAATACGGATCGGCCCACAAAAAGTATAATGACAACGAGAATAATAATTAACACACTTTTAAACATATAGGTCTATGTCCTGATAAAATCAACAATTGAACCATTCTAAACCAAAACACAAATTATGACTGATGCATTGCAGATATGCCTGGTTCAGGAACGCTTCCTGGTCGGTAATATTAAAGCCAATACCCGAAAAATCATATCCCTGTCACTTAAGGCGCAACAGGCCGGGGCGGATATGGCTATCTTTCCTGAGCTGGCGCTCAGCGGATATCCACCGGAAGACCTGTTGATGCGGCAGGGCTTTATTCAACAGATTAAAGCCGCAATTGATGAAATCGCTGAAAATACGGCGGATATTATGGTGGTACTGGGTGCGCCGAGTTTGCAGCAGCATGAGTTATTTAATGCGGCGATTGTGTGCAACAGGGGTGAGGTGATCGCCGAATACCATAAATACAGCCTGCCCAACTATGCGGTCTTTGATGAAAAGCGTTATTTTCAGCCGGGTAATAAACCACTGGTGATAGAGTGCCGGCAACGCAAAATAGGCATAGTGATCTGTGAAGATGCCTGGTTTGATGAACCCATTTCACAGGCTGCGGCAGCTGGGGCTGAAGCCATAGTGATATTAAATGCATCTCCCTATCATCGAAATAAATTTCAGCAACGGCTAGGTATGTTGCAGCATCGACAGCAACAGACCCCATTGCCGCTGTTTTATTTAAATATTGTGGGTGGTCAGGACGAGCTGGTATTTGATGGAGATTCACTGGTACTTAATGGCTCAGCAGAGCTGGTCGGCAGAGGGCCAGACTTTGAGGCCGCCATGTTGCACTATCAGTTACATGCAGATAATCACATTACAGCGGTGAATACGCATTTTTATCAGCCCGAAAGTGAGCTGGCCAGCCTGTATAAAGCACTGGTTACCGCGGTGCATGATTATGTCACCGGCAATGGTTTTGATGGCGTGGTGATTGGTTTATCCGGCGGGGTAGATTCTGCACTGACCCTGGCCATTGCAGCCGATGCGCTGGGAGCCGATCAGGTACATGCGGTGATGATGCCATCCCGCTACACGGCGCAGATGAGCCTGGATGATGCTAAACAGGAAGCAGATATTCTGGTGGTAGATTATAAGGTGATATCTATTGAACCCTCTTTTCAGGCTTTTCTGGAAACGCTAAAAGAAGAGTTTGCGGGCAAACCAGTGGACACCACCGAAGAGAATATTCAGGCTCGCTGCCGCGGTGTAATATTAATGGCCCTGTCGAACAAGTTGCACCGCATGGTGCTTACCACCGGCAATAAAAGTGAAATGGCGGTGGGTTATAGCACCTTATACGGGGATATGGCGGGTGGTTTTGCGCCATTAAAAGATATTGAAAAACAGCTGGTCTACGCCCTGTGTGATTATCGAAATTCTGTTTCGCAGGTTATTCCACAGCGGGTGCTGAACAGGCCGCCATCCGCCGAGCTAAGGCCAGACCAAAAGGATCAGGACAGTCTGCCAGACTACGATACACTGGATGCGATTCTCAGAATGAGCGTTGAAGAAGACATGCCAAAGCAGCAGATTGTTGATGCGGGTTATGATGCTGAAACGGTAGACAGGGTGATTCGCATGGTGCAGATAAATGAATATAAACGGCGCCAGGCCCCACCAGGGGTGCGAATTACCCAGCGAGCATTTGGTCGTGATCGGCGCTACCCGATTACTTCGGGTTATAGACGAAGTTAAAAAAGCTGCCTGGTGTGGAATTATTAACAGTTCGGCGCCATTTTTGCGGAGGCTTCAGTAACTGCTTCTGCTAAAAAAAGATTTAACCGCAGAGGGCGCGGAGGTACGCAGAGAAAAATATTTTTTATATGTTTGCGCTACGCGCAAACCATAAAAACCTCTGCGTATCTCAGCGTCCTCTGCGGTAAACAGCTTTTTAATTTTTTTTAATACCCTGTCAACCAGAAATCAACTGCTATGTTATTCCTGTTAACCCATGAAGTTCGTAGGTTGGGGTGAGGCAACGAACCCCAACAAAAAAACTACGGGGCCAGGTCTCGGTTGTCGATATACAAACAAAACTAAATCAAAGACCACGAAAACCACCTGGTTATAAAACACCTGAAGAAGTTTATGAAGCTATGAAAATGGCATCATAAAATCCGCGTTTGTAAAACCCAGCAATATTCCATAAAAATATAAAATTCTTATGAAACTGTGAGTATTGACAAATATATACTACACGATATACAGTTTGGTTACTGAGTATAAAATTAAAACTAATTCATACGTAATTATATATTTATTAATATATTTATAA
>QIDK01000015.1 GCA_003228405.1 Gammaproteobacteria bacterium | reverse complement strand
GCCGCAAGTGCCTATAAGTTACTTTTGGGCAAATCGGCAAAAATCAAGCAGGTTATTTTACTCGGCCCGTCTCATCGAGTGGCGCTGCATGGTATCGCCACCACTGAGTCAGATTTTTTTGAAACCCCTCTGGGTAAAATAAAAATTAACCGTTCCTTATGCCAACTGGCTGAGACTCTGCCTTTTGTGCAAGCAAATAATCTAGCGCATCAGAATGAACATTCACTGGAAGTTCAGCTGCCTTTTTTACAGACCACATTAGAAAGCTTTGAACTAACCCCGCTGGTTGTAGGCGACTGTAATCAAAAAGAGGTGGCCCAGTGCCTGCAAATGCTGTGGGGTGATGAGCAGACACTGATTGTAATTAGCTCAGACTTAAGTCATTTCCATAATTATCAGGTTGCCGTTAATTTAGATAAACAGACTTCCCGGGCCATTGAACAATGCCAGCCGGAAAATATTCACCAGGAGGACGCCTGCGGCAGATACCCGTTAAATGGTTTGCTGGATCTTGCCAGAACAAAACACTTAACCATCGAAACGCTTGATCTTGGAAACTCAGGTGATACCGCCGGTGATAAAAGCAGGGTAGTGGGTTATGGCGCCTATGCAGTTTACTGATCTTACTGAAACCGAAAAAAACATGCTGCAAGACACAGCCAGAAAATCGATTGCTTATGGCCAGCAATATCAGCACGCTTTAGCTGTGGATGTAGAAAAATACAGCGAGCTTTTACAGACAACTGGCGCAAGCTTTGTAACCCTAAATATAAACAATCAACTACGCGGCTGCATTGGTACTTTGCAGGCGCATCAAGCTTTAATTGCAGATGTTAGTGAACACGCCTTTTCTGCCGCCTTTAAAGATCCACGCTTCCCGCCGGTTACTGAAAATGAATTAAGCAAACTGGATATTCATATTTCAATTTTAACTCCGGCCGAGCCAATGAGTTTTAAATCTGAAACAGACCTGCTTGCGCAATTACAGCCGGGAGTCGATGGCCTGATTCTTGAGGATGATTTTCATAAGGCAACTTTTCTTCCTTCTGTATGGGAACAGCTGCCCGAAGCTGAAGATTTTTTAAATCATTTAAAACAGAAGGCGGGCCTGGGCATGCATGACTGGCCGCAGGGAATTCGCATTTCTCGTTATATGACTATTAGCATATAAATACAAGGTCCATCATTCTCTAAATTGCTTTAGTAGACCGATCAAGCAAAGCGGGTGCACCATTGACCAAAACCCTGATAAAGGACCGCTCTCCTTTATTCATCAGATATAACCCGTTTAAATCAACTGCCGACAAAATCGGCTGAAGCTGTATAATTATGTTTAAAGTTTATTTCACTTTATTACTTTCACCACCATACGAAATTCTTTAATCACATTGTTATAACTTCTTGCTGCAAATGCAAGTTCTTCTTCGGATATCTTTTTCTCATTGAGACGTTTAAACCATATTGAATCTGGTATAAGTGTGACTTGCGTTATCTCTAAGTCAACATCCAGATATATGCCTAATGGAGTATTAGAATACCCTCCTTCGATCCACATATTGTTAGCTTTTTTTGAAAACATTCCAATACCATCTGGCGTAATTTTCCTGACATGGGTTGGGTCAGTAATAAAATCATCATGCCGATGATGAGGAACTACAATATGGACTATTGCCTGATCCTTACATACCCTATATATTTCTTTTATTATGCTCAGGTAAATTTCAGTATCTTGACCCAGGTGTTCTAACACATGATTTAACACTATTTCACATACACTAGAATCCTCCCATGGCCATGGAAACACCTCAAGATCAAGCTGCATATCTGGATTGCCATATTTATCCACATTAATGTATCCTTCTTTGTGGTTCTTGCCACTACCTAAGTTTAATTTAATGTCTTCTTTCATATTATATTCCCATCTCGATTCCTTAGCATTTTTTTATAGAGGTTAATGTTTTTCCTATAACATGTGAGTACTGTAATTTCAGTGCATTTTAACGATAGATGCTGATATCTGCTGCACAAGACAACACACATTTTCACGTAGTAATCATATCAACAAAAACCATATAAAAATTAAGACGAGGCACCTGGTAATCGCTGATTTTCTCTTTCAGAAATATTACATGTAAATTTTTTCTTCATAGAATTTTCTAGCAAAAGTAGCGCCTTATCAAAATCAACTTCTTCCCAAAGCTTATTAAGTTTGATGAGATTGGCTTCAGTATTTTCAGGCTTTTGGTTTAAAAAGCCTGATTTTTTACCGAGCAAAACCCCCGTAACACATGGATAATACTGGGCCCACACATCAGGATCGTACATTGTAAACCAGGCAATTGTAGGGATATCAAAACAGTCTGCTATATGATAAACACATGTGTCAGCTGTTAGTATTCCGTCTACCTGGCTAATAACATCACATAACCCATAAAAGGATGTCGCATATTTAGATAAATCAATAACAGACGAACTTACTGGCAAGGAGATATACTCATCTGTTATAATAATATATTTATAAGTTAACCCCACTTTGTGAATAATATTTCTTATATATGAATCTGGTATATTTTTAAATTTTGACGACGTTTTAGGGTGTAGTAGTATTATTTTTTTACCCGGATTATTATCCCTGATATTCTGAATACAGGCTTTTAGATTATCACTTGGCTGAAAATACTTTAAAGTATTTCTTTTTTTATTTTCATGTATATTATCAGGATTTAAACCAAAGGATGCCAAAAAAAAATCAACAATGGGCTTATCTGAGAACCCCACTCGTTGAGCCATACCTCCCGTATCAAATACCGCATCAAATTCTAGTAATTTTTTAAGTGTCATAGGCGCAATATGAAATTCATCAATATAAATCATATATTTAAGAATAGGCGCGATAACTTTATGTTGCCTTGGTGAATAAATCACCTCGATTTTTGGTTTGATAATTTTTATGATTTTTTCAAACGCACTTAAAAATGCAGTTACACCAATCAGTGTATCACCAAAACCTGAGCCAAAACCATTAAGCACAGCAATACGAGGGTTCTTTATGTTTTTTAAATGCGATATTTGCTCTTCTATATCTACGGCTTCAATGTTAATAAATTTTTTATTAATTGTTTTTATTAAGCCCGAGTAATATAGGTTTCTTTCCCATTCACCATCATTTTTTACACCCAATTGCACTGGAAAATCACTACGTGACTTAATTGTTGTTTCTGAAATCACCTGTAAGTCATCTTTGCATAACATAGATTCAAATATTCTACCTAGCCCAATCAGATCTGAAGTAGTGCAACAATATATACGGCCAGGATGATCAGATAGTGCATTTCCACTACTAGGTGGAGGCTGGAATGTCATTTGTTTTGATTGAAATTGTATGGTGATTTTTCTTTTTACTGAAAAGAATATCATTTACGTCTCCATCTCATAATATAAAAACGTTTTAAAGCTCCATAGTAATTTTAGCAATATCATAGAAACGCTGGGAGAGGAAGATTTGCATTGCTTTTTACATTGGCAGCGCGACTAACATGAGAATAATGCAATTCAAAAACGCTGATTACAGGGTCGTCGAGCCTGAAATCAGGAGGCAACCTTGTTGTGTAGAAACTTTTTATATATTTAATCAAACCCAAACCTCTATTACTTAGTGTGTTCATTTACATTTTTATTATTCTTTTAAAAACCCGCTCAAACCACGTTTAGAATCTGCCCCTAACCATTCTTTTAAGTGCAAGGTCTGTTCTGTTTCTTCAATACCTTCAAGCGATTTATTACCCGACCTGATTTCACGATAGGCTTTTTCCAGGGTTTTATAATTTTGGCCTTTAACCCCTGAACGACGCAAACCGACTGTGTTTAAACGATAATGTTTAGCGGGTTCACCCGCTACCATGGTATAGGGCATTACATCTTTGCGTATTGCAATCATGCCGGCGCACATCACATAAGAACCAATTCTTGCAAACTGATGCACACCCACTGCTGCACCAAACACCACTTTATCTCCGATCTGAGTGTGCCCTCCCAGGCCGGTATTGCTTGCCATAATAATGCCATTGCCTAACTGACAGTCATGACCGATATGTACATTGGTCATAATGTAACAGTCGGAACCTACCCGGGTGACTTCAGCCGTAGTGGCCCGGTGAATAGTTACGTTTTCCCGAATCACATTGTTGTCTTTTATTTCTACCCAGGTTTCTGAACTTTGATCAAAACTTAAATCCTGCGGCAGGTCGCCTATCATGGCATGAGCATGAATTTTATTGCCTGCACCCATGCGCACATATTGATGAATCACCGCATGTGGTCCAATCACCGTGTTCTCACCTATTTCTACATTATCTTCAATAATGGCATAAGGTTTTACAACGACACCATCGGCTAAACTGGCATGGGGTGAAACAATGGCTGTTGGGTGAATGTCGACCGAGCTCATAATGCTTTATTCCAGTTTTTATTTGTATTTATTTGCGAAACTACTTTTAATTTTTAAAAAGAACGATCTACAGAGTATCTGGCCAGATCTTCCAGTGCCTGTTTATAGTTAGATTCGGGCAAATGCTCAAGCTGGGCAATAGCCAGCTCTGCCTCATTACGCGCTGTTTTTTCGGTGTATTCAATGGCACCGGTTTTCTGTATAGCCTGCATCACCGGCTCAAGATAATCCAGCCCGCCATCTTCAATCGCTTTGCGCACCACTGCAGACTGCTCTTCAGTGCCATTGCGCATGGCAAAAATTAATGGCAGGGTCGGCTTGCCTTCAGCCAGATCATCACCCACATTTTTACCCATTTCTTCACTCGATGAGCTGTAATCCAGCACATCATCAATTAGCTGAAAAGCAGTGCCTAAATGCATGCCATAGGAGGCCATGGCATTTTCTTCTGCTTCGGGGCGCTGACATAACACGGCTCCCAGACGAGTCGCCGCTTCAAATAGCTTGGCAGTTTTAGCGTGAATCACATCCAGGTAACGCTGTTCGGTGGTATCGGCATCATGGCAGTTCATTAGCTGCATAACTTCACCTTCGGCTATTACATTGGTGGTTTCGGCGAGGATTTGCATCACCTTCATACTATCCACATCCACCATCATTTCAAAGGCACGGGAATACAGGAAATCGCCCACCAGCACACTGGCGGCATTACCAAACAGGGCATTAGCGGTTTCCTGACCCCGGCGTAATTCGGATTCATCGACCACATCATCGTGCAATAAGGTGGCCGTGTGGATAAATTCTATAATCGCCGACAGGGTATGATGATGTATCCCGTTATAGCCGTAGGCACGGGAAGCCATCAGACACAATATGGGACGCAGGCGCTTACCACCCGAATTAACAATATAATGGCTTAACTGATTCACCAGCACGACTTCAGATGACAATCTTGCCTGAATAACATCATCTACGGCCCGCATATCGTCCGCCACCAGGGCTTGTATCTTGTGTATTTGCATATTCTGTTCAGGCCAACTCAGTATTTGACGGGCGAATTATGGTGTATCATCTGCAAAGTCACAAGCTGGAGACCATTATTTCAGCCTTTCTTTAATAAAAAGCCAGTTTTAGGTGCTTTTTCGCTTGTAGCATGGCCACTAAATCGCTACAATTCCCGCCCTTTCTGAAAACAGAAATATCAACACACATTTTTTAGGAGTTGTCCGGTATGTACGCTGTAGTTAAAACCGGTGGTAAACAATACAAGGTTACTCAGGGTGAATATCTGAAGGTTGAAAAACTGGAAGGTGCCGAAGGTGACTCTATCGAAATTGATCAGGTGCTTATGATCGCTGATGGCGATAAGCTGAAGATCGGTAGCCCGATGCTGGAAGGCGGCAAGGTAACTTGCAAGATTCTATCTCATGGTCGACACAAAAAAGTGCACATCATGAAGTTTCAACGCCGTAAACATCATCAAAAATGTACAGGTCATCGTCAGTACTATACTGAAATTGAAGTTACCAGCATCGCTGGCTAACTTTTAAGTAAGTGACCCTAACAGAGGTATAGCAAAATGGCACATAAGAAAGCCGCCGGTAGTACTCGCAATGGCCGCGAGTCGGAAAGTAAACGACTGGGCGTTAAAATGTATGGTGGTCAGTCTGTATTGGCTGGCAACATCCTGGTTCGTCAACGTGGCACCCAGTTTCACCCGGGCACTAACGTAGGCATAGGCCGCGATCACACTTTGTTTGCTAAAGCTGAAGGCAAAGTGTTATTTGAGGTTAAAGGCCCTAAAAATCGCCGCACAGTGAGCGTGGTTGCCGCGTAAAGACCCAGGTCTGAACGAAACCTGAAAAACCCTGCTCATGAAATTTCATAGCAGGGTTTTTTTATGCCCTTTGTCTTTGTAGCCCTGACCACTGGCTTTAGGCTATAATTTTTGCACCCCGGTCGTCAGCTAAAGCTAATGCCTACAATGTAGGCGCGAGCTTTGGCCCACGATGAGGTGTACCCACCATCCATCTGGATTTAATAAATGCGCTTTGTAGATGAAACCAGAATAAAAGTAATTGCCGGCGACGGAGGTAACGGCGTGGTCAGCTTCAGGCGCGAAAAATTCATCCCCCGTGGTGGCCCTGATGGCGGCGATGGCGGTGATGGCGGCAGCGTTTTCCTGGTTGGCAGCCACGATCTCAATACTCTTTCTGATTTTCGCACCATCAGAACCTATACCGCTCGACAGGGCACGAAAGGCTCTGGCCGTAATATGACCGGTAAAAAAGGCGATGATCTGTTTGTACAGGTGCCGAATGGAACCCTGGTTTATGATGAAAACACCGGCGAACTGATTGGTGATATTACCCGGCATGAGCAGGCTCTATTAGTCGCACAGGGTGGCTTTCACGGGCTGGGCAATACCCGCTTTAAAAGCTCGGTAAACCGCACCCCTCGCCAGTGCTCAGAGGGCAGCGCCGGTGAGCGTCGCGAATTACGCCTTGAACTAAAAGTACTTGCGGATGTGGGCTTGCTTGGCCTGCCTAATGCGGGTAAATCAACGCTTATTCGTGCGGTTTCCCATGCCCAGCCCAAGGTGGCTAACTACCCCTTTACTACCCTGCACCCTAATTTAGGCGTGGTCAATGTGGGCGCCTCGCAAAGCTTTGTAATAGCCGATATCCCCGGCCTGATTGAAGGTGCCGCGGAAGGTGCTGGCCTGGGCATACAGTTTCTTAAACACCTGAGCAGAACTCGCGTACTGCTGCATGTGATTGATATTGCCCCCTTTGACCAGACTGACCCGGTTAAAAATGCTCAGACCATTCTGCACGAGCTGGAAAAATATAACCCGGCGATGCTGGATGAACCTCGCTGGCTGGTACTGAATAAAACCGATTTACTGCCGGATGATGAAGCAGAAGCCGTCTGTGATAATATAATTCAGGGCCTGGACTGGCAGGGCCCCGCCTATAGAGTTTCAGCTGAAAGCAAACGTGGCACACAACAGCTGGTATTTGACATAATGGCTTATCTGGAAGAAGAAAAAGACAAAATAAAAACAACAGAAGCCAGTAAGGAAACTGATTAAAAACGTTTAGACACGGAGGCGTAAAGTTTTTTTGCAGGCATCTAAATTAATATTATTGCGTTCATTCGCGGTTATTTGCGTTCTTAGCGTTTTCTTTTTCTTTTATTGGGCTTAGGTAAGCGCCATTGGGCTTAAATATCATCTTCCAGCTAAAATACTTATGAAAACACGACAACAACTCGCCAGCTGCAGACGCTGGGTTATTAAAATCGGTAGCTCTCTGGTCACAGATGATGGTCGCGGACTGGATGCTGAGGCGATTAAAAGCTGGACCGAACAAATTGCCCAGCTACGACAGCAGGGCAAAGAAATCTTACTG
>QIDK01000053.1 GCA_003228405.1 Gammaproteobacteria bacterium | reverse complement strand
CATAATTAATTTATAGAATATTTTAAAAAAATTGAGCCTATTTTATTAATATCGTTAGAGTTTAAATAGGAAATGCCAGGCAGAGTAATTATGTGATTTGCAACATATTCTCCTGCAGATGAAATATTATTATGTATAATTGAATATGACTTAAGCTGGTCAAGATTTGCTATAGATTCAGGATAAGATACTGTAGCACCTATTCCATTTTTATTTAGTTCTGAGATAATATTGTTTCTCATTTTTACATCATTAATCAATACTGGAGTTCGAAGGAATACGGGGTCAGATATTTTGTTTGTGTATTTTATAAAATCTATACCTTGAATTTTATTCAATGAATTATATATTTCATTATATGAATCTTTTCTTTGTCTGGAAATTTTATCTATTCGCTTAAATAAACGTATAGCGAGTGCAGACATTGAGCGGCTATATTGACAAAAAAGATAATCGGTTGTATAAATTGTTTTTCCAAGCCCCAGGGCAGGTATGTTGGCGGGAATCCAGTATAGATACGGTTTAAGTAATATTGAATATATGCATAGCTTTATTGCATCATTAATTTGTTGTTTAAATGTTGCAACAGGTAAATTATTTATATAAGTTTCTATATCTAGTGCTAATTCATCATTGTTGGTTACTATGATTCCGCCCTGCATAGATGTAATGTTTTTGCCTTTATCAAGGCTATAAAGCCCTATATCGCCGAACGTCCCCGAGTATTGGTTTTCTATTTTAGCATTCATGCTTTGTGCGGCATCATCTAATAAATAGCATCCATTTTCTCGAGCGATAGATTCTATCTGTGGTAAATCATCCGGGTAACCATAAAGGTTAGCTGTTACAACACAGAGTACGCGAGAAAAATCAATGCTTTTAAATTGTTCCAGGTCATAGCTCAGGGTAGTAGGGTCAATATCACATATCCTTACTTTCAGGCCTGCTATTTCAGCTGCAGCTGGTACTGAATAACATGTATAACTTGGTAATATGATTTCACATCGAAGAGGGTCGGTATTTTTCTGTTTTAAAATCTTAAACAGCATGGCCATAGCGGCTCTACCTGACGACATTAAAAAACAGTGTTTAACTTTATACTTTGATTTAATAGCATCACAAAATTCAGCTCTTCTATCTTTACCTGTTAAAGTGTCAAAAATCCAGCCAAATATTTCTGTTGAATTTATGACAGTACCTGCTGGTGGAATGAATCGTGGCAATATCATTTTTTAAGGAATACTTCTGGCTATAAGTGGACCAATCAACGTTGTGACTGATAATGGCAGTTTTTTCCAGATTTTGATGGCTAACTTAAACTTTGCGTTAGTGACATTTAGTTGTGGGATATCACTCTGATTATTCAGTATATATTGCCAGTAAAGTTGCTTTGGATATGCATTCCATTTTTTCTTAAATGTTTCCGCGCCAGTATCAGATGTGGAACGGCCAAGGTGAAAATGTTTATAGCCATTCTCGCATGAATCTTTTATCATTTCCCAATAGAGAACATAGTTTGGTTGTAATGATCTATATTCAGGTAGTGAGCCAGCCCACATGCCTTCTACTATATCTTTATAATAGCCATTAAATGCGGTTGCTATTGGCTTATCATCCAGATAGGCAATAAATATTTTAGTTTTATCCGGGAAGGTATTAAGAATATCTTCAAAGTATGATTTTTTATATATTGGCGTTCCCAGATTTTTCCAGCTTTTAGAAATCAGGGTGTAAAAATCATCTAGTAATTCAAGATGCCCCTGTTTAACATAAACATTCTTTTTATAAACGCGGCGAATATTAGTACGATGTTTTGATTTAAATCCATTCCATATGATGTCTGAATCTGGATTCAGGTCAAGAGTCATGCTTATTTTATGCAGAGATGTAGGTAGATTGTCTGATACTGAATTCAGGGTTCGTATTTCAAGATAGTCAGCATTACATTGTTTGGTTATTTTGGTTAATTCCTTAACTAATAAGGCGTTTATCTCTTCTGAATCAGAGCATAGGCCACCAAAATTAACAAATGGCATAGATGTGAGGATTTTTCCAAAAAGTTTGCTTTTAATAAAAACAAGCGGAAATAACCCAACTAGTCTGTTATTTTCTTCTGCTATTAGATAATAACACTCATGCCTGAAATTTCGTTCATTAATGCCTCTCCAGTCATAATGCTGATAAAAATTTCCATGAGAGTGCTCAAGTAGATATTGATCCCAGTTAAGTCTATCCTCTGAAGAACAACGTCTGATATTGATCCTTTTATTTATATTAATTCCCATATTAAAATACTTGGCTTAGTTAGCTGGCTTTAGGTCATTTCTGTATTTGAGGTGTATTTAGGTTAGTGATTATCGCATATAAATTTCTGATTTTCTATGTATCTTAATCAGCACTAATACAGACGGGTAGAGAACCTCTAATAAAGCCTGGTTGATGAGATTGTTGGCCAAAACTTCCAGCTACTGGATGGTACTCGCTTCGCTTGATCCTGCCTGCATTCTATGTGCACTCAGTACCTATATGGAAGGAGGTTTGTATTTGGTAATGAATCAGGTGAGAAGAATACCTGTTTTATATCATAGATGTATAACAAAAATAGTTTTCCTGTAGGTGCCATTCATCCCTGATCTCTAAAGGGTTTTATACCCCGCTGGCTTAGTCTTGCCGGTATCTGATTTTATTTTATAAGGTGTTGCCAGAACAACGATGCCAACTAGCGGATGATCAATATAATGAATTTCTTTACTGCGCATACGGCGCTCGTTTACAACCGGAAATATTTTCAATACTTTTGTGCCAAATTCATCTAAATCTGGCCTGTGATACTGAATATTTACATTAAAATGGAGATAACGGCTCATAATGAGTTTTACAGTGCCTGTAATATAAGAACTTGATGTCGGTGATTCGTGATCATCAACAAGATCAATATTCAGGGTATTAATCGGGATGTTAAATGATTTTTCCCTATCCAGCCCCGTTTGTTTCCAGCGTTTATTCAACAGAACTTTAAAATTCGAGTTATTTAATAATCGATCAAGGTTTGCCTTTAATCGGGCAGATTTCCAGCCTAATTCTTTATATTCAGCATCATTTTGCGGGGTATTCTTTGTCTCAGCGGTTTCTCTATGACGCAATATATCATTATAGCTCCAGTCTTCAGAATTCAAATACCGGGCGGTTGCGTCTTCAAATATAATTAACTCAATTTCATAGCCTGTTTCATCCGCATATAAAGGGGATGAAATGATCAGCAGCATAAACATGAAAACAATTTTATTAAATAATTTCATTAAGCAGCTTCCTGTAGCATTAGTGATTCCAGGGTTTGACGTATAATTTTAACCCGTTGTTCACATTCGGTTGTTTGTTTATTTATTATTAGCGTATTGGTGCCATTAAATTTAAAGACTTCATGCTGCGACTGTATCAATGCAATCAGTTGTGCAGGATTGATATTAGCATTCTGGTCAAATATTATCCTTATTAATGTATCAACGGCTGTTATCTTCTCAACACCAATGCTCTGGGTAAGCAGTTTCATTGCGGTGACTTCAAATAGATTTTTAGCTGTTTCGGGTAATAAACCAAATCGATCGATCAACTCAACCCGTATTTCATCAAGTTCATGCTGGTTTGCCGTATTTGATATACGTTTATAGAGTATTAAGCGAATGTGAATATCATGAATATAATCATCAGGCAGCAGCGCAGGCACACCCAGATCAATTTCTGTGCCCTGATGAATGGGTTTATCAAGATCAGGTATCTTACCTGATTTAAGGGCTTTAACAGCTCGATCAAGCAACTCAGTGTACAGACTAAAGCCAATTTCCTGAATTTGCCCACTCTGGTCATCACCGAGCAGCTCGCCTGCACCCCGAATCTCTAAATCATGGGTTGCCAGGGTAAAACCAACGCCCAGGTCTTCTAATGACTCAATCGCTTCCAGGCGTTTGAGCGCGTCTCTGGTGATTATGTTTTTTGGTGGGGTAATTAAATAGGCGAAAGCCCTGTGGTGTGAGCGGCCCACACGTCCACGTATTTGATGCAATTGTGCCAGCCCCAGTTTATCTGCCCGATTTATAATAATGGTGTTTGCAGTGGGCACATCTATGCCGCTTTCAATAATAGTAGTGCTTACCAGAACATTAAATTTCTGATGCACAAAATCCAGCATAATACGTTCCAGATCTCTTTCGCGCATCTGGCCGTGGGCAAATTCAACTGTTGCCTCCGGGATTAACTGTTCCAGTGAGCTACACATTTTTTCAATAGTTTTAACTTCATTATGTAACACATAAACCTGACCACCGCGTTTAATTTCTCGTAAACAGGCTTCCTGTACCAGTTGATCATTCCATTCGGATATAAAGGTTTTAATCGCATGGCGTTGTGTAGGCGGGGAGGCAATAATGGATAAATCACGCATACCCGCCAGTGACATATTTAATGTGCGGGGAATAGGTGTTGCTGTTAAGGTTAAAATATCAACTTCTGCGCGCAGATTTTTAAATTGTTCTTTATGTTTAACACCGAATCGATGCTCTTCATCAATAATCAGTAAGCCCAGAGATTTAAAACCAATATCTTTCTGTAACAGTTTATGTGTGCCTATAATGATATCAATTTTACCGGCTTTTAAATCATCGACTACCAGGCTCTGGTGTTTCTTTGTATTAAAACGAGACAGGCATTCTATTTTAAATGGCCAGTCGGCAAAGCGATCTTTAAAATTTTGAAAATGCTGCTGGGCGAGCAGGGTAGTGGGCACTAATATGGCCACCTGTTTATTTGCATTGGCGGCAACAAAGGTGGCACGCATAGCGACTTCTGTTTTACCAAAACCAACATCGCCACACACTACTCTATCCATGGCTTTAGCTTCTGCAAGATCTTCAATCACTGCATTGATAGCTTTAAGCTGATCTTCCGTTTCTTCAAACGGGAAGGCGGCTGCAAACTGATTGTATTCATCCATATTTATATTATAAGCAAGGCCGCCTTTAGCGGCACGGCGTGCATGAATATCCAGTATTTCAACCGCAATGTCATGAATTTTTCTGGCCGCTTTTTTGCGTGCTTTAGACCAGGTTTCACTGCCCAGTTTGTGTAATGGTGCATGTTCTTCATCTGCACCTGTATATCGACTGATTAAATCTAAAGATGCGACGGGAACATAGAGCTTGTCACCCCCTGCATATTCTATGGTTAACACTTCAGTGTCGATAACGCCCACACTTAATTTCTGTAAGCCTAAATAACGACCAATACCATGGGCCTCATGCACAACGGGTGAACCAACACTTAAATCGGTTAGATTTCCAATAACAGCTTCTGCATCACGGGTGCGTTTTCTGCGGCGTCTTTGCTGCTGTGCACGCTCTCCGAAAATTTGTGCTTCAGTTAAAATATTAATTTCTGGCTGATTAATATTCAGGCCACGATCGACAGAAGCAACCGCAACTCCCAGTTGATCATCAGCATCAATAAATGCTATCCAGCTATCAAACACCCTGGGGAAATGCCGCTGATCATGCAGCATTTCCAGGAGCATCTCTCGACGCCCGGCTGATTCGGTAATTAATAAGATACGACCTGAACAGGTTTTAATATGGGATATTAATGTAGATAAAGGGCTGTCTTTTCTGCTTTTTGCAAGCAGTTGAGTCGGTGCGCTAAAAGGTAAATCTATAAACTTGCTACTCGGTGTATTTTTTTGTGTTTGCGTATGTATCTGTGGAAATATCTGTATGACTGTGGTTAATTCACTGGCATCTAAATAAAGCTGATCCGGGCTTAAAACAGGGCGCTCAATATCATGTCGTCGTTGTTCATATCGGCTGGCTACATCGTGATTAAAATGCTCAATGGTTTGTGATAATTCCTTATCTGAACAGATAATGGTATTGCGCGGTAAATAATTAAATATGGAATCAAGCGCATCAAAAAATAAGGGCAAATAATATTCTATGCCATTAGGAATAATACCCTGTGAAACTTCCTGATAAATTTTGCTTGAGGTTGGGTCTCCGGCTAATTTTTCACGATAGCGAGTACGAAATTTACTGATCGATTGCTTATTAAATGGAAACTCTCTGGCAGGCAATATTTCAATTGAGCTAATGGCATCCAGAGATCGTTGGGTTTCAGGGTCAAACCTGCGAATGCTGTCGATATCAGTATCAAACAGGTCGATACGAAATGGCAGCTTATGCCCGGATGGATACAGGTCGATAATAGAGCCACGAATAGCAAACTCGCCATGCTCCATTACCTGTGATACATACTGATAGCCATTTTGCTCCAGGTTAAGTCTGAAATCATCAAGATCAAGTGTCTGATTTTGTTTTAGCATTAATACCTGAGACTTAATGTAAGACTTAGGCGGCAGGCGCTGTAAAAGAGTTGAAACGGGTAATATTAAAATATCACCAGATTGCATATCAGATAGTTGATAAAGCGTGGTTAAGCGCTGGGAAATAATATCCTGATGGGGTGAAAAAATATCATAGGGCAGCGTTTCCCAGTCGGGCAACTCAAGAATCTGGCATTGACCAGAAACAAAAAAACTTAATTCGTGCTGCAGCTGCTGGGCCTGATTAACATCATCGGTAATGACCGCAAGTGGGTTTGACTTTTTTAATGCCAGGTTAGCTAAAGCCAGTGACAGGCTACAACCATACAACTGGCTATACTCATATATCTGTGATTTATCCGGCGCTGTGAAGAGGCTCAATTTGTTTTCGGTAGCTGACATAAATTAGGTAAATGGGGCAAATACGAGAGTTAGATTAATGAATGCCGTCATTATCCGTGAATTCATTAATAAGTAAAGAACATGTTGATTTGTTGCTATCAAACTCAACAAAAACAATGTGTTACTAGATAATATTAATGTTAAATATTATACACTTTGATGTAAGCTCCCTATTAAAGCTAACGCCGGTAAACTGATGTCATAGGCTGTTGAGAACGAAGTGGCTCAATTGAAGATAAAGGATGTGTATTATAAGAATGGGAAAAGAGATGATTTGGAGTTGATACAACGGGGGTGTATACAGGCACGTATTTCCCAGGAATTAAAGAGGCTTATAAGAATTTGTGGAAAGGTTTAAAGCCACCCGATTTTAGACTAGACACCTGGTCTATCTATTGTGCTGTCATCAATAGACTAGGAAATAACGTAGGACACCCATGTTAAGAAGTTAGAGTTTACCAGGACACCCAGGAAAGTTTAATAGAGTAATTTACCAGGACACCCATGTTAAGGGCTCAGTAAAAACAAAGGCTTAGATTGCATATGAACACCAAATTTGCTATAACATCAGACTTGTAATACCAGCCTTATAAATCAAGGAACGTTAAATGAGAATAAAATTATTAATAGCTGCCGTGCTCTATAGCATCTTTGCATCAAGTGCATACGCATGGGATTATGGCGGGCATATGACGATTGCTTCAATAGCCTATTCTGAAATCGAGCGTGAGCGCCAGATTTAATTAAAAAAATTTAGTATACTCCTGCTGGCTGCCCCAATAAAGCCCCCAATAAAGCCCTCAATAAAGCCCTCAATAAAGCCCATTTTACAGTGGCTGCAGGGAAAAACAAGGGCAAGAAACGTGTGCGTCGCCTATTTCTTGAGCGCTCACGTTGGTCAGATAATGCACGATCTGGTTACTTTATGATTAATAGCCAACCCGAAACTGGAACAAACAATGTATAGAAAACTGAGTGATCCACCAAAACTGGCAATGCTTGCAAGTTTGATTTTTTGTAGTGCATTTACGACGGCGCTAATCGCAGAAGAAAAACAAAAAACGGCCGATGAAATAGCCCAGGAACTAGCCAACCCCAATACACCTTTAGCCAGTCTTACCT
>QIDK01000106.1 GCA_003228405.1 Gammaproteobacteria bacterium | reverse complement strand
ACCGCCTGGGTTCTGGGTGAAGAGTCTTATGACGACCTAAATGGAAATGGAGTATTTGACGATGCCGATACTTTCCTTAACGATACCTCGGGCCCTTTTGTTGATTTAGATTTTAGCGGCACTTACACAGTTGGTGTAGATAAGGTGCTTTTCCCAGGTAATACAAACGGTGCATTAACACCTGCAGATGGTCTTTTTAATGGTAGCGACTGCCTGCATTCATCTTTATGCAGCCCGACTACTACTCAGGTTTATATATCAGATAGAATATATGTACAAATAGCTGAGGTGCCATAAAAATTAACTGTCAGGAAAAGCCTGATCTATCCCCACAAATATGATTATAAATCAAAAGATAAAGGATTATTGTCTGCAATCGAGAAAACAGCCCCATAAAACACTAACTATTACGGCGACGAGAATAGTTACAAAAACTGTTTATTAGCCTTTATCCTTAAGGCATGAGTCTTCAAGCTGCCAATCCCGGTATTAATGCAACGGTCACCGCTTCTGCCGGCAGTGGCAAAACCTATATGCTGGTTACGCGGATTCTACGCCTGCTGCTGGAAGATGCCGAACCTGGCAGTATTTTAGCCCTGACATTCACCCGCAAGGCCGCCGCTGAAATGCAGCAGCGCTTAGCAGAACGCCTGTATCAGTTAGCTACCGTTGATAATGAGCAACTGCTCACTTTATTAAAAGAACTTGATCTGGACAGCCGTTATCAGCAAAAAGCCAGGGGTCTGTACGAAGCACACCAGTACTGCGACTACCCGGTTCGCACCCTCACCTTTCACTCTTTCTGCCAGGATTTACTGGCTCGCTTTCCACTGGAAGCCGACGTCCCCCCCAACTTTGATTTACTGGAAAATGCCGAGCTTTTAATTCAACAGGCAAGAGAGGCTCTGTTTAATGAGGCCACACTGCATATGCAGGGAGCATTAGCAGAGCATTTACAAAGCCTGATGCAATTCAGTGGTGGCCTGTTTAATCTAACTAAAATCCTCAATAATTTTTTACACCACCGCAGTGACTGGTGGGCCTATACCGACAATATAGCTGATAAGCAGATCACTAAAGCAGAGTTTGCCAGCCAGCAGCTGGCTCAGCAACTTGAAGTGAATACCGAGGCCCTGGACACAGACAGCCTTTACGGTGATTTCTTCACTGAAAAAATCAGGGAAGAAATCAGCAGCTATGCAAAGCTGCTGGCCTTAAACCCAACCAGAACTAATTTGCAAAAAGCAGATACGCTGGCTAGCTGCCTGGCAAAAGAACAGTTTAACCCGCATGCTTTTACTGAAATACAGGCCTGTTTTATTAAAAAAGATGGGGGGGTCTTTGTTCTAAAAGACACACCTACCTTGCGAAGAAAACTCGGTGATAATTCAGCCGAGATACTGTTAGAACTACATCAGCACATAGCTGCATGCATTCTAGACACACTGGACCATCTAAAAAAAATTAACACCTTCAGGTTAAATCACCACTGGTATTTTTGTGGTGAGAAATTTATTGAACACTACCAGACATTGAAATTTCAGCAGCGACTTTTAGACTTTACCGATCTTGAATGGCGCAGCTTTAAACTACTTCAGGATTCAGAAAATGCACTGTGGATTCAGTACAAACTGGATCGACAGATTCAGCACCTGCTAATTGATGAGTTCCAGGATACCAACCCAACTCAATGGCAGTTAATTTTACCTCTGCTGGAGGAAATGGCCGCAGCTGTTTCTGAAAAAAATCGCAGTGTATTTTTAGTGGGTGATGAAAAGCAGTCTATTTACAGTTTTCGTCGGGCAAAGCCTGAATTGCAGCAACAGGCATCTGACTGGCTAGCGCAGCATTTAAATGCGCAGGCATTTCCACTCAATAAATCCTGGCGTTCTTCACCTGCAATCATTGATACGGTAAATGCAGTTTTTTTACAGCCAGGGTCGCAGCAGACACTCGCAGGATTTATAGAACACCAGACACACCACCAGCAACTTGCAGGAAAAGTTGAAGTTTTACCTTTATGGCATATGCATGAGCTTGCTGAATCAGATACAGGCGGCTATTGCCGCAACCCGTTAAAACAGCCCCGAGCAGAATCGACTGGCATTCATCAGCAGGAAGCCCGACAAATTGCCCGGCATATTCAGCAACTGCTAAAAAATAAGACACCCGTGTCAGACAATAAAAAACTGCGACCGGTAAGTTATGATGATATTTTTATTCTTGTGCGTAAACGCGCCCATGTGGCAGATTATGAACGCGCACTGCGGGAAGCGGGCATTCCCTATTTAGGCACCAATCGCGGAACATTTTTATCCTGCCTGGAAATACAGGATATGCAGGCCTTACTGGATACCCTGCTAACGCCGTTTAATAATCTTGCGCTGGCACAGGTATTAAAATCGCCCCTGTTCTGTGCAAGTGATAACGACCTGCAGTTAATTGCTGCCCATAATAACCATAGCCACTGGTTTGATCGTCTCGAACTCATGGCAGAAGAGCTTGAACAACAACACCCGCTACATCGTGCCTGGTATTATTTAACCCGCTGGCGAGCACTGGCGGATAAAATTCCGGTGCATGATTTACTGGATAAAATATTTTGCGAAGCCGATGTACTGGAACGCTATAAACGCTCCACTGCAGAATCATTACAGCCAAGAGTACAGGCTAATCTGAGCCTGTTTTTAGAAATGGCACTGGATCTGGACAGTGGTCGTTATCCCAGCCTGATGCATTTTCTTTTTTATCTGCGCAGCCTTAAAAACACACCGGGTGATGCACCGGATGAAGCCCCCATGGAAACCCGCGAAGCCAGGGTGCGCATTATGACCATCCATGCAAGTAAGGGGCTGGAAGCAGCGGTAGTGTATCTGGCCGACACGATTAGTGGCGCCAGAGATAAATCGTCCTTAAGCACCCTGGTTGACTGGCCGGTAGACGCAAAACAACCGATTCATTTTCAGTTAATCCCTGCCGCTAAACAACAGGACAGCATGAGCGCTAATCTTAACCAACAGCATAAAACAGCTCAGCTAAAAGAAGAAGCCAACCTGCTGTATGTGGCGATTACCCGTGCCCGACAATATTTATTTATTAGTGGTTGCCAGCCAGACAAAGGGCCATTTACCAACTGGTATCAGCCGCTATTTAATGCCCTGCAGACACTGACTGATAACAGCGAAGACAACCACTTAATTTATAGTGTTGGTGAACAGACAGCTTGTGCTGAAGTCAACAACACACAGGCGCCTGATACAACGAATGTATTTGATATAGACCCTGCCCTTACACAGAAAATATCTACAGACATAAATCCACCGAGTATACTCGCGCCAAGCTACAGCCATGACCGAGCTGAAAAACACCCGACATCAGATATGTCAATAAGTAGTGAAGACGCACAGCATCGTGGCATTGCTATTCATCGTATGCTGGAATTATTAAGTCATGGAGTTGCAGAAGAACGTATTTTGCAGCAGATATGCTTTGAAATGGCGCTTGAAAATAATAGCCAGCTTCAACGCTGGCTCAATATAGCCCTAAATAATTTCCAGCACCCTGATTTACAAACCATATTCAAACCTGATAATAATCTTCAGGTTTTTAATGAATGCCCAATACAGTATATGCAAAATAATCGCCTGGTATATGGCATTATTGACCGACTGATTATTGGGAAAAATAATGTGATGGTTATTGATTATAAAACCCATCGACATGCAGACAGGAATAATCTGACTGAAATTGCCGATGACTACCGTCAGCAGATGCACCTGTACGCGGAAGGCATTAAAGCTTTATGGCCAGATAAACAGATAAAAAAATATCTGCTATTTACCGAATGTTTAAGCCTGTTTCCACTAGATGCCTAACAGGCCATAAAATATTCGGGTTAAAGATTCAATCGCGACCTGAAGTGCATACAGACCACGAAGCCATATAAATTATAACCGCTGTTCCTGGCTTCGGGCTGGCACATAAAATTGTTGTTTAATGCGCTTCATTCAACTTCTTAATCAGTCTGGAAGATGGCACATAACCCGGCATTAATTCCCCTGATTCAAGCAAAATTGCAGGGGTTCCCCTGATACCCAGCTGAGCTGCCAGTTGCTTGTGCTTGCTTACCGGATTATCACAGCTTTTCTTTTCAACTTCGCTACCACCTTTGGCTAAATCCATTGCCTTATTCCTGTCATCTGCACACCACACTGAAACAGAGGTCTCCATGCTTTTCTGGCCTTTGAAGGGCACAAAGATATATCGCACTTTAACGCCATTATTCAGATAGTCATCCATTTCATTGTGTAATTTTCTGCAATAAGGGCAATAGATATCCGTAAATACGGTAATGGTATGCCTGACTTTACCTTTGGGCATATAAACCAGCATATTTTTTTCACCCAGCTCATTTATTGCTGCCAGACGAATCGTGCTGCGAGCATCTTCAGTAATATTCTTTTTTAGCTGCATATCATATAAATCACCATCAAAGATATAACGGGCATCTTTGGTTACATACATAACCTGGCCACCCGTCACAACTTCAAACAGCCCTTCAACCGGTGTTGCTTTCACCGTGGCATTGGCTGCCTGCGGCAGATGTTTAGTTATAGCCTTTTTTACGGCCGCTATATCCGTATCACCCGCATGCACTAAAGGCGCCGTTGCAATCACCAGCAATAGCGCTATCAGGCTGGATTTTAATAAAAATTTCATAGATTAGATTCTCAAAAAATAAATGCTGTGTTAATAGACCGGTGGGATTATAAATAATTCCTGAGCAAAAAGGCTGATTTTAATGGTTTTTTTAGTATCAGCTCAAATACAGGCTATTCAGCCTGCCCAGGTTTTTATAAATACAGGGCTTATTTAGCACGGGGATGATGCTGCTGATATATCGCCTGTAAGCGCTGGTTCGCCACATGGGTATAAATCTGGGTGGTTGAAATATCACTGTGCCCCAGTAACATCTGCACCACCCGTAAATCGGCACCATGATTAAGCAAATGGGTTGCAAAAGCGTGCCTGAGTGTGTGCGGTGAAAGGCTCATCGCATCTATATTCGCCAGCACGGCATAACGTTTTAACAAATACCAGAATGCCTGACGTGTCATTCCCTTGCCTCTGCGGGTGATAAATAGCGCATTGCAGGGAGGATGGTTTGCCATTAAATCAAACCTGGCCTGATTTATATACAGGCCTATACATTCAATTGCCTCTTCTCCGAGCGGTACCAGTCGCTCTTTTCCACCCTTACCCATTACCCGCACCACACCCGGATCAATTGATACCTGGGAAAACTCAAGCCCGATTAACTCACTCACCCTTAAACCGGTGGCATACAGGGTTTCCAGCATGGCCTTATCCCTTATCCCCAGGTCATTCTGCAAATCAGGTGCATTTAACAGGTCTTCCACCTGTTGCTCTGTCAGGGTTTTAGGTAAAGGCTGTTCGGGTTTAGGAGCTTCAATTAAGGCGACGGGATCAGTGCTTATTTTTCGTTCTCTTAGCAGCCAGGCATAAAACCGTCGCATAGAGGATAACAAACGGGCTGAACTACGATTTTTACTGCCCTGCTCAAATCGATGTGCCAGAAACGCCTGCAAATTGTGCTGTGTGGCCAGCTGAAGATTACTTTGATGTTGATTCAGCCAGAAGGCCAGATTGGCCAGATCATTTTTATATGCGGCCAGTGTATTCTGGCTCAAACCATGTTCCATCCACAGAGCATCAAGAAATCGCTCTATAGTAGACTGTTCACCATCGGGCAACTGATCGACTTTAGCCATTTTAAAGAGCATGACCTGAAAGTTTAAAAACTGATATATAATAAAGTTTCATCACGCAATAGATTACACCGAAACCACATTTATTTCAGCCCATGCCAGCTAAACAGATTACCGATAAAACCATGCAGAATATAATCACCTACCTGATTCTTGCCGGTGGCCGTGGCCAACGAATGAACGGTGTTGATAAAGGTTTAATGCAGTGGCAGGGTAAGCCTATGATTGAGCATGTTATTCGTTTTCTCAATATACCGGCGGATAAAATTATAATCAGCGCAAATAGAAATCTGCAAACCTATATAAATTACTCAAATATTGTAATTACTGACCTGGCAAATGATTTTCAGGGGCCACTGGCAGGTATTTTAAGCGCTATGCAGGTGTGTACTACCCCTTACCTGCTTTGTGTGCCCTGCGACTCGCCTCTGCCGCCTGAGAATATGCTAAAAAACCTCTGGCAATGCATGCAAATGCAAAAAAAATCTTCTGCGCTGTGTCATGATGGTGAAAGACTACAGCCCCTGTTTGCATTACTATCCTGCCAGCATAAACAAGCGCTCGATGATTTTTTACAGCAGGGACAACGAAAGGTACATGATTTTATGGCTCAGATAGACCCTGCCATCTGTGATTTTTCCGCACAGAAAAATCGGTTTTATAATATAAATTATCCTGCTGATATAAACCCATGATCGATTCAGAAAAAATCACCTGTTCTAAACCCATATTAGGTTTTGCCGCCTTCAGTGGCACAGGTAAAACGACATTATTATTAAAACTTATTCCTGAACTTAAACAGCGAGGACTGCGCATTGCGGTAATAAAACATGCCCACCACAACTTTGATATGGACACCCCCGGCAAAGACAGTTATGAACTGCGTAAGGCCGGAGCCACACCTATGTTGATATGTTCCAGTCGGCGCACGGTAATCACCATTGAAAATGAAATAGAAGCCGAACCTGAGCTGAACCGCTTATTAAGCCATATAGCCGAAGATTCGGTGGATATAATACTGGTAGAAGGCTTTAAAAAATGGCCCTTTGATAAAATAGAATTACACCGTGAAGCAACCGGCAACGCCCTGATGTACCCTGATGATGATAATATCATTGCCATTGCCCATGACCGGAATAAACAAAATTTACTAAGCGATACAAAATTACCCCAGCTGGATATAAATGACACCCAGGGTATAGCTGATTTTATTATGCAATATCAGCAGAACTCAATAATCAGAAATTAAACAGGCTGCTCCTGTACATTGTAATGCCTGCTTTCACAGACAGCGCCATAATTAATCACCCTGCTCATAATCCCACAGGCTATGACAAAGAATATATAAACAGAAAGACCATTTCAGAAAAGAAGACCTATTATGATTAAAAAACAAGCCTCATGTAACGACGAATTTGACCCGGACTCACTTAGTTTTGAACAGGCGCTGGAACGCATTCAACAAAGTGTTCGGCCCATTAAAGGCAAAAAAAATGTCACGATTCGTGAAGCCGCAGGACATGTTCTGGCAAATGATGTCACTTCACCTGTAGATGTGCCGCCTTTTATTAACTCCGCTATGGACGGTTACGCAATTCAGGCAGACGATATCCCTGTTTCGGGCGAAAAAACATTAAAAGTCATTGGTAAATCATTTGCAGGTAACCCTTTTACTGGCAGTCTCAATACAGGTGAAGCCGTACGCATTATGACCGGCGCAGTTATACCAGAAGGTGCGGACACAGTGATCATGCAGGAACACGCCATGCTTGATGGCGATAGCATTAAAATTGGTAATGAGCATAAGCCGCAGCAAAATGTGCGTAAACCGGGGGATGATTTTTTTAGTGGTGACATTATTATTAAAGCCGGGGAACGTTTATCGCCCGCAAAACTGGGTTTACTTGCCAGTGTAGGTATCACTGAGTTTAACGTCATTAGAAAACCCATCGTTGCCTTCTTTTCTACCGGTGACGAACTAAAAGGAGTGGGGCAGATACTTGCTGCCGGTGATATCTATGACAGCAACCGTTATATTTTATTCGGTATGCTGCAAAAAATGGGGGTTGAGTGCATTGATATGGGCGTGATTCCGGATATAAAGGCAGAAATTGAACTCACTTTAAAGGAAGCCGCCAATATTGCTGACTGTGTGATTACTTCTGGTGGCGCATCGGTGGGTGAAGCAGATTATATTAAATTAATTCTCGATGAAATAGGTGAAGTCGGCTTCTGGAAAATCGCCATGAAACCCGGCAAACCCTTAGCCTTTGGTCATATCAATAATACCCTGTTTTTTGGTTTACCCGGTAACCCGGTATCTGCCATGGCTACTTTTTACCAGTTTGTGCAACCCAGTTTAAAACTGTTAGAAGGTGAAACTATGAATAAACCTGTTCGTTTACAGGCAATATGTGTAAGTAAACTTAAAAAACGCCCGGGACGAAAAGATTTTCAACGCGGCATTATGTGCGCGGATGAAAATGGCCAGCTAACGGTTGATACCACAGGCATACAGGGCTCGCATATGTTGAGTTCGATGGCTAAAGCCAACTGTTTTATTGTGCTGGAATCTGCAGCAGGGGATGTTGAAGCAGGTGAAATGGTTGAAGTG
>QIDK01000181.1 GCA_003228405.1 Gammaproteobacteria bacterium | reverse complement strand
AGGTATAACCACCGTGATTCGAAAAACCCGTGGTGAAGATATAGATGCTGCATGTGGCCAGCTGGTGGGTAAAGTAGCGGATAAAAGCCGCCGGGAAAATAAATTTAAAGAACCAAGACTTGGAATGAATTCATGAATCATTTGAAATTATGGCTGCTTATGTTTTTAATGGCTGCAATGGCTGGTTGCGTTTCCACACAGGCACAAAAGGCAGAGGAAAAAAGAGATAAACAGGCCGCAAAAGTCAATGTGCAGCTTGCTTCCGGGTATCTACGTCGAGGTGATTATGAAATTGCCCAGACAAAATTAAAAAAAGCCATTGAATTTGATGATGAATATCTGCCTGCATATACCACCCTGGCTATATTAATGACCATGTTAAACAAACCGGTTGAAGCTGAAAATTACTACCTGGAAGCACTGGATCTCGACTCAACAAACCCTGACCTGCTTAATAACTATGGTACATTTTTATGTAGCACAGGCGAATATGAAGAAGGCGTAGTGCAATTTAATAAATCATTACGCAATCAATTCTATAAAACGCCGGAAGTGGCCCATGCAAATATTGGTAACTGTTTATTACAGAATAATAAGCCCAATTACAAAGCAATAGAAAGACATTTGCGCAAGGCATTAAGCAAACAGCCCAATATGACAACAGCACTATTCGCCATGGCTGAATTAGGTCTGAAAACTAAAAAATATTTAATGGCCAGAGCCTATATGCAACGTTATCATGCGCTGGTAAAACCTGATTCAATCAGCCTGTGGATGCAGATTCAGGCTGAGCATGCATTGGGTGATAAAAAATATTTTCTTAAAATATCACGTAAACTATTAGATCAATTTCCCAACTCACCAGAAGCTAAAGAACTAATGGAGTTATCTAATTTATGAAAGATCAGACAAATGCTTCAACAGAAAGGGGAAGTGAAGTAGATAAGATTTTACAGAAAAAAGAATTTGGTTCCAGCTTAAGAATAGCCAGGGAAAAGGCCGGGCTATCCATCACTGACGTTGCAGAAAATCTACTTATTTCAGCAGATGTAATCAGGGCACTTGAAAATTCTCAGGCAGATGCATTGCCCGCTTTAACGTTTACACAGGGATACATTCGTAGCTATGCGAAGTTATTTAATCTGCCTGCGGAAGAAATTATTGATGCCTATGCGTATATGGCGCCGAATTCGAAACAGGTTTTAACGCCGCATTCTGTTTTGCCAGCACAGAAATCAACGGGCGATATTATTATTAAAATAATTACCTTCAGTTTTATTGCAGTTGCTGTTTTCGTGCTGTTTACCTGGCTGTATAAAACAGACTTTAATATTAAACTGGATTCATCTTCAACTGGATTTGAATTAATTCCATTTCAGACAAAAGAACAACATTATCAGGAGGCTGATGAGGCTGATTCTGCATATGTTCTACCAGAAGAAGCGCAGGATATTGATGTGCAGGAGCCCCTTAAAGCGTCTTTAGAAGTGCCTGTTGATGAGAATATTGAAGCTGATAGTTCAGCCATAACTGAACCTCCTGTAAATGATAATCCTGTGTTTAATGATGAGCTGGTGTTAACGGCTATTGGAGAGTCATGGGTTGAGGTGCAGGACTCAATCGGGCAAAAATTATTTTACCAATTGCTAAATAGAGGTGAAGAAATTAAACTGAAAGGAGTGGCACCGTTTACGGTATTTTTAGGTAATGCGCCGGAAGTGCGGATTGAAATAAATAATAAAATTATAGATTTTGAGCATTTAATTAACACCAGTAGTAATGTTGTTAATATGAATATTAACTCAAATGCAGCTATCAGCTTAACCCGTCGATAAAATAACCAGTATGGCTAAAACAGGTAAAATTCAAAGTATTCGTGGAATGCATGATGTTCTTCCGCTTCAATCACCCCTATGGCAGTTTTTTGAAACAACCGTAAAAAATCTATTGCAGAGTTATGCGTATCAGGAAATACGTATGCCGGTGGTTGAATCAACCGATCTTTTCTGTCGATCTATTGGCGAAGTTACCGATATTGTTGAAAAAGAAATGTATACCTTTGTCGACCGAAATGGGGATAGTCTGACCCTGCGTCCAGAAGGTACAGCCAGTTGTGTGCGTTCCGGGATTCAACACGGTTTATTTCACAACCAGCAACAAAGGCTCTGGTATATGGGGCCCATGTTTCGCCATGAACGCCCACAAAAAGGTCGTTACCGTCAGTTTCATCAGGTAGGCATTGAAACTTTTGGTATGGCATCAGCGGACATTGATGCGGAACTCATTCTAATGTGTTCACGTCTGTGGAAATTACTCGGCCTTGAAAATATACGCCTTGAGTTAAATACGCTGGGCACAACTGAATCTCGCAGTGTCTATCGACAGGTGCTGGTTGATTATCTGAATCAGCATAAAGAGGTTCTGGATGATGATTCATTGCGTCGGCTTGAATCTAATCCTTTACGCGTGCTGGACAGTAAAAACCCCACTATGCAGTCGATGATAGAAGCGGCCCCCAGTTTGATGGACTACCTGGATGATGAATCACGCCAGCATTTTGATCAGTTAAAGCACATTCTGGATAAAGCTGGTATTCAGTATAATATCAACCCACGGCTCGTGCGTGGCCTGGATTACTACGGCAAAACAGTGTTTGAATGGGTGAGTGATGCATTAGGTGCGCAGGGTACGGTTTGCGCTGGTGGTCGATATGATGGTCTGGTAGAACAGCTGGGCGGCCGTGAAACACCTGCAGCGGGTTTTGCCATGGGTATAGAACGTTTGCTTTCATTGCTTGAAGATGCGGGCAGACAGGTGGATAATGCGCCGCATATTTTTATTATATTACAGGGGCAGCAGGCGCAACTTGATGGTATGTCATTTGTCGAATCATTGCGAAACCAGTTGCCGGGTACAAGTTTTCAAACAAACTGTGGTGGCGGATCATTTAAGAGCCAGATGAAAAAAGCGGATAAATCAGGCGCAAAAATTGCCCTGATATTAGGTGATGATGAACTTCAGAATAATGCCGTCAGTATAAAATTACTGCGTCAGAAAGCTGAGCAGAAAACAGTGGCTCAATCTGAGCTGGTTACTGCCTTGAACACTATATTACAAGATTAAATATACGAGAATAATTATGGAATACGAAACTGAAGAACAACAACTTGAAGCCATTAAAAAATGGTGGAAAGAAAATTCAACAATGATAATCATCGGCATTGTTGTTGGTGTGGGCGCTATTTTTGGCTGGCAGAATTATCAGTCACAAAGCATAATTCATACTGAAGAAGGCAGTGTGATTTATGAACAGGTATTAATAAATATTCAGGATCCATCGAAACTGAATGAACAGTTAACCCGGGTCAACAGGTTACAGGCAGAGTATACTGACACACCCTATGCTGGTCTGTCAGCTTTACTGCTGGCAAAACAGCAACTGGCTGCGGGTGAAATAGAAAAAGCCCAGCAACAATACCAGTGGCTGATCAGTAATGCCCGCCAGGATGAATTAAAATATCTGGCAAAAATTCGACTTTCCCGCTTATTGCTGACCAGTCAACAGGCAGATCAGGCTTTAGTTTTATTAAATGAATCATTTCCGGAAAGTTTTAAGGCAATGGTGTTAGAGCTTAAAGGTGATGTGTTTTTAACCCAGGGCAAGACACAGCAGGCAAAAGCCGCCTACACTCAGGCATTGTCACTGTCTTCAACTTCAAACCGCTGGTTGCAACTTAAAATTGATGATGCTGGCGAGGCAACTGTTAATACTAAAGATAATATCGCATCTGAACCATCCGCATGAATCGATTTATAGTTCTTTTTTTGAGTGCGCTGAGTTTATATGCATGTGGTGAAACGGATAATTCTGAGCCCCCGGCTGAACTGGTTGAGTTTGAGCAGACACTTAATATTGAGTCGCTGTGGAGTGTAGATACGGGCAGTGGTGTTGAACAGCTGTTTGTTAAATTAATACCACTGATTCTTGAAGACAGAATCATTGTTACAGATCGTAATGGTGATGTGAGTGCATATAATTTAGAAACAGGTGACGAACTGTGGCAAACCGAACTTGATACGATTATAAGTGGTGGTGTTGGCGGTAACAATGATCACCTGGTGCTTACCAGTCGTAATGGCCATGTTATTTTGCTTGATGGTAAGGGCAAACTAATCTGGAAGGTGGATGCCTCTTCAGAAGTATTAATGCCGGCGCAGATTGCGGGCCAACTGATAATTATTCGTTCTGTTGATGGCCGAATTTCGGCACTCAGCCTGGAAGATGGTAGTGAGAAATGGACCTATAAGCGTGATGTGCCCGCATTAAGTCTGCGTGGAAATAGTTCACCGATTATCAAACAGGGGTATATTTTTAATGGCCTGGATAATGGACGCCTGGTAACGCTGGATTTGCTCGATGGGCGTGTTGTTTTTGATATTGCAGTAGCATCCCCCAGTGGTAGATCAGAACTTGAGCGACTTGCAGATATTGATGGTCACGGGGTTATCAAAAAAGACACTCTGTATATAAGTAGCTACCAGGGCCGGATTGTGTCAATAGATATCAGACGCGGACAGTTTAACTGGAGCCGTAAACTGTCAACTTATAGCGGTGTTGAACATGCCACTTCGAGTTTGTTTATCAGTGACGATAAGGATTTTATCTGGGCACTGGATGCATCAAACGGGGCAACCCTATGGAAGCAGGAAAAGCTTAAGGCAAGGCAGATTACGCGCCCGGTGAGCATAAAGAATACATTGGTTGTTGGTGATTATGAAGGTTACCTTCACTGGTTGTCACCCTTTGATGGCCACTTTCTGGCTAGAGTCGATACCGATGGTTCGGGTATTCTTGTTCCGCCCATAGAACACAATGGGCGACTCTATGTAGTAACCCGTGATGGAGAATTATCTGCCTGGAGCATTCAGGACGAGCAATAGAAATTAATGCAGGTGTGCTTACCGCTGTGCCTGCAAATAATGATATGACTGGCCGCATCTCTATTTATTGCCTATAATCCTGAAAACCAAATATAAATTTAAGTCGCCTGTAGAAATTTAAAGGATGGATATGAGTACAAAAAAAATCAGCATTGCAGAAATTATATTATGGATATTTATTATTGCCCTGATATTCTTCTCTTTAACACCATTTGCACTTGGTTTTAAAATAAACGCAGATTACTCAAAAATGATCAATGACCTGTCTGAAATGTCTGAGCTGGATGTTCAGATTGAGAAATATGAGCGGGGCTTTTTTTCATCGGATGCAGTACTCTCCATCACGATACCGAATTTACCCGAGAAAATTCTGTTTAAGGAAGAAATTGTTCATGGCCCCATTTATTTCGGCCTGTTAGCTCAGGGCAAGTCACCGTTTGTTGCTGCGCTTGTTAAAGGCCAGCTGGATGTATCAGCCACTCAGCAGCCAATGGTGAAGAAAATTTTTGCTGGCGGTAATACAGTAGTGTATCAAACCATTATCGGTTTCTCTGGTGATGTAGATACTCAGGCTTACATGCCTGCGCTTAATGTCAGCATTGAAGATGAGAATGGCCCGCTTAATATTCAATCTGCAGGCGTTGTTTTAAATGAACATTATTCTCCAGTGGATGGGCAACTTCGAGGGGATGCTCAAATTCCTTCTTTGAAAATACAGACAGCACTTATGGAAATTAATACACAGTCTATTAATGTGAGTTTTTCCGGTGCAATGGGTAACAATCAGGTTATGATCGGTGACTCTGTAGTGTCAATGAATTTACTGGATATTGATACAGGTGATGATCAGTTTACGGTTCGAGATTTAACGTTGCGCTCGGTTACATCTGAAAATGGTAATCTTATTAACTCAAGTGGACAGATAAATATCCGCGAGATTTTTGCATCCAACCAGAAACTGGGGCCGGTTAAACTAAATGCCAGTGTCAATGGTATTAATGCGCAAAGCTTAAATCAGCTGCAGCAAATACAGAAAGATGTTGAAGCCAAACTTGAACAGGGTCTGCCAGCGGAGCAGGTAAATGCGATGATGGCCGGGCAAATTATGGGCATTATTCCTGATTTGATCAAACAGGCTGAAATTACAGTCAACCCGTTCAGCATCAATAGTGAATTGGGTAAACTGGAAGCCGATATTGAGTTTATGCTGGAAGGTATTGATGCCAATGCTCCTGCAGATCCCATGTTCCTGCTGGGTGCTATCAGCCTGGATCTAAATGTATCTATTGATGAGGCGTTACTGAAACAGTTTATTAGCTGGGAACTGGAAAACAACCAGCAGGCTGATCTCCACCTCGGATCAGACAGCAGCAAGAAAATAGAAGCCGGGATTCCAATGGATCAGAAAGTCTCAGAAAATATTCAGGGCATGCTGGATGAAAACTGGCTGGTAAGGAATGATAGTGTTTATCTGAGTAAAATAAGCATGCATCAGGGTGAATTACTGATTAATGATAAACCGGTCGACCCGATGCAGCAGGTTATGTCATCTATGGGTGGTGAGGTTGCTGCGCCATAGCTGGGCATAGCATTTCCTGGCAAATGAAATTGAACGATAGTCCGCTTCAGGGCACTTTAAGACACACAGAATTATCTGATCTAACCAGTAAAATACGTTAAAATATCGGCAGCAAGGGGTCTGTAAATGGCTCCTTGCTGCTTTTTGTTATGTCCTGGAAAAATTATGTTACCTGTTATTGCCCTGGTGGGTCGGCCGAATGTTGGAAAGTCCACACTATTTAATGTATTAACCAGAAGCCGTGATGCGCTGGTAGCGGATTACCCGGGTTTAACCCGTGATCGAAAATATGGACATGGTCAATTTAATGATAAAACCTACATTCTTATTGATACCGGCGGTTTAAGCGGTGAAGCCGAAGAGCTTGATGAACATATGGCCAGACAAACCCTGCAGGCTATAGATGAATCTAATCTGGTTCTGTTAATGGTTGATGGACGTGGGGGAATTACAGCCGCAGATGAAAGTATTGCCAGACAGATACGCCGCTTAGGTAAAAATATTCATCTGGTGATTAATAAAACCGATGGCATAGACATAGAGACTGCCCAGTCAGATTTTGCCAGTCTGGGTTTTTCCGATTCCTATCCCATTGCAGCAGCCCACAAAAAGGGGGTGCCGCAATTAATAGAAAAATTACTGGGTAACTGGCCCGAATGGGAAGAAGACCTGGATAGTAAGTACAAAGGCATTCGGGTTGCAATTGTGGGTAAGCCGAATGTGGGCAAGTCGACCCTGGTAAATCGAATGCTGGGTGAAGAGCGGGTGGTGGCAATGGATATGCCCGGCACTACCCGGGATAGCATCTACATACCGTTTGAGCACGAGGGTATAGAATACACACTCATTGATACCGCAGGTGTTCGTCGTCAGAAAAAAGTGAAACAGACCGTCGAAAAATTCAGTGTGATTAAAACCCTGCAGGCAGTCGATAGCTCGAATGTCACCATTATTATGATTGATGCCAGAGATGGTATCAGTGATCAGGATTTACATCTGCTGGGTTATGCCATAGATTCAGGCAGGGCGCTTATTATTGCCATTAATAAGTGGGATGGCATGGATGAATATAAAAAAGAGATAATTAAGGAAGAATTAGAGCGCCGCCTGAGCTTTGTGCAGTTTGCGGATATATATTTTATATCAGCACTGCACGGTTCCAATGTTGGCCTGCTTTATCGAGCTATCAATAAGGCATATGCTTCTGCCACCCGTAATCTTTCAACCTCTGAGTTAACCCGTATTCTTGAAAATGCGGTTCAGGCCCATCAGCCTCCCACCATCAGGGGTCGACGGATAAAATTACGCTATGCCCATCAGGGTGGCAGGAACCCGCCCATTGTGGTGATTCACGGCAATCAAACCGACCTGTTACCTAAATCATATGTCCGTTATCTTATGAATCATTATATTGAGGCATTAAAGCTAACCGGAACACCCATGAGAATGGAGTTTAAAACCAGTGATAATCCTTATGCGAAGCGCTCTAACCCGCGTAAACCCGCAAAAAAGCCAGGCAAAACGCCCTTTGGAAAGTCTTTAAAAAAGAAAAATACCTGCAAAACAAGGGAGCATTCACG
>QIDK01000240.1 GCA_003228405.1 Gammaproteobacteria bacterium | reverse complement strand
TTTACACATAAAAAAAGTGCATAAAATTAATCTTTAAATTGCTCAACCTGAGCAGGCGCGAAGCTTGTTTCTGTTATATCGCTTTTCTATTTTGGTGCATTTTTCAGTAATATTTTTCTGTCGCAATATGACCTGGCTGACGATGTGTATGACGACGCATCCCCCGGCCCTCAAGCAGGCCGGTAACATCGGCTATCATTTCTGAATTACCACATAACATTACATGAGCCGAATCAGGCGAAAGTTTTAAACCGGCACGCTTTTCAAATTCACCATTTTCTATGCTAGCGGCTAGCGGTGATACGTGAGTTTATTGTGGCCTTAATTTTTTCACGGGTTACACAGGGTAAAAAGCAGAATTGATCCGGGTGTTGTGTTTGCAGGGCTTCAAAATCACTGCGGTATGCCAGCTTTTCCAGGTTTTTTACAGAATAGCCCAGTACAATTTTTTCAAAGCGTTGCCATGGCTCCGGGGTTTTAAGAATAGATAAAAAAGGCCCCACGCCGGTACCGGTTGCAAATAACCATAAATGGGGAACGTCTGGAATTTCATCCAAAGTAAGCAGGCCGGAAGAACGATCTGATACCTCAATGTTATCACCTGTTTTCAAACTGGCGAGCAGGGGGCTGAGAGTGCCATTTGTGACTGTATTAAAATGAATTTCCAGTAATGCTTCCTGAGGTGTATTGACCAGTGAATAGGGGCGGGCCAGGCGTTTGTTGTCTATTATCAGCCCTACATTAACAAACTGGCCTGCTTTAAACTGCAATGGATCGGTGCGAATTTTAATTGAAAATAGATCGGTGCACCATAGATGCTGTTCAACCACCGTGCCCTGTAACCATTTAGCCATTTTAAATACCGGGTTATTTTAAGTTCATATGATAATCATAGGTGCCGTTATAAAAAATTTCCAGAAGATTTAGACATTGGGTTCAGGATGATAGAAAAAACGGCTGGCCCTGTTTGTGCGAGCCTGAAATAAGAGTGTTAAAACAGTTTCAGGTTTAAACCGCATAGAAATAAAAGAGAGCCGGGTATTCCCCGACTCTCAATATGGAATTATCCGTTAATAATTCAAATTCCAGGTTTGCTCTTTTTTACTGAGGTTTTCAATGACCAGCATTTCCAGTAAATGCGACATCACCATAACATTTTCCTGAATTTCGGCTTGCGACATTTTTTTGCCGGCATTTTTTTTATTCAACTCATGCAATAGCTCTCTGGTTAGTTTTAAATGCTTCAGAGTGGCTGCAACAGCAGCTTCCTGAGTAGAATCCTTACTGTGAGAAATTGCAAAAGCTGCTTTGCATTGATCCAGCTTTTTATTCAGCGACTCGGCACTGGCTACGTTGGCCAGCGATGCGGTAAATAAAGCAAGAAAGAATGCAATTGAAAGTGTAGTTGTTTTTCTGTTTATCATAATTTTCTCCATAGCGTGGTTTGTCTTTAGTTTTTACTAAAGGACGTAAGCACCTTGGCAGAATAAAACAGCTTTTGAATTTTGCCTCAGTGAAATCTCGGATATCTTTTGTGAGTTCTCTGATATCTCTAAAGTTTCATGCAACCTGAGCTGATGCCCTAGTATCAATGAAATCGTTGACGCATGTCAAATTAATGCATTGTAATATTTTAATGAACTCATGTATCTGCTATTTATGAGCATGCACAGCCCTGCTTTTTCAAAGTGGTGGTCTGTTATTACTGAGTCAGAAATAAAGGAGTCTGCTAATAAGCATTAGAACAATAGCACCTGTAGGAGTTAGCTTTAGCTGACGATACACCTGGCGATGCGAAGCGAGCCGATAAGCTTAACGGCTCGCTTCGCATCGCAATCATTATCGCTAGCTCCTACAGAAGAAACCATTTTTGCTAACCTTCTCTGCATAAGACAGCTATTCTTTTCAGCTGATTCATTAGTATAAAAGCTGGTTTTGACAGTTTAAAAATGGGTGTACATATTTCTACCAGCATTTTAG
The DNA here is from genome assembly GCA_003228405.1 of Gammaproteobacteria bacterium. Lineage (GTDB taxonomy): Bacteria > Pseudomonadota > Gammaproteobacteria > SZUA-229 > SZUA-229 > SZUA-229. The sequence goes on along the minus strand of QIDK01000240.1, from coordinate 6,450 downwards.
TGCGTGAATTTCTTTATCTAACTGATTCCAGACAGGATGTGTTGTTTCATGGGGTGATATTGCATAGTGAATGGCTCGGTGATTGTTAGAACAGAGCCAGGTCGTAATTTTTACATTGAGTTTTATTGGGGCACCTGTTGTAAAAGAGTCATAACTTTGCAACTCAAACAATTGACTTCGACGTTTACCGTTATCTTCAATAACCCAGTTTGACTTCGGGCTCAGAATAATATTACTGGCAGGGTAATTTTCATCTTTATTATCACCCAGCTCTCTGGCAAGGCCTGTAAAATAACGATGGGTTTCATCAATGAGTGCCTGTGTTGTGGGTATCTCTGTCTGATCTATCAGTAGTCCGAATGCATATGTCCAGAAACCAACAGAATTTTGATCATAGAAGCCGTCATGAAAGCGAATGACTTCTCGCCCTGTGTATCGCATGTCCCTGGCAAACCAGGTAGGAACATCAAAAATGGCACCTTCCCAGTCATTGGGTGATATCCAGCTGAAGTTGTCGTATTTATTCTGTGCAGCAATGCAGCCGGCTGAGTTTAGTGCGATTAGCAGAGATACGGTTATTGTTAGAGTGAAGCTTCTTCTTAAATTTTTCATGTTTAATGTCTCCTTGAGTATTGCCTTTTATGAAGTAGAAAATGAGTGTACTATTGTTCTAGTATCGGGATAAAGGCATAAAATATCAAAATAGTGTCCCATATTCGGGATAATAGGAGATGTATGGATTTAAACGCAGTCGCATTGTTTGCTAAGGTTGTTGAGTGCAGAAGTTTCTCAAAAGCAGCTGAAAAAACCGGCGTTTCTACGTCTTCAATAAGCAGAAAAGTATCTGAATTAGAGGCAGGGCTGAATATTCAGTTACTGGAGAGAACCACACGGAAGCTACGTTTGACGGAAGAAGGTCGAATATTTTATGCAAAAATACAGCCGGCTATTCATAGCCTTGATTTCGCGCGATTAGATTTACTTGATAATAAGTCTGAAACGAAAGGAACATTAAGGCTGTCAGTGCCAACCGGACTGGAACAAAGTCTGATCATTCCTCTGCTGGCAGATTTTCAGAATAATCACCCGGATATCTGTTTAAAAGTATTAGCAACCGCTACAAATTTAAAATTTGTAGAGGATGGAATAGATATAGCGCTGAGAGTCGGTGAGCTAAAAGATAGTCATAATATTGCGCATACTCTTTTAGAATATAACCATCTACTAGTGGCTAGCCCGGAATATATTAAAAGCAATGGCCGCCCGACAGAACCCGCTGCATTAGCAGAGCACCAGTTGATTTGTGCGACTAACTGGCATGATGATACTCAGTGGAAATTTTCCAGCCACCACAATATATATACTTTAGAGGTGAGAGAGTCGCTTTCCCTGAATCATTATGCTGCTATACAACTTGCTGCAGAGAAGGGCATGGGTATAGCCGAGCTTCCTTCAGTAAATTGTGCAGAGGCTATACAACAGGGCCGCTTAATACAGGTGCTAGCTGACTGGCAGCTTATAATATATGGGCAGGAGAAGCTCAAATTATCAATTATTTATACAGCTAATCGATATAACTCTATATTGATTAAGAGTTTTAAAAACTATTGTATTAACTATTTTAACGATATTTCTAAAAAAAATAACATGGCAGGGGCGTAATTTATTTTTAGAACGTGTGCAAATTTACATGTATAATTTTACAGCTTTGCTGTTAAGCGCAGAGCGCAGCAGCACTTAATTTATCAACACAATTAGAATTAATAAATTTATGTCTACAGGTTCCAGAAAAGTCATCATCGCTGCATTAGCCGGTAATGCGCTTATCGCCGTTACAAAGTTTGCAGCTGCATTATTTACCGGCAGCTCGGCCATGTTATCGGAAGGTATTCATTCGCTGGTTGATACAGGTAATCAGTTTTTATTGCTCTATGGAATGAAACAGGCCGCTAAACCTGCAGATGAAGATTTTCCCTTTGGATATGGAAAAGAAATTTATTTCTGGAGTTTTGTTGTCGCGATACTTATTTTTGCACTCGGTGGCGGGGTGTCTGTTTATGAGGGTGTTCGCCATGTTTTGCATCCGGCAGAAATTAATAACCCATTTATAAACTATATTGTGCTTGGCTTTGCCATGCTTTTTGAAGGTGCAGCCTGGTTTTTTGCTTTGCGTGAGTTTAAGCGAGGCAAAGGTAAATGGGGCTATATAGAAGCGGTTAAGCGAGCTAAAGACCCAAGTGTATTTGTGGTGCTATTTGAAGATTCAGCGGCAATGCTAGGTCTGATGGTGGCATTTTTGGGTATATTGCTTACTCAGTTAACCGGTATTTTATATCTGGATGGGCTAGCCTCTATTATTATCGGTTTAATCTTAATTAGCACAGCAATCTGGCTGGCCTATGAAACCAAAGGTTTGCTTATAGGAGAGGCCGCCAATAAACCAGTAGTGCAGGGGATGCGTTTAATTCTACAGGCGAATAAAAATATTGAAGTTGTAAATGAAGTGCTCACCATGCATATGGGGCCCAATTTCATACTGGCAAATATCAGTGTTGATTTCAAAGATAATTTATCGGTGGGTGATATAGAAAACAGTATTGTAGAAATAGATCTGGCGATTAAAACTAAATACCCGCTGGTGCAACGAATTTTTATTGAGGCTGAGCGGGCAAAAATATAGTCCTGAGCCAGATGGTATATAAATATCTGTCTTAACTCACAGAAGGTTAACAAAAATAGCTTCTGCTGTAGGAGTTAGCTTTAGCTGACGATAATGATTGCGATGCGAAGCGAGCCATTAAGCTTATCGGCTCGCTTCGCATTGCCCGGCGCATCGTCAGCTAAAGCTAACTCCTACAGCAGACTCCTTTATTTCTGGCTCAGTAATATAGTGATTTTAGAGGAGTCATTAGTAAGTCATGGATGTGACGTCTGGTTTAATGTATTTAATTTAGTGAATTCCGTATGAATTTCGTTGTTTAGCGGTTTTCCCTATAGAAATACAGGATGATACAGTCGATGCAAAGGCTGATTTTATTCTGTTGTGTCAGGACGTTGTAGAAAATTTTGTAAATGAAATGACGCGTGTGTAGAAAGAAAGGTTAAATGGTACCAGAGGCCGGACTTGAACCGGCACGCTATTGCTAGCATCGGATTTTGAATCCGACGTGTCTACCAATTCCACCACTCTGGCATTACATGAAGTAGGCCGCTATTCTAATGATTTTTGCCTGCTGGGCAAGTTAAACAGCAGGAAAAACCTGTTTGAAGGGTTTAACCTTAACGTGCTGGTAAACTCCTGCTGTGACATAGGGGTCGGCATCGGCCCAGCTTTGAGCGGCCTGCAGAGATGCAAATTCAGCTACTATCAGGCTGCCACTGAAACCGGCTTCACCCGGCTCATTACTGTCGATAGCAGGGTGCGGGCCTGCGAGAATGAGCCTGCCTTCATTCTGGAGTTGCTGTAATCGGGCAATATGGTCGGGGCGGGTTGTTAAACGGGCTGGCAGGCTGTTTTCAATATCCTCTGAGATAATGGCGTATAGCATTAACCTTTACCGGATTCATTACTAAGGTCCTGGTCATTATCGGTTTCCATATAACGGGATAGATAAAAAGCCTGCGCAACCACAAAAACCAGTGTCATGCCCATTAGCCCGAACAGTTTAAAGTCGACCCAGAAATCCATGCGGGTTTTGGCATCCAGCTCGGTGGCGTAGTAAAAAGCCACATAAAGATTAGCAAAACCGCTGATTATAAAAAAGATGACCCATGAAATGTTCAGCCTAACCCAGATCTGCTCGGGCAGGTTAATCTGCCCAGACATCATGCGTTTTACCAGACTTTTTTCACCCACAAACTGGCTAATAAGGAATGCACCTGCAAACACCCAGTTTAGTACTGTCGGCTTCCACTGAATAAACGCAGGGTCGCCAAAGGCTATAGTAATTCCCCCCAGGCCAGTAATAAGCACGAGAGAAAATATATGCATACGCTCAAAACGCCTGTTTTTGAGCCAGAACCCGGTTACCTGAATAATGCTCGCAGCAATGGCAATGCCCGTGGCAATAATGGTGGCGCTAATTACTTCAGGCTGAGCAGGGTCTAACCATGAGCCAACCGGGGTATTTTCAGCGATAAAGCCGGCATTGTGGTAGCCAAGGAAGAAAAGGATAATGGGGGCAAGGTCGTAAAATAGTTTCATATCAGTAGTTTATCAAAAATCAGAAGGCGAGGTTAGCATGAAAGTGGTTTGGCTGCTAATAGCCAGTGGCGGAAGGTCAAAGTTAAGGTCAAAAGCTATTTACCACAGAGGACACAGAGGTTTTTTTGGCTATTGCTGGCTGCTGCCTTGATCATGCCCTGATAGAGGCATGTCATAAACAGTGCAGGCTCGCTTTATTCCTGTTTTCTTTTTATAACTCTCAAACCTTGTTAAACTGCCTTTTTTCCAGTTAGCAAGCAGCCCTATGTCAGATCGCATTCAGCAAATGCCCAATCAGCTTATTAACCAGATCGCCGCAGGCGAAGTGGTTGAACGCCCCGCATCGGTGGTGAAAGAGTTGCTGGAAAACAGTCTGGATGCCGCTTCTACTAAAATCGAAATTGATATTGAGCAGGGTGGTAGCAAGCTCATTCGCATTCGAGATAATGGTCGGGGCATTCATAAAGATGATTTGTCACTGGCCTTATCACGCCATGCCACCAGCAAAATTCGAAATCTTGATGATTTAGAGCATATAAAAAGCCTGGGGTTCCGGGGTGAGGCTTTACCCAGTATCGCCTCCATCAGTCGTTTGAGCATTACCTCACGCCAGGCAGATGCGCAGGGTTTTAAAGTACAGGGGCAGGATGAGCAATCGGCAGAAATTTCCCCGGCAGCGCATAGCAATGGCACCACCATTGAGGTGCGGGATTTATTTTATAATGTACCTGCACGGCGTAAGTTTTTACGCACCGAAAAAACGGAATTTAATCACCTGGAAGATGTGGTTAAACGCATTGCGCTCAGTCATTTTGATGTGGATGTAACCCTCAGCCACAATCAACGTGCCATTAAACAGTGGCGCGCTGCTTCTACTCAAACACAGATGGAGCAGCGCATTGCAGCGGTCTGTGGCAAGGCTTTTATCGAACAGTCCCGGTATATGAGCTTTTCAGCGGTTAACCTGAAATTGCATGGCTGGATAGCGCTGCCCAGCTTTTCCCGGTCTCAGGCGGATATGCAGTACTTCTTTGTGAATGGCCGAATTATTCGCGACAAACTGGTAACTCATGCGGTGCGACAGGCTTATCAGGATGTGCTTTATCATGGTCGGCACCCGGCTTATGTTCTGTTTTTACAGTTAGACCCTTCTATGGTGGATGTAAATGCTCATCCGACCAAACATGAAGTTCGCTTTCGTGAAGGCCGGCTGGTGCATGATTTTTTATTTCGCGGCATTCATAAGGCACTGGCAGATGTGCGACCCTCCGGTATGGAGGCAGGGGATGTCGGTGTCGCTGAAATGGCAACGAGTGACACTACAGCAGCAGCTGCATTGCAAAATTTGCAGAGCACTATGCCAGGTGTTGTTAGATATGGCTCACCCACCCACCAGGGCAGCATGTCACTACAGGTTGAAGAACAGATTAAGGCCTATGCTAATTTATCCAGCCCTCTGTCAGCCAATGACAGCCAGGCAGTAGCAGATGATATTCCGCCACTGGGGTTTGCAGTGGCACAGTTACATGGCATTTATATTCTCTCACAAACCGCAGCAGGTCTGGTGGTGGTCGATATGCACGCTGCTCATGAACGAATCACCTATGAACGTATGAAACAGAGTTTGCAAAATGGTAATCTGGCATCTCAGCCATTGCTGGTGCCCATAAGTCTGAATTTAAGTGAAAAAGAAGCAGAGCTTGCCGAGCAGCAGGCAGATATTTTTGCAGAACTGGGCTTTGAGCTAGATCGCAGTGGCCCTGAATCTATTCGTATACGGCAGATTCCGGTGATACTCGCCAGAGCCGATGCACAAACGCTGGTGAGAGATGTGTTATCCGATCTACTCAGTTATGGTAGTTCAGAGCGTATTCGCAATGCCATCAATGCGGTGCTGGGTACCATGGCCTGCCATGGTTCGGTGAGAGCAAACCGAAGTTTAACTATTCCAGAAATGAACGCATTATTACGCGACATGGAAACCACAGAACGCAGCGGGCAGTGTAATCATGGCAGGCCAACCTGGACGGAGTTTAGTGTAGATGCGATTGATAAATGGTTTATGCGGGGGAAGTAAACATAGTCGTAAGTCATAAGTCGTAAGTCGTAAGTCTTAAGTCTTAAGTCTTAAGTCTTAAGTCAGACCCTGATGGCGCTTACTTAAGCCAGGATAGCCACAATAGCTGGTTTTTCGTAGGTTGGCGCTGAGGCACGAAGCCCAACTGTGCTGATAGTACACACCGTTA
>QIDK01000034.1 GCA_003228405.1 Gammaproteobacteria bacterium | reverse complement strand
GTGGCGGTCGAGGCATGCGTGTTGTGCACACTGAAGCGACGTTATTGAATTCTATTTCATTAACCAAAGCTGAGGCGGGCGCCGCATTTAATAATGACCAGGTCTATATGGAAAAATATCTGGAACACCCTCGCCATGTAGAAATACAGATTTTATCCGATGGTCAGGGTAACGCGATTCATCTGGGTGAACGTGACTGCTCCATGCAACGCCGCAACCAGAAGGTTGTAGAAGAAGCACCTGCACCTGGTATTACAGAAGAGCAGCGCAGCAAAATTGGCACTGTCTGTATTGAAGCATGCAACCAGATAAACTATCGCGGCGCGGGTACTTTTGAATTTTTATTTGAAGACGGTGAATTCTATTTTATTGAAATGAATACCCGTGTTCAGGTTGAGCACCCTGTTACTGAAATGGTAACCGGCGTAGATATTGTTAAAGAACAACTGTTTATTGCATCGGGCGAACCATTACGCATTAAGCAGGAAAATGTAAAAATTACCGGCCACGCTATTGAGTGCCGAATTAATGCCGAGCATGCGAAAACATTTATTCCATCGCCCGGTTTAATTACTCGTTATCATCCACCAGGTGGCCCGGGTGTACGAGTTGAATCACATGTTTACAGTGGCTATAACGTGCCACCTCACTATGATTCAATGATTGGCAAACTCATTACTTATGGCGATACCCGCGAAACCGCAATTGCTCGAATGAAAGGTGCCTTATCGGAAACGGTTATTGATGGCATTAATACCAATATTGCCCTGCAAATGGATATTATGAATGACGGTGCATTCCAGAAAGGCGGCGCCAATATTCATTATCTTGAGAAAAAATTAGGCCTTTCTTAAAACTTTGCCACAGAGACACAGAGGTCTCAGAGATTTATTTATAATGATCTCGCCTCTGTGAACTCTGTGCCTCTGCGGCGAAAAACATGCCCTGGATACAACTCATACTGGAAGTCGAACAATCGTCTAACGATAAAGCTGAACAGGCATTGCTTGATGCCGGTGCTTTATCCGTCACCTTAAAAGATGCAGAAGATAATCCAGTGCTGGAACCCGCGCCTGGCGAAACACCATTATGGAACAAACTCATTCTCACCGGCTTATTTGATGCCGACATTAACACCATAGAATTAAAACAGAATATTCAACGTCAACTCGGCAAACAATTTCCACTGCGCATAGAACAACTGGAAGATAAAGACTGGGTGCGAGCATGGATGGATGACTACCGCCCCATGCAGTTTGGAAAAAAACTCTGGGTCTGCCCGCGGCATTTACCACCACCGGATCCTGATGCAGTAAACCTTATGCTGGACCCGGGACTGGCATTTGGTACCGGCACACACCCCACCACCTCGCTGTGTTTACAATGGCTTGATCAGGCTGACTTAAAAAATAAAACCCTGCTGGATTTTGGTTGTGGCTCCGGCGTACTGGCAATAGCTGCTCTTATGCTCGGCGCAGAACATTGTGATGCTACGGACATTGACCCTCAGGCACTGCAGGCCAGCGCAGATAATGCCAGAGAAAATTCTGTCGCAGAAAAACTAAATGTTATGCCGCCAGAAAATATACCTGAACAAAAATATGATATGGTAGTGGCTAATATTCTGGCCGGGCCGCTGGTTGAACTTGCCACCAGACTTGCTCATTACTGCAAACCCAATGGTGATATTGTGTTATCGGGAATTCTGGAAAATCAGGCACAGACAATCATTGAAGCATACCAGCCATGGTTTAATCTGGATGCACCTGCCCTGCAGGAAGAATGGATACGAATTACAGGGAAGAAAAAATAATGCAAACCGAGTGCCCACATTGTCATACTGTTTTTAATGTTGACGAACAACAACTTGATCAGGCCGAAGGCCAGGTAAGATGCGGCCACTGCCTCGCCATCTTCACCGCAGAAAACCCATACCAGAATGAAAAATACAATCTGCATGATGATCTTATCGAAGATCAGCTTACAGAAAATCAACTGCTTGACGATCCGGTTATCGAAGACCCGCTGAGTCAGCCCGCAGATAATATTTCAGATAATGTCGATGAGATGATACTGCCTGATGTTATCCCCCCTGATTTAAGAGCAGAAACCCGCGCACCTAAGCGACACTATGGTTTTATTGGCAATATTTTCTGGAGTCTCGCCATTATCTTTCTGCTGATCACTGGCGTTTTACAATACGCATATTATGATCGATTCCGTCTGGTGCAATTTAGTGAGCTTCGCCCCTGGCTTGGCTTAATGTGTGAATATATTAGTTGTGATTTGCCAGACCCAAGAGATCCGAGCCGTATAGAATTAAGTAACAAAAATATTTTCAGTCACCCAAACTCTAAAAACGCATTGATGGTTAGTGCAAGCATTGTTAATCAGGCCGCCTTTGAGCAAGATTTTCCTCTGCTTGAACTTAAATTTGAAAATATTCGTGGCCAGACTATTGCAGGGCGACGCTTTACACCAGAAGAATATCTGGGTGTTCCTGTGACCCAGATATCTAAAATGATACCAGGGGAATCTGTTTCAATAAGCGTTGAAATTATTGACCCGGGTCAAGAGATGGTGAGTTATACCTTTGAGTTTTTGTAGGAGCGAATCTTTAGTTCGCGATAATTTCAGAACGCTAAAATCGCGAGCTAAAGACTCGCTCCTACAAAATATCGCTTTAAGTTTTAAACTGATTAACAACTGAATTAAGATCAGCGGATTGTATTGACAGATTTTCACTGCACTCAACCGTCTGCTTTGAACCTTCATCAGTTTTTTCGGCGATCTGACTAATGCTTACAATTCGCTGATTAATTTCTTCTGCAACATTTGTCTGCTCTTCTGCCGCACTGGAAACCTGAATAATAATATCGTTGATTTTTTTTACCGATGTAATAATTACATTTAATGAATCGGTTGCACCACTGGACTGACTGACGCTTTCCCGTGTTCTTTCCAGCCCTGCCTCGGTCACTTTTACTGCTTTGCTGGCACCGGCTTGCAACCGTTCTATCATCGTCTGTATTTCTTCTGTGGATTGCTGTGTGCGTGAAGCAAGACTGCGCACCTCATCCGCTACTACTGCAAATCCACGACCCTGCTCACCTGCGCGGGCAGCTTCAATAGCGGCATTCAAGGCCAGTAGATTAGTCTGCTCTGCGATGCCTTTAATAACATCCAGCACCGTTCCAATCTCATCACTATCTGATGCCAGGTCAGCAATTACTTTGCTGGCCTCTTCAATGTCACCAGCAATAGCATTCATGCTGCTTATGGTGTTGGCTATAACCTGCTGCCCCTGTATTGCATTTTCTTCTGCCTGCTGACTTGCATCTGCAGCCTGATGAGCATTACCTGCAACTTCCTGAGCAGTTGCCGCCATTTCTGTCACTGCGGTTGCCAGCTGATCTGTATCCGATCGCTGCTGACTCATATTTAATTTTGTCGCATCCGTCACCGTAACCATCTGATTTGTTACTGAGGATATTTCTATACTGGTGGAGGAAACCCGCTGAATAATTGAATTAAATTTATTCAACATACTATTAAAAGCACTGGCCATTTGCCCTATTTCATCATTACTTTCATCAGACAGTTTCAGTGAAAGATCAGAATGCTGCTCAATGTCTTCTATTGTCCGGCGCATTTTATCTAATGGTCTGATAATTGAAAAAGCAATCAGATAACCAATAACGCACATAGCAAGAACCGCAAAAATAGCGATCAGTGTAAACCAGTAACCGATGGAATCAGATTGCTCACCTGCACGTATTCTTTCCTGCTGAGCGATTTCCAGTTGGTATTCCACCAGTTCAACGATTTTTTTATGAATAGGATCAATTACCACATAAAGAGCACCATCAAACTGATCAAGCTCACTATTATTTTCGTCACCCATTCCAGATAATGTGTCTTTAACCAGCTTCAGATAACTGTCTGCTTCAACAAACAGTTTTTCAATCTCCACAACAAGAGTTTCTTCCACCTGACTTAATTCATGTGACTTGTATTCCTTCCAGTTCAGGTCAATATTGGTGAGTGCTGTTGAAAATAGAACCAGTGCATCATCTGGATAAATCAGGTCGGTTTTCGCCTTATTGACTGCTCCAAGAATATTATTGGTATAGTCATCCGCAATATTTTTAACTAATTTAAGCGGCACCATTCGATCATCGTAAATGCGACCAATGCTGGCATCGAATCGATCAAACAGCATCAATGAGCCTGTGGTGGTGACAACGAGCACGAGAATAGCAAAGCCTATAAGGATAATAAGCCGAAGTCGGATGCTAATATAAGAAAGTACTAACATTTTTAACTTCCCCTGTTTTTACGATGGTTATTTGTATTTATTAGGAAAAATCTTGTGATTTAGTAAGTATAGACGTTATTCTGGCTTAACATCAAAAAACCCCTGCCGCTGAGGTGTTTGATGTTTTTTTGGAGCGAGTCTTTAGCTCGCGATGCTTGCAGACTGCTAAAATCGCGAGCTAAAGACTCGCTCCAGAATAAAATCAGGCCAGCATATTTCTCATGGCAGCCAGATGATCTTTGGCCCGCGCCTTACTGGTTTCAGGGTCCAGTTTATTTTTACCGCCTTCCCACACCACATCGTCTTCTGGCAACTCATATAAAAAACGGCTGGGCTCACATTCCACATCTTCTCCATAACGTCGTCGATGGGTGGCATAAGTTATGGCCAGTTCCCGTTTTGCACGGGTGAGGCCTACATAGGCAAGGCGACGTTCTTCTTCCAGATTATCTTCCATAATACTGTTTCTATGGGGCAGACTTTCTTCTTCAACCCCCACCATAAATACATAGGGAAACTCCAGCCCTTTGGCCGCGTGCAAGGTCATTAAACTGACTGCATCGGTTTTTTCTTCTTCTTTATTGCGCTCTAAAATATCCATCAGCGTCATATGCGCCACCAGCTCACCCAGATTTTCACCTTTCTCATCTTTATATAAACGGGATAGCCAGTCGAGCACTTCATATACATTTTGCATACGCCTTTCAGCAATTTTTAAATCACTGGCCTGATCTTTTAACCAGTCTTCATAGCCAATTTCAGTGACCAGGTCTCGAGCAACGGCAATGGGATCACCGCGCTCTGCATTATCGCTAAGTAAATTAATCCAGTTACAGAAATTTTCCAGTTTATTTAATGCGCGCTCATTGAGTATCTGTTTTAAACCAAACTCAAAGCTGGCAGCAAACAAACTCACTTCTCTCTGGGTTGCGTATTCACCCAGTTTCTCCAGTGTTGACGCACCTATTTCTCGTCGTGGTGTATTTACAATTCTTAAGAAAGCAGTGTCATCATCAGGGTTGGCCAGCAAACGTAAATACGCCATTACATCCTTAACTTCTGCACGCTCAAAAAACGAAGTACCTCCACTAACAACATAAGGAATGTTGACTTCTCTAAGATATTTTTCAAACACCCGTGACTGAAAGTTACCTCGGTATAAAATAGCGTAATCATTAAAATTATTTCGATTCTGAAATTTATGTGCATTCAGTTCACCGATAACACGCTCTGCTTCAGCTTCACCACTGGAACATTCAACAATACGAATCGATTCACCTAAACCCAGGTCAGACCAGAGGGACTTTTCAAATGCGTGAGGATTATTTTTTATTAAATGATTGGCACATTTTAATATGCGACTGGTAGATCGATAATTCTGTTCTAGTTTTATCAGTTTTAAATTCTGATAATCTTCATTCAGCAAGGCCAGATTTTCGGGTCGCGCACCACGCCATGAATACACTGACTGATCATCATCGCCTACCGCTGTTAATCTCGCTCTTGAGCCCAGCAATAATTTAACCAGTTGATACTGACTGGCGTTGGTGTCCTGATATTCATCCACCAGCATATAATGCATACGGTTCTGCCAGTATTCCAGGGCATCGGTATGTTGCTGAAATAAAATAACCGGTTGCAGAATCAGGTCATCAAAGTCGAATGCATTATAGGCTTTAAGCTGTCGCTGATAACGCTCATAAATTCGTGCGAAGCGGGCATCAAGATCATTCTCCGCGGTGCTTAATGCCTGCTCAGGGGAAATGAAATCATTTTTCCAGCGTGAGATATTCCATCTTGCTTCTTCGGCATCATCCACATTGCTCAGTGAATCCTGAGAATACAAACCTTTGAGCAATACCAGAGTATCCGTAGCATCAAAAATACTAAAGCCAGTTTTATAGCCCAGCTCCTTATGAAATTTACCCAGAATCCTTAAACCCAGATTATGAAAGGTAGAAACGATCAGGCCTTTGGTTTCTTTTTTACCCAGGCTGGCGGCCACCCTGCCCTTCATTTCACGGGCGGCTTTATTGGTAAAGGTTACCGCAGTAATATGGCGAGGGCTGATCTGGCAATCACGAATGAGATAGGTGATTTTCTGGGTAATAACCCTTGTTTTACCACTTCCTGCACCTGCGAGCACTAATAGGGGGCCGTCTATATATTTCACCGCGGCCTTCTGTTGGGGGTTTAACCCGGCGGTTGTATCTGACAAATTATTCACCTGCAAATTAAACCTGGAAAAATCAGTTGGATCACGGAAGTCTGCACAAGCTCTTGGTTCGTCTAGCTATATGAAAAAAGTACTCATCACCAATAAGGTGACTACGCATTTTTTCATTACGCTATCCAAATCAATATCTTGCACATCCTTTCCGCGCCCAATTAATTTTCCCAGGTTGAACCCTCCATTCTATAGAGAGCCCACCTCATAGCAATATGCAACAGGGTATATTTACAGAATTTTTTAGCTGGAGCTTTACCCTCAGGGTTTTAAGTTATATTCTTAAGCCAATGAAAATTAACAGAAAAAATGGGTTACTCGACGACGGGCACTATATTGAATCGCCTAATTCAGACCAGCGCCCTGAGCAGCAGAATATTGAGCTGATTGTTATTCATAATATCAGCCTGCCCCCTGGCCAGTTTGGCGGCCCTTATATTGAGCAGCTGTTTACCAACCAGCTACAGCCCGGCGACCACCCCTACTTCGAAACCATTCACCAGTTAAAGGTCTCATCTCACATACTGATTCAGCGAGATGGCCGCATTACCCAGTTTGTACCTTTTCATCAACGTGCCTGGCATGCGGGTGAATCCCGTTATTGTGGTCACGAATGCTGCAATGATTTTTCTATTGGCATAGAGCTGGAAGGCACAGACGATGAACCTTATGAAGACATACAATACAGTCAACTGGCTCAGCTGATTAGCTCACTGCAGAAGGCTTATCCTTCACTGGACAGGGATGCGATAACAGGGCATTGTGACATCGCACCACAACGTAAAACCGATCCCGGCCCTGCTTTCGACTGGGATCACTTAAAACAGTTACTGCACAATTGATTAAATAAAGAAAAATTATGGCTCTAATTTGCATTATTATCGGACTTATTTTAGAACGCTCTGTGAGCACAACAACTCAGTACCGCAGCTTCAACTGGTTCAAAAGCTATAGCGACTGGTTAATAAAACATCTACCGGGTCTACCCAATCAGGGATCATCCTCCATTGTCATATTACTGTTGCCGGTCATACTATTAACCGCTGTATTACAAAGTTTACTTGATGGTGTGTGGCTGGGTTTGCTCAGCGCTGTGTTTGGCCTGGCTGTGTTTTTTTACTGCCTGGGTCCGGGCGACTTAAATAAGGAAATTGACCTGTATCTCGAAGCCAGAGAAAACGGTGATGACGAACAGGCACAGCATTATGCTGGCATGATTATGGGTGACGATGCTTCACGTTCTCCTGACCAGCAAATTGTAGATGTCATGCACTCTATCTTATATCAGTCTAATGATCGTTTTTTTGCGGTTATTTTCTGGTTTGTTGTACTGGGACCATTCGGCGCGCTTTTATATCGTCTAACATCCCATACCAGAATTCATTCTAAAGATCTTACCTTGAGCTCCGCTGCAAAAAGGTTGTTGGCGATTCTTGCCTGGGCACCGGCTCATCTGGTTGCTATGGCTTATGCGTTAACCGGAAATTATGAAGGTGCCAGCGCCAGCTTTCGCGAAAAACAGAAGTATGAAGATCTTGCTGAATCAAATTATTACACTTTAATTTCTGCGGGTCTTGAGGCTTTACGAGATTGCGCTCCAGGTGAAGAAACATCCTGCATTGTCTCTACACGTGGACTTGTTCTGCGCGCACTGGTTGTGTGGCTGGCGGCCATTGC
>QIDK01000112.1 GCA_003228405.1 Gammaproteobacteria bacterium | reverse complement strand
ATTCGTGTATATATTTAACGGACACCAATAAATTTGACCAATATGAATGAAATTCTATTAGAAGAGTATCAAAGTACTAATATCGCTACACGTGAGAAGCCTAGTGCAATATCTCACTATGTAAAAGATATTATGGCCCGAATTGAAGTTTTCCCTGCAAAAGACACAATGTATCTACTGCATAAAATCAACTCGAAAAGCATACTCATTACATTAATGTACAGTGATGAAAATGGCTCACATGAAATTGTCATTAATCAGTTTGAAGCAACCATAGCGGGCGATTACCTGTATACACGTGGCCGCATTTCTATCTATACACAGGGTGAAGCGTATAATATCCAGCTGGTTTTAAATAAGCCACCTAAACACCTGGATATTACACTTGAGGATATTAATATCTGCCCGATACACTAGGGCAGAGCCAGGCTTAGTTAGCAGCAGCCTGGTTCTTTTTAATTGTGTGAGTAAATTCTGTTTTACCATCAGCATCAATAAATTCTGCCGTTAGTGTATTACCATCAATCGATATATATATCATCCCCAGAGTTGCAGACTCAAACAGTGACGGGTTATTGCCCACTAATTGGGTTGTGGACGCACCGGCACCAGAGACAGCTAATTCGGTGCCATTACATTTAACGTCGAGCCATTGTCGGTTATGATCGTGGCCTGACAGATATAAATCAAACTTGCCACACCACACAGATTCAGCAAATTCTTTGATACTGGCACCGCTTATTCCGGGAATACCCGGTATCCCCTCATATATGCCTGCATTACCATGCCGCCCATTTGATTTATAGGGATGATGGCCAAAGCCTATTTTCCATGTTGTGTCAGCCTCAGAAATCCAGCGCGGAATATCTTTGCTCTGATCTTTTGCCATGTCAAATAACTGTGCATTGGTATCCATGGCAAAAAACATTGTGTTCTGCACCTGAAATCGGTAGAAATGGCGGGGCATTTTCCATTTAGATGAAATTTCCGTGTACCTGATCTGGTATAAAGATTTTTTTACTTCATAGCCGACACCATCACCGCCATAGTCATGGTTACCCAAAACCGCAAAAAACGGCATAGATAGATCTTTATAGGGTATTTCAAATTTTGTCTGGAACTGCTCATCGTCAATGCCATCTACTCCGTTACTGTAGATGTTATCACCCAGCATTAGTACAAAATCGCAACCGTCCTGCTCGCATTTTGCTTTAATCGCCTGTGCGACTTTTTTCTGACCATCATTGCCTTTGCCTGTGTCGCCTATCGCTACAAATTTTAATTTATCCGGGCTAGTGCCAAGTTCACCATCTATCTGTGGATCAATAGCCAGCACATCATCAATTAAGCTGCATGATGATAGTAGGAGTAGAAATACGGTAACAATTGAGAATTCACTGATTTTTTTCATTTTTATCATTTCCCTGGTATTATTTTCTCGGAATTTTTTTCCTGAAGTTATCTCCGAATAGAAGCATAGCATTGTACCCTGCCGTACTCATAGGTGCCTTTAAAAGTTGCCTACAGTGTAAAATATTTATTACATTTTCGTTGTTTTTTTCTTAGCAGACGCTGAACTCAAATTATCTTCTTTAAATCGATTTTATTGCTTCAAAAAAATAGCGGCATAATGATATGGCCCCACATCAACCACCTTTTCCAGTTTGAAACCAGCCGCTTCAACAAACTGTTGCACATCTTCAGGTTGCATGCGTAGCTTTGTGTCCGGACCGCGGGGCTGACCAAGAACGTCTGTTTCTTCGCGTGGGCGACGATACCAGTTAATCACCGCAAAATATCCGCCTGTTTTAAGTACCTCATATACGGATCTTGATAACTCAGTTTTTTCAGGTACGCCATGAAATGTATTGGCAATAAAAACAAAATCTACTGCTTCATCTATCTGTTTACCAAGCTCACGAGCATCACCCAGAATAGCGTGAAAATTAGAATAGTCGTGACAGTTTTGTTCTGCTTTTTCAAGTAAACCAGCATCCAGATCCAGTGCCCAGACTTTACCGGGATGTACCAGATCACACATGGGTTTAGTGAAGAGACCATCGCCACAACATAAATCTACCACTTTCATACCGGCCCCGATTCCAACGGAACGTAATACTGCCTGCGGATCTGGCCACAGGATATTCCACCAGTCTTTATCTGGCATGGAGGTAGCAGGAAAATGAATTTTATTGTTCATTAGTAAGCACCTTACATTAAACAGGAATCAATGTTTACTAAATAAAACTCAAAAAAAGCAGAATACAGATAGCAAAAATTTTAAGGTGGCAGAGGCTTACTGTCATGCCAGTAAGCCAGGCATTAGATGATATCAGCATTATAAGTTAAAAGTTTATGCAGACAGATTGTAAATGCGCGCCTCCAAAGTGTTTGACCTTAACTTACTGACATTGACTCTTCAGGTCACGCAGAAGCATTATAGACTTAATCAGAGGCCCCCTATCAGGGCTTCAATGGTTTTCCATTCCCTGTCTTTCTGGCTGCTTGATGAAAGCTGATGGTAAATCCAGTCTTTATTAATGTCACTGATAAGCTGCTGGCAGTAATCGGGCTGATATGTGTAAAGAATTATCATCCGAACACCATCCAGTGTGAGCACCGCTGCAAATACAGACATCTGTTGCGGTTCCAGTTTATCTTTTAACAGCATTTCCAGTTCATCCAGCAATTTGCATTCTTCTGGAAATGGAAAACCATTTTCATCGGCCTCATTCAGTGGCACCGTTACACACACCTGGTACATGTATCGTGGGTGACAGACGTAATCTTCCAGGCCTTCATTCAGACGTACCCTTAACGGGATACCCTCATACTGTTTTTCGAATAAACTCCAGCATTCCTGTAGAGCCATGGAAACTACCTTTTCATTCATTATTTTTCAGGCTTAATCTGCAAAAACCATCCCAGTTTTTCATTTTTGTATATTTTTCAGTTAATTAGTATGTTTAAGGCTGTATATCAGATTATTTTAGCGTAAGAAAATTCGACAAAAATATAATTTATTTCTCTGTTATTCATGAGGTTACAGATATATTGGTGTTTTTACTAAAGTGTCGGAATTATTTGCAGTTATATGCGTAACTGATTAGTTTCGGGGAAAGTCATTGCGGTTTACTGCCGTAAGATAAATATCTTCAGGTCAATTTTACGGCAGCATCATGCCACATGAGTAGAATTTCAACCGCCTGTTAGAAGCTAACAATCTGCTCTTTCAGGCAAATGACAGGTTACTCCAGAATAGTATGCAGATAATTTAAATCATTAAGCAGCTTCCATGTGCCTCTGCCCTGCTCCACCCGTTTAACCCAGTTATCAACTCGTTGCTGGTATTCAGCGGGATCGATATTATCACTTTTCAGTTTGCTGGCATTGATGACCACCACGTGAATACCATTAAAGCTGATAGGAAAGTCACGCACCTTACCTTTTCTGGTTACTTCTTTTAAATCAGAAAAAATCAGAATATATTTCTGGCTGGCACGGGTATCATTTAGATACTCAATTGCCTGAAGTATGCCACCGGTGATGTCCGTATATCTGCCGGGGCGAATGTTGTTGCCCAATTTCTGCATCGATTCAAGAAAAGCGCGTTTCTGTGCATTTGCCATTGATGGTCTGAGATCAAATGTCATGCGCGCCACAATATCGGTTTCATTAAAACTTTCGCCATCTATGCGTGCTAGCCCAAGCGACTCCCCTGGTAGTAAAGTTCCTAATAGATACCGCGTTACATCCAGCACCTTGTCGAACTGTTCGCTGTGGGTGGCGGAATTATTCACCAGTAAATATACGGCCCTTTTCTGCCTCTCCCCGGAACAACCATGTTGCGCCAGTAAGCTTATCGCCAGCATGATGCTCAGGGCCATAAAGAGACCTTTAGCAACCCATGCCCTCATAGATCTTTCTCTTCTTCTAACTGGTGAGTTAACACGCCACTGATAGTCGGCTCTTTGTTTTTATCGTCTCCATGACGGAAACTGTTTTCAATTTTAAGCGGTATAAAAATAACCAGATCATAGACACTCACAATCACCTGCCCCAGACCATAAACAAGATTTCCCAGAAAACGGATAATCACCACCAGCATATGTAATAGCCACACGATAAGCAAGCCGCTCACGGTTCTAAAAGAATGGATAAAGGACTCCAGTGGTATGGCTACAAAAGTCAGCACAAAGGGCAGAATAAAGCCCATTATCATCTGCCCGACCGAGGGTATCCAGAGCAGAGGAGGGGCTACTACTTCGACGCCCGTAAGCATCTGTGTCAAGGCTTCGCGGTCTGCTACCAGCATGTCTCGCATATAGGCCAGCGAGGCCTCAATGCTCGCAAAAACAAACAGAAAAAAGAGTAGAATCCAGAATATAATTTTACGCCGGTGATCTTCGAGCAGATGAATAATGGGAAATAAACGGGTGATACCCACCGACTCCATTAAAAACAGCCCAAGAATAATCTCAATACTGACAATAAACAGGGACGATACATCGGATGCCTTAATCGAGCTTGAGCCCAGATAACTGGATGCCCCCACCATTTCTTCCATCGGCAGAGCAACCAGCTGAAAGTTTACAAATATGCCTACTGCAGCCAGCACCAGCGCCAGGATGGAAATAAAAAACTGGGTCAGGGATGATGAGGTCAGCATACGCTCCGCATGGCCTGTCTGATTTCGAATGTCTTCATACGTTTTCATCTGCCCATCAATAATAATAGAGCGTTGCTCCAGCCCGGTAATTTTTCGCCCAACGGAATCCAGACTGTTGCTGAGGGAGCGCCAGAAGGGCATCATTTTTTTCAGCAGACCATGGCGATCACGGTTGGCTCGACGGTACTCCTGTAAATCCGCATCCAGCGCTTTTTTCAGGGTGCTATGAATATCATTTAATATTTTAGCCACCACCGGTGAGCCGTTGTCCGGTATATCGGCCACTGCTTCAATCGCCTTTAACCACTCGGGAGGCCTGGGTGGAACCTCACCGGAATGCACATAATCCTCATCAATACGTGTAATTTGTTCTTTTAAATCACGCTGTAATGAGGGATAGCCGCTTAAATCCCGGTTAACCAGGGTCTCAACCCGCTGAAACTCGCGTTCTATAAAGCGCTCCTCCTGCTCCTGGCCCTGGGCCATCAGCACCTCACGATTACGCGAACGCAGCTGCCTTTCAGCCAGCATCACCGAGCGAGCCACCAGGCGTAACGCATTTCGCAGGCTACGCACCAGCAATATAATAATCTGGTGTGCAGGCTGCCGGGCGATATACATCATCAGCATTAACACACTCAACCAGACCAGCAACGACAACTCGGGCTGGCCTTCGATTAAATTGATCCAAAAATCAAGTGTCATAAAGTGACCCCATAAAATTCTTTTTTTAACTATTTTGCACAAATCAGTAATTATTCAGGCTGAAACCCGGTTTTCATCAATGTGGGTCGTCATATCAGGCACAAAATGTGGGTTTACTGATGTAAATGGCCCTTTATCTAACACGAATATGGAGCCATGCCGGGATGAGATGAATAACTACTCTATTTTTTATTATATATATGAGGATACACCATGGGAAACAACTTCGCTCAAACTTAATAAATTATTAAAGAATTTACGCTAAATACATGATAGTGTTAGTAAACTTAGGGTGTTTCTATAGCGAAAACCATAAATCTAGTCTATTATTCGTTATATAAACAGAGAATCTTCCCCATTATATTTATTTAGGTGTGAATCTATCAGGCATTTTCTGCCGCAAGGCCACACATTGGATATAACAAGGTTGATAGCCCGAGCTACGCTATAGAGTTAACTATCACGACAATGACAACAACCGAAGCCAGCACGCCCGAGAAAAAAGCGCCAAACACGGCCATCGCTGTCGACTTCAAAAAGCCGGAATACTACCTCAATCGGCAGCTGAGTCTGCTCGAGTTCAACTGGCGCGTATTGCAACAGGCCAGAGATGAGACCATCCCTCTAATGGAGCGGCTGCGTTTTCTGTGTATTTTCAGCACCAATATGGATGAGTTCTTTGAGATACGCGTCTCCGGGCTGCAACAGAAAGTTGAGTTAGGCGCACTGCATAATGAACCGGATAACACCTCCCCTAAACAGGTATTAAAACTGATCAGCCAACGCTCACACCAGCTGGTTGATGAACAGTACCAGTTACTTAATTTACTGCAGGATGAGCACCTGGCAGCAGAAAATATTCGTTTTGTACGCCGCACCGAATGGAATAGCTGCATGGACAGCTGGCTAAAAAATTATTTTGAAAATGAACTGCTGCCCATAATCAGCCCACTGGCACTTGATCCGGCACACCCGTTTCCGCGCATACTTAATAAAAGCCTGCACTTTATCGTTTCATTAAAAGGCAAGGATGCATTTGGACGCAACAGTGGCCTGGCCATAGTGCAAATTCCACGGGCATTGCCACGCATTATTCAACTGCCCTTTGAAGAATGTGACTGTGGCCCGGATGATTTTGTATTTTTATCGTCAGTTGTTCATGCCTATGTTGAATCACTGTTTCCAGGCATGAGTGTTAAAGGCTGCTATCAGTTCCGGGTAACCCGCAACAGCGATTTATATGTAGATGAAGAAGAAATTGATGACCTGCTACGTGCGGTAGAAGGTGAACTAGGCTCACGCCGTTATGGAGATGCAGTGCGTCTCGAAGCAGCCCATGACTGCCCGGAAAAGGTCTGCAATTATCTGCTGGATAAATTTGAGCTAAGTGAACAGGATTTATATCAGGTCGATGGGCCGGTAAATGTAAACCGCCTAAATGAAGTTTACGATTTAATTAATCGCCCCGAGTTAAAATACAAACCTTTTGTACCCTCTATTCCATCAAAGCTGACCCTCAAGTCGGATATGTTTGAATCAATCAGCAAACAGGATGTGTTATTACACCACCCATATCAGTCGTTTGCCCCGGTTGTCGATTTTATTCGCCAGGCCGCCAATGACCCGAATGTGCTGGCCATCAAACAAACCCTGTACCGAACCGGGCCAAGCTCTGCGGTGGTAAATGCCCTGGTAAAAGCGGCCAGGCTGGGCAAAGAAGTTACCGTAGTGGTTGAACTGCGGGCACGCTTTGATGAAGAGGCCAATATCACGCTATCAGCAAAGTTACAGGAAGCCGGTGCGCATGTAGTATATGGCGTGGTGGGTTATAAAACCCATGCCAAAATGCTGCTTATTATTCGCCGCGAAGCACAGCATCTGCGACAGTATGCACATTTAGGCACAGGCAACTACCACTCACGCACCGCTCGCCTGTATACCGATTATGGTTTTTTCACATCCAATAAAAAAATCTGTGAAGATGCAAACCGGGTATTTCACCAGTTAACCAGCATGGGGCAGACTAAAAACCTGAATAAATTTTTACAGTCACCCTTCACACTGCAGGAAGCACTGGAAGCTAAAATAGAAAGAGAAAGACAGCATGCGGTCAATGGAAATGAAGGCCGCATCATTGTCAAACTGAATTCACTGGTCGATGCGGCAATGATTAGTGCCCTGTATCAGGCATCCAGCGATGGTGTAATTATAGATTTAATTATTCGCGGCATGTGCAGCTTACGACCGGGTCTTCCTGGTGTATCTGAAAACATAAAAGTGCATTCTATTGTGGGCCGTTTTCTGGAACATGATCGGGTGATTTATTTCAAAAACAAAGATAAACCCGAAGTCTTTATTTCCAGCGCCGACTGGATGGAACGCAACTTATATCACCGGGTAGAAATTGCCATACCCATCGAAAACAAATCTTTGCAGGAACGTATAATCAGCGAACTAGAATATTATCTATTAGATAATACACAGGCCTGGATTATGCATGCAGACGGAAGTTACACCCAGGTTTCTCCCGAAGATGGAAAAGAAGCTTTTATTGCACAGGAAAAGTTTCTTGAAGATCTGGCTGAGAGTAGTTGAAAGACGTCGTAAGTCGTAAGTCTTCAATATTATTCTTTTTTTTAACGCCACGGGTAGAGATATAGAAAAATATAATTAAATATAGTTACTAATGAATCAGGTGAAAAGAATACTTGCCTTATATTAGAGAAATATAGAAATAGTTTCTCCTGTAGGAGTTAGCTTTAGCTGACGATGCCGCCTGGCGATGCGAAGCGAGCCGATAAGCTATAATATGTTTTTAACGGCTCGCTTCGCATCGCAATAATTATCGTCAGCTAAAGCTAACTCC
>QIDK01000237.1 GCA_003228405.1 Gammaproteobacteria bacterium | reverse complement strand
ACGCTATGTAGTTTCTGGAAAAAGCCACGTTCTATAGGAAACATCTGGCCTGAATAAATTATTTCAATATTTTCAATGTTTTACATAATATTATAATTTAGTAAAATGGTGAAACACACCGTCATTCAGCTAAATAATTTGTAGATTTGTTCACAAATTTATTTAATTCTGGTATTTTATTTGTTTATAACCTATAAACTATTGCCAGGATAAAAAAACTGACAATAAATAAGAAAATGTCCATATGAAAAACATCAGCCGCAAACATAACTCTGATTATGCTCCCCTCCCCAGCGAGCCTAAGCAGAACGACGTACTAGAATCCTATAATCCCGCCTCAAACTCAGTCGGTTTATCTGATTTACAGAAATACACGACAGATATTATCAAAAAGGCAGCTCATTGGGGTTTTGGTGATAGCAAGTTCAAAATTAAACGCCATAAACTGGACAGTCATACCTGGCAACTTACGGTTGTAAACCCAAAAACCCGCAAAACCATCCTTCAGGCAGAAGGACATGGTGACGCTGTTTTCGCCAATGAAGACAATCTGGCTCGTATGGCTGAAACACTTATGGCTCAGGGCCTGACCATCCGCACTCAATTTGATGACTAGCCAGAACATCACCATTTAGTTATATACCCCCCCCAAACGTGTGTCAGTATTTTCTGACACCAATTTCAGCCTGAGTAACCATCACAGGCGTCTATAACACGATAAAATCTCCCTAAATAAATGAAGATAATTTTTAGGGGACAATAATGGATATATTAGACAAGCTTCAGGAGCTGAGGCAGGAAATACTGGATTTTGGCCAGGTTATCAACTATACACAAAATCCATCCGATGCAGACTTACGCAATGCATGTGAGCTGTTTAGCCAGCACCTTAACTACCAGCTTGAAACCATTAATTCAAATATACATTTCAAGAATATTCAGCCTGAAATGCAACAGACAACAGCCCAGCTACATCAGCTAAGTGAATTAATCACACCTGATGTGGATGATAATAACGAAACCCATCAATGGACTAACAGGCTGCATACTTTCTGTGATCAGATAGAAACACTTAAGGTTATTGCCGCATAAATAGCACAGTAATATAATTCAGGATATGCTGAATATATTATTGCGCTAATGTTTCAGCTTCAATACCAAACATATTTCTATATGTAATACCGATAATGATATACAACATGGGTATTGACCAGATCAATCCTATGCCAAGAGGAATGGCAGAAATCACTAGAATAATTCCCATAATAAAAAATATGCCAAAAATGGAAAACCAGCGATGGGTAATTGCCTTACGTGATGTTTCCATCGCCTGCCATGGTCCCATGTTTTTTTCTACCACCAGTGGCATAGCCATAAAATAGGCAATCATCAAATAAATACCGGGGACAATTAATAGAATAAAACCAATAAAAATCAATATATACATAAGAACCAGTGTGGCGAATAAGGGTAAGGTTTTAGAAAAACAACTGAAAACCAGGCCGGCACTAATCGGAGAGCTTACTGATCGCTTTATTCCCATTATCGTAATACCCATTATGATGGGCATCATAACCAGATTTATTCCAAGCTGAGAAATAACCTGCATCAGCCCCTCCATTGCAGGATCCTGAGACAGTGCCATTAAGCCGGCAATAGCAATACCTAATACAATAACAACAGCAAGAATCGTCAGAAAATAATATAAAAATGCCAGCTGAAACTGCCATTTAACACCATAGGTTTTTTCCCAGGCTTCACTAAGCACACTACCAATAGAAAATTCATAATCGCCAGTTATTGCCTTTTCCAGGGAACCATAATCGCCGCTGGAGAGCTTAGTATTAAGCAGGCTGGATTCTGGTGTTTGATATACATTTGACATTTTTTCTCCTTAATATGCTACGCACTCAATAAGCTATATTAGATTTAAACATACGATGCTGGTTAGGTATAGATAAGAATTATAAAGCCCTGAAAAAAATATTAAAAAAATAATGATATTATGACTATAGAGCATTTCTGAAACTAGTTACTATTTAATATCCAGCAGATGTTTAAGTGTGGATCTTAATAACAGGTTTGCCTCTGCTTTACCCGATAACTTCATTTCATCGACAATAGCTCTCCAGTTGTTCATGAATTGCATACTCAGATTAATCACTTTCAACTCTTTATCACTCAGCCCCTCTGGGTATTCATCAAAACTATTAAGCCAGCGAATAATAGCTGGCATACAGGTATCATAATTACGGTTAAATCGAGCAAAAGACTCTACATCCTGCATATCCAGTCGACTGACCTTATCTGTGCAGTGCTTATTCTGAATTAAAACCATCTGTTTAATATCTTCAGATAAATTCAATAACGGGCCCGCCAGCCACAGGGAAATATTTCGATTAAATTTTAACGACAGTTCTGTTACAACTTTATTACCTTTTTCAGAGAATGCTTTGGCGACAACAATAGAATATGATGCACTTACATGATCCCGACTAAAACCTGTACGCAAAAGTGTAAAATCTGCCTTATTCCAGAAATTAAGCAGCGGCAGTGTTGCCGAAAAACTACTACCAATAATATCCATTCCCTCAGCCTGTTCTTTTTGAACCACTGAATTTAATAAATAACTACCGAATCCATATTTATGAATATCGGGATGTATTACAATACGCATTACCCGAGCATACATCAAACAGGCGGCCTGCTCGCTACCCCCATGAAAACACAACGTCTGTGCCAGCAAGTTACCCTTGGGTCTACGTTCACCACGGTAAATGGCAGTTGACAACTCGCTATCAAAACCACCTTCCTGATTAATAACCACTACACCTAAAATTTGTTTTCTATATTCAAGCGTATAAATTCTTATGCTTTCGCTATCAAGTAAATACTTAAAATCAGATGGTCTGGTTCGATAGTGCGCAAAAACTAACAGCGAAAATACAGATGATAATTTAACTTTATTAGCAAGCAGCTCTGCTCTATTTATAAGAGCAATCTGGCATTCAGCCTTATTCGCTGGTAACGTTGGCCTGCTATCGAGTTTTATATTTAGAAATAGAAGTTCCTCCAGCCATTTTTCCAGGGGGTCATCTTTCGACCAGCGAACTGGTTGATGTAATTCTATTTTCTGCCAGTCAGGCCGTGACTTATCCAGCAGTTTATAAAATTTTAAAATAAATCCGCGACCGGTTCCTTCATAACCATGGGTAGTAGTTGAAAATACTATTTTTGGATAATGTACCAGTAACTCCTGTAGCATCGAAATGGGAATGGCAGCTGCTTCATCAATGAGCAACACATCAGCTGAGGGTAAAGTATCTAATAACAAATCTGGCGCAATAAACTGTAATACAGATTGTTTATACTTAAAACCTGCCCTGTCGGCTAATCCATCAGGACATTGTTGCTGAAGATGATAAAACAACGGGTCAGCTATAGACAATCTAGGTGCGGTTAGTAAAATTTTGCAGTTATGTTGCATAAGTAGTTGTGCCGAAATCAACCCCAGCGCCGATGATTTACCTCTCCCCCTGCCTGCAATCAATACACTGCAATAACGGCTATTAGTCTCTAGCGCAGCAAGAATTCCTTCAACCGCAAATTGCTGGTCATATGATAGATATGGCGAAGCCACACTGGCAGGCTTTTTAATGAATTGATTAACTACAATATCTTTTGCTGAGTGGCGGACGTCGTCATCAAAATAATAGACAGCCGACTGATGGTATAATAATTCATTCACATGTTTTATAAATAGACTATTCTGTTCATCCCATATCTTCTTTTCCGATAATATAACAATTAAACAACCGCCACCACACAATGCACCTGAAATAATACCCAGTGCATCAGCGTTAAATTCCTGGCGCACATCAAATACAACCAGGTCATATTCATTTCCCAGTTTTATGCTTGCTTTTTCGGCTGGTAGTCCATTTTGAATTATTTCTGATATAATTAACTTTTTTTTAAAGGGCAATAAATTTATAAAACAGCTTAACTTATCGGCACGCATATCGGCATGCAATATGATAGCTATTCGTTGCTGAGAATCCAGCAAACCTGTTGTGACTTTTTCCAGAAATACATTTATTGAATCAAACAAATAGACCTGCCTAAATTATTCTGTATATTTAATTAAAAAATCGGGCAACCTTCTGCTCAAATACACCCACTGTAAACGGCTTCTCAATGTAATCCAGTATCCCCTGATCCAGCAGGTCCTGAGCTTCTGAATCAAGACTATAACCGGTTGATAAAACAGCCCTGATATGTGGATTAATAGCCTTTAAATGTACAAACAATTCCCGACCATTCATATTTGGCATAACCATATCGAGCAGAACCAGATCAATCTCCTGCCAGTGATCTGCATAATATGATATCGCCTGTACTCCCATACTAAAACTGATTACTTTATGCCCATGTTTCTCAAATAAAACTTTAGTGTATGTTCTAACTATCTGCTCGTCATCTACCAGCATAATCGATATTTTTTTTAAGCTAAAATTTTCAGTCTTATTGTTTTTTTCACCCATTTTATGAGCATGTAAAACAGGTAAGCACATGCGCAATTCACTACCATAGCCAAATTCGCTGCTACAACTTATGATTCCTTTATGTAGGTGTACCGCACCATAGACAGCCGCTAAACCCAGCCCTGTACCCTTACCTATTTTCTTTGTAGTAAAAAATGGCTCAAAGATTCTTGACAGCGTATCTTTATCCATACCCTTTCCTGTATCAGTAATTTTGATGCATAAGTATTCCCCTGATTCCACATCAAATTCATCATTCGATATTTCTTCTTTGTTCAGAAATTCATTCGATGTGGAAAACTGTAATAAACCGCCGTCCTGCATGGCATCCTTCGCATTTAAAGCTAAATTCAACAGACTACTTCTCAATTGAGAAGCATCCCCTAATACATGATATTGAATAGCGTGAAATTGTTTCTGGATAATAATTCTTTTATCAATGGTTCGGTCAAGAATCGACATTACATCGACAATAAGATTATGCAAATTGCAGTCAATTAACTCATATTTACCTTTACGGGCAAAAGTTAATAGTTGTTTTGTTAAATCCGCTGCATGTTGTGCCGTATCTAAAATTTTTGTCGCATTTTCTGCTGTTATATTACCTTTATTATCTGCGCTAATAATTTCCGCATAGCCCATTATTCCCTGTAGAAAATTATTAAAATCATGAGCAATACCACCAGCCAACTGGCCTATAGCCTGCATTTTATGCGCCTGTTTTAATTCTTCTTCTAAACGTCTTTGTTCTGTAATATCACTGCCAATACTCAGTGCACCTACAGGCTTACCGTCATCATCCAGTAGTACTTTATTGGTCCAGGCAATCCATACGCGCTTGCCTGAGCGTGTAATATTTTCATTAATATTATATTCATATTTTTCCGGGTGGTTACAGATATCTTCCATTAATGGTCGCAGATCACGCCCTGTACTTTCATTTTCTGGAACAATAGTGTCAACCACATGCTGACCAATAATTTCTTCTTCACTGTATCCAAAAAACTTCTGTGCATATTCATTGAAAAAAGTAATGTACCCATGCTGATCCCAGCGCAGAATAATTGAATTAGCATGCTCTACCAACTCACGATAACGAGCCTCACTCTTGAGAAGTGCTTCATAGAGAACTTTTTGTGATTGTTCTGATCCAGATTTCATATTACTACTGGTGCTTCAAAATCATTTTCTGGTACCTGCTGAAGTTTTTATTACTGAATAACTCTAATCTATGAATTATCCAGTTTTTAGCATCCTTTAACATATGTACAAAAACTGAACAAGAATCAGGCTGATTAAAAACTCTTTAAAATCAGTAAGTTATGTCTTTAACTCGCGATTCAGGCTTATAAACTCATTAATCGAGCAGGAAATGACATAAATAACATCATTACCCAGCTATTGGTTTCTTACTCAATCTGATTCCAACTTAGCACCCTGGCAATATTATATACGCAATTAATCATTATGCTATTTATTCAATTTTATAACCAAATCACAGAAAAATACCTGATAACTTGTGATAGTTGCCAACCCATAATGCCAGTATATCTATGGTGCCACAACAATGCCTATAAGATTTCTTATACAAGCTCTTATGATCAGCGTATGTTTACTACCAGTTTACGCATGCTCACTAAATAGTTTCACAATGCGTATTTCATCTTTTTTTATTGAGCAGAGTATCATAACCTTAAGTGCGGAAAAAGATCTGCTAAAAGTAGAAAAACAACTCCCGGAAAATATCGCCTTACTGGAACGAATGCTCCGCAACGACAGAAAAAATAAGAATTTACATATTTATGCAGCTCAGGCCTACTACAGCTATGCATTTGCCTTTATCGAAGATAGTAATATAAATCGTGCTACTTCACTATATTACCAGTCATATCAACATGCCAGTGCTGCACTGGCTCTGCATGGTATTTCATCTGAAGACTTACAGGGTCGTTCATCTCATCTTAGAAATAAAACACAATTATTAACAAAAGATGCGGTTGATGCTCTTTACTGGACTGCAGTCAGCTGGGCAAAGGTAATAGAAATTAAACAACCCAATATATTGCTATTTTCACAGTTACATAAAACAGCGATACTGATGGAACAGGTCATCAAACTAGATGTGACATATCATTTTGGTGGGCCTTATCTGTTTTTTGCGGTGTATTATGGCGGCCGACCTGGCTACCTTGGTGGCAATGATTTTCTTGCAGGTATATATTTTGATCGGGCTCGAAATCTAAATAAAAATCGCCTGCTTATTGTTGATTACCTGCAGGCTAAATACCTGAATGGACGCGTGAATGGAGAAGAAATATTTAATCAGCGTTTGCAAAGCATCATTAATGCACCGGATGACCTGTATCCAGAACAAGCCCTTATGAATGCCGTTGCCAAACAAAAAGCATCACGTTTACTAAAAATATCACACATCGGTAGCGACATAATTCGACTGAGACAAGGCAGACAAAAAAAGGCCGAAAATCATGATAATCTATTAAATTTTCACAATTCGCGGCCTGTGCCTTACATTTAGTTTAGGTTGTTAACTTCTGCCGTATAAACACATTAACACTACGGTAGAAGGCAATGCTTATATATTACATTTACATATTACTCTATTCAGGTAAATTGAGCTTCAATGCCTGTTTTATTTATAGATGCCTGACTATTGATAATAAGATGGTGATAAATTCAGAGAATCAACAAAGGGCTTATCATGCTGAATCCATAACTTTGCACCCGTTTTATCCAGTAAATTATCAATTAATACAAAGGAATGTACACTTTCTCTTTTAGTATTGAATATAGGAATAGCATATTCAACACGATTTTCCTGAAAATGATAAAGATCTCCTGAGAGAATAATTCGTCCGGTTTCTGGTAGATTGAGAAACAAACTTTGATGCCCGGGTGTATGCCCAGGGGTAGAAACAATTACCACAGAACCATCACCAAATACATCAAAGTGACCATTAAGTAGTTTAGTTTCATTACCTTTCAGGCTATTATAATCGTCAGGGTTAAAAAAGAAGCTTTCAGCCTGAGGACTAAAGGCTACTTTGTATTCAGGCGCCTGAATTAACCATGTTGCATTCTGAAAATAGCGTGTATTCGCCGTGTGATCAAAGTGCAAATGAGAAAAAGCGATATAATCAACTGACAGGGGGTCAACATTTATTTCTTCCAGTTGTGATTTAAGAGTCTTTGATACTGTTAAATTAAATGCACCATTACCCACATCTACGCCACCAGCAACGCCTAATAATGAATCTGCCAGGCCTGTATCCCACATTAAAGTGCCTTTAGGATGCTTAACCAGGTAGCAGGTATCCGCAAAAGTGATGTGCAAACCGGAAGGTAAGGCAGGATTAAAAATGGCCTTATCCCTGACTAATATTTCACCACAGTCAAATACATATAGTTTTAATTCCACGGGGTGAGTATCTTCAAGCTCATCGAGGTCAAACTCATCTGTTGATGCGATAGCTTCTAAAGATAGTACTGTAAAAAATAATAGAAGAATTTTTAACTTTTTCATAATCATATCCTTTTGTTTTAGGTGAATCGATATTATCATCAGCTTTTTAAAGATATAGAGCAGTTATTGCAGTCTAAGAATTCATTTTTGGGACAATAAGGATTACATATGTGGCGTTATGATGACCTGGCTATTTTTATTGCTGTTGTTGAGCGAGGCAGCTTTATCGCTGCAG
>QIDK01000235.1 GCA_003228405.1 Gammaproteobacteria bacterium | reverse complement strand
CATTAAACGTTTTACCTCGCAAATAGGCCAGGGGAGCGACCACGATACGGTCATTTTTCAAACCACATTCAACTGCGCCTTTACCCAGTCGTTCATTTAGGCAATCACGAAAGGCATCGAAATAGGGATCAAACTTTTCCTGTAAATCCCCTGGTAAAAAACCCATATTTTCACCGGCTTCTACTGCGGGTCGGGTTATGATGATTTTTTCTATGCGTCGGGCCTCCAGTTCCTGTGCCGCAATAGCACCCGCACAGTAACTTTTACCGGTACCCGCAGGGCCGGTGCCAAAAGTGAGCTGATGGGATTTTATTGCGGTTATGTAGCGGGCCTGAGACTGAGTTTTTGCCTGCAGGGGAGGAGCCGCTCTTGCTGTAATAGACTGGGTTCCGATAAAGGAGTTGCGTGATTTAATATCAACCACAACCGAAGGATTAGAGCCGCGTTTTCTTGCCTGTTTGGCCGCTCTTTTTTGTGATGCTGATCGTCTAGCCATATAACACCTTTTGATAATTAGTTATTAATGCAAAGTCCTGGAACTATTTACATGGGACTGTTTATCAGGTTTGGCAGGAATCACCTCCTATTGAATAATAGTAAACATTAACTAATTTTATAGATGATTGATTAAGGCGGGTCAAGAAAAAATCCAGTTAAAACAGGATTTAATACAAAAAGATATAAAAAATTAGAAATATCTTTACTTCGTTTTTTTGTGGTGTTATTTTTAGAATTCACCCCTTGTAAAAACCCCCTTTTATTTTATAAATTTGTTATCTGGGTTTCTTGCGTCTATCTTCGAAAAGTTCTATTTTGAAATACCAGGCCAGATAGCCGAATGCGGATAATAGAGTTCCTAAAACAAGAAAAACCAGTGAGCCTAAAAACAGAACACGAACTTCGTTCATAATATGTTTTTTCTCGCCGCCTAACTCAACCAGATCGAGTTGCTTTTCCTGCATATAAAGCCTGACATTACTCTGTTCGTTTTTAAGCCGCTCAACTTCATAGGCAGAGTATTTAATGCCGTCTACCTGTGGGGTTTCGATATTGATATCTTTTGCCTGCTCAAGCACTTTATTAATATGGTTTAGTTCCTGTTGCATCCCGTCAAATTCCATCTGGGTGGTGACCATCGACTCGAATACTTTCGTCACCGTGCTTTCAAATGACTGAATGCGCAGCCAGGAAAAGCCTACATCAGCCAGAATAATTAATGTGCCCAGCAGGGCACATACTTTGTATAATCGCAAAGAGGGTAATTGATTTGAAGACATAGTTCAGGTATTCGCGTTGTGGTAAGCTAATTTACACCATTGTTTCATTTCAGATATATTGAGCCTGACTTTCTTTTCGTCTTCTGGCCAGAAGGGGTTGAAGCTGACCCAGGGTTCACCTATATCTTTAAAAATTTCACCCCCTTTTACCAGCGCGCCCGACATAGATTGCTTGGGCAGACGGTACATTAATGCGCTCATGCCAATTGCCGCCGCAAAAATAACACCGTTGGGAGTGTGCACCAGATAATAAGCGTGATTGTCCGTATCCGGGCAATAAAATTTAATACCGGATAAATCTTTGGTGGATTCAACCAGCAACTGAACTAAATCAGTATGGGCTGATGGCTGATATTGTTTCAGAAAATCGATCATTTGCTGATTTTCGGGGCGGTCCAGCTCACCATCAAACTCTTTTACTGGCTCAGTTAAACTCATTAGGTATGCCTATTTCACGCTTATATGATGAGTGATTCAATTATTATAAGTAAATTATGCCAGAGCTGAGGCAAACATCAATCCAGCCATGCCGCATAAATTCAACCAGTTGACTGTTTCCCTGGGCATTCAATATTTTTCATGCCTGACTACAGCCGCTTAAACACATCATCTGCGACCTGAATCGCTGTATCAATATCGCTGGCTAACAGATTGAAATGCCCCATTTTGCGCCCCGGCCTGGCCTCCTGCTTGCCGTAAAGATGCAGCTTAAGGCCAGGGTTAGATAAGCAGGTTTGCCAGTTAACCGGCCACAGATCACCTAGCAAATTGATCATCACCACCGGGCTGATAAGGCTCGTATCACCGGGTGGCAGGCCACACATAACCCGAACCTGCTGCTCAAACTGGGATACCACTGCTGCATCCATGGTGTAGTGGCCGCTATTGTGAGGGCGTGGTGCCATTTCATTAAATATCAGCTGATTATCGGTGGTAATAAAAAATTCCACCGCCAGTATACCCACATAATTTATCTTATCTGCCAGCCCCATTGCCTGAGCCTGAGCTTTTGCAGATATAGCTTCGTCTACCCGTGCCGGTACCGTACTTTTATGCAGAATACCATTTCTGTGTTCATTTTCAGCCGGTGGGTAGCAGGCAGCCTCCCCCTGGGCATTTCTTGCCAGGAGCACGGATATTTCCAGTGCCAGATCCATTTTACGCTCCAGTACACACTCAACCTGTGCAAGATCATTAAATGCAGTTGCCAGTTGCTGCAGATCGTTAATAATCTGCTGGCCTTTGCCATCGTAGCCCAGAGTGGTGGTTTTAATAATCGCAGGCAGGCCGGTAATGGCTATGGCTGGCTCAAAATCTTCTGCTGAACGGATTAGTGCATAGGGAGCAGGGCTTAAACCCGCATTACGTGCATAGTCTTTTTCCTGAATTCTGTGGCGGGCAATGGCAACTGCATCTGCAGATGGGTGTACCGGTTTGTGAGATGCCAGAAACCGCAGGCTCTCTGCCGGCACATTTTCAAATTCTGTGGTGATGGCATCACACAGGTCTGCCATTTCGATGAGGGCTTTACTACTGGTGTAATCTGCCTGAATGTGCTGATCTGCCACCACGGCAGCGGGGCTTTTTGCGTCTGGATCCAGTACTACAGTGCGGTAACCCATGTTCCGCGCAGCCATACAGAACATGCGGCCTAACTGACCGCCCCCTAAAACACCTAAAGTCGAACCGGGTAATAACATAGATTAATCTTTGGGTGGAAGCTGCATAGCCAGCACAGAGGCCTGCTGATCTGCACGAAATTTAGCCAGCTTTTCGGCCAGCTCATCATCCTGATTAGCGAGTATTGAAATCGCGTACAAACCCGCATTAGCCGCCCCGGCTTCGCCAATGGCAAAAGTCGCCACAGGGACACCCTTAGGCATTTGCACAATGGATAATAAGGAGTCCATGCCTTTCAGGTATTTAGAATTAACCGGCACCCCCAAAATGGGCAGGGTTGTTTTTGATGCTAACATACCCGGCAGGTGCGCAGCGCCACCGGCACCGGCAATAATACAGGCAAGACCCCGCTCCCGCGCGGTGGCGGCATATTCAAATAATAAATCTGGCGTGCGATGTGCAGACACTACCCGCGCCTCAACTTCAATACCAAATGCTTCCAGCTGTTGTACTGCATGTTGCATAACGGGCCAGTCACTATTACTGCCCATTACCACGCCAACCTTTTTATTCATACATCACCTTCAGGTGCAGAAACGGAGAAAACCGGATATTTTATAGAAAATTGCAGAGCTTGTCGAAGTGAATCATTCAATATAACCCCTTCGAAATCAAACTCTGAGCTATCCACACGAATATTTTCTAAAAACAAAAAGCATTTTTTGCCGCAAATAAACGCAAAATACGCTAATTTTTTATCTGTCGCCAGTTTTATGCACAACAGGCGAGCACCAGGACTTTTAAGCTTGATATATTTCTCAGAGTGCACTTCACTTTATTATAAAGCTTTTGTTTTTTTGCGTGTTTTTGCGTTTATTTGCGGTAAAAATGCTTTTGGGTTTTGATTTTAATAGCCATTTCGTGAGGATAGCTCTAAAACCAGAAAGAAAGATACAGACGCATAATACCGGCTGAAAAACTATATAATGGTTCTGTACCTGCTGTGACACCGGTTACTCTGATATCCCTGAAATTATTATAGTTAAAGGTCATATAATTATAATATAAATTGGCAGAACCACGTTCAAAAAACAACAGTTTATCGCTTTCAAAATTATAACTTATGCCCAGACCCATCGAATAATCAGAAAAATCACTCAGTTCCTTATCTCGCGCCAGATAGTTCTGTGCATCAACGGAAGGAAATAAATCGCTGTAAAAACTTGCCTGGGTTTGCACATAATAGCGAAAGCTGGTTTCAATTATCCAGTTATCACCCACAGGATGCACATAGCCGACTTCATAGGTATCCGCCTTAATCGCCCAGTCGTCTGTAAAGTAGCGGTAACCTGCATATACTGCGGCTCGATAAGGCAGATAATAACGCAGGCTAAAACTCGCCGCATTACTGGTTCGAACCCGTGGGTATATTTCTGGCTGAAACTCATACCCGCCACTGCCATCAGAATATCGGACCTGACGATAGGGATTATTCAGAAAACCTTCGTCGGTGATGGCATCATAGGTTAAAGACAATAGCAGATTTTTTGTAAGCACCTGACCCAGGGATGCTCGATAATCTCTGAAACTGGCCACATCACGAAATGTATCATCACCGGTTCGTAAAACCAGATTATCACCTAGCGTATAACTCAGGCTGACGGTTGTCATACCACCAAACATTTCCTGGCTGATGCCAAAATAGCTGGTAACGGCTTCATAATCACTTTCTATACTTTCAGTAAAACCAACACTGAGTGTGGAATTATCATGCAGATAATCCGCACCGATTGATTTCTGTACTCGATTTTCCGTGTATGCACTGGCCTGTGTTACCGCATCTATGGAGGCGCTGGTAATATTATCCACATAATAATTAGCCGACACTGAAACCATATCCGCAAAATTTTTGCGCACCAGCACCGAAGGCCCATCAATCGTAATGCCACCACCTGTGTAATTGTGGTACAGCACATCGACCCGTTCTTCCGGTAAGACTGCAGCATTAACCATTGTGTTTATGGCCAGCATAATAATCAGAGCATATAAAAGCACATGTTTAATTACAGCCACAACCACCACCTGAAGCAACGCCTGCACCTCTTGCGCCTTCGCGTGCATCATATACATGCCCCAGATAGGCACTGGAAACCGGGTCTCGATCTAATGACATAATCGGATCGGCCAGATTGGCTTTTTCATAAGGTTTTACCCAGGGTTCAATGTTAGCGCATGCGCCAGGTAGAAGAACAAAACCCGTTAATAAGATTAACCCTAAATAATTATTCATTTAACAGATCCTTTATTAGCTGCTGGGTTATTTTCTGTTGTTTGATCTGATTTGATTCTAGTGTGTGGCGTATATAGCCATCTCGATCAATTAATATAACTACTGGAATATCAGGGATAGAATAAAGCATGCTGATCTGATTCTGGCTGTCGAATAATACGGGATAATTAAATTTTCGTTTTTGGGTAAAGCGTTTTGCTTTTACACTGTCTTCATCAATATTGATTGCAAGAAGACGAAACCCCCTGTTTTTATTTTTCTTATAATATTGGTTGAGCACAGGAAATTGCTGGATACAGTTACCACACCAGGTCGCCCAGAAACTTAGCATAATAACCTGGCCACGTAACTCCGTTAATTTTATATTTTTATCATGCTGACTTTTTAGTGTGAAGTTTGCTGCCAGCTGTTTTTCAGTTGCTTCAGCATATACCACTTGAATACTTATAATAAACGACAGGCACAGCAGCAGGCTGCGAAAAACGATGTGTTGTAACTGATTTATGAGCATTGTTCTCAGTCGCATGGCTACTTAAAAATAAAAACCAACGCCAAGCGAAATTTCCATATTATTGGTACGTTTGGCTGAGCCGAACAGGTCAAGGTTAAAACTATGATTCCGCACATCCATATACGCGGTTATAAAACTGGAAGCAACAACCCGATAACCAAAACCCCAGCTAAAGGTAAAGTTATCTGCCCCTGCAAACGTCGTATTACCTGCACCGGCAATAACATAAAGTGCGGTATTGAATGTGGTATTGCTGGTTACAAATGACTCACCGGGGAATACATCATAACCAAGATTTACCAGATAATAGCTATACTTTCTATCTTCAGGGGAAAGTATCGGGGCTCCGGGTAATAATATTTCAGAACTCGATTCCCCTGCTTCTGACGTCCCCACCGACAGGTCTACAAAAAAGTTTTCTGACACACGATAGGCCAGCTTTGCCCCATAGGCTAAATTGACACCAAAGTCTTCGACACTCAGGGTGCCTACTGAGGCAATGATTTCAAAGTTATCCGGGTTTATTCTGGATTCTTCAAAATTCATGCGCTCGATTTCAGGCTCAATAACCGGCTTTGATACCTGTTCTATGGCGAGTTCTTCTGCAGAAGAGATGGAACTGGATAACACCAGGCCCAAAACCATGCAATTTAAAAGAAGACTGCGAATCCTGCCTTCCATTCTTTAATTTCCTCATTGTTTTGGTTATTTCTTGTGGCGGAAAAAAGTACATATTCAGTATATTCAAGCCGCAGGATAATTTTCTGGGTTAGATGGGTGCGTACACCCAGGCTGATATTGACTAACTGATTAACATTGTCAACAGGTTGTACTCCTGTAGCAGTGACATCAATAAGCCCTACCCCCAACTGGAAAAAAGGCGAATATTTCCATTCGGAAAAGGGCTGCATAACAAGGCCAAGTTTATAGAGAATGTCACTGGATACACTGCCAATTATATGCGACACACTAATTTCAGCGGATAATCCCTCATTAAACATATAGGCAGCATAAGGAGAAATTACCGGTGCCCCACCGAACTCCCCTCCCATTACGCCCCACTCCCAGTTGCGCATAGCAAAATCTTCCTGGGTAATTTCAGCAAATTCTACCGCATCGCCATTCGCTGCAAGGGTTCTGGAAATCTCATCAAAAGACACCCAGCCCTGCTGCCCTTTCTGATTACGTATTTTGAACCAGTCGGCCTGTTTAACAATAATTTCAACCAGTGAGCCACGTTCCATGACATGAAATACCGGGTAGCCACTGCCCGGACCTGTATGCATTTCTATATAAGGTTCAGCGATTTTTATTTGCTGGAGTGGCTCAGAAGCAGAATATACATTTATACTGAACAGCTGCAATATCAGCATGGCAGTTAATCTTATACGCATAGTAAACGCTTACAGCCCTGTGTATTTATGCTGATTATGTCAGCTTTAATTTTTTATCTCTGGTATATATTTAAGGTGCCGCAGGATCAAATGGGTTATTAAAATATTGGCCCCCTATATCCAGCCATTCTGCTATTAAGCGCAACTCGGCAGGCGTCAGCATACTAGCATGGTTCACCGTTACAGGCGACAGAGCTCGACGTGCATTCAACTCGGTTTCTGTCATTTTTTCCATAAAATAACTGGCTCTTGCACCATTGGCACTCATTGAGGGTAAAAGGCGCAGGGAAGGATCGGGGATAAACTCAAATATGGGCTGCGGTGGATCACTGTTATCAAACAACAGATTTCCATTATCATCAGTGGCCTGTACCTGTATAAGCACATCTTGCAGTGCATTGCCATTTAGCTGCTGAAAATTATCATTAAAAAATAGTTCACGGTAGGACTCTATTTGCAGTATTTGTTCATCAGACGGACCGGTTTCCGCTAAATCAAGTTGAGCACTGGGAACAACTGCTACACCGGCATTATCAGTTGTATGACAACTGATACAGGTATTTGCCCCTCTGTCCACTTCCCATATGGGCTGAATATGCTCTATATAATTAATAACAATACGGCATATAGCCCGCCACTGGGTTTCACATTCTGCTGTGGTCGGGCTGGGGGTTGTCAGACTATAGACATTACCGCCGGATGTGCCGGAATATAGATAGCTAAAATCAGTATCCGGGGTTCGGACTGCTGGATCAGTCCAGACATCCGAGTATTCTACACTAACACTGGGAGTTAAAGCCGGCACTGCCAGCGTACGACTTAATGCATCGGCCATGGTATCACCCGTATTAGCCAGATACGGACTGCCTGAAGCAGGATCCTGTGTATTTGTATAAAAACCACTGACTGGCGCAATATTTATTGATGCTGCATCCGCACCTGCCCGACCGTGCGGCAAGGGCAGAGGCGGGCTGTTTCCTCCAGGGTGTCTATGACAACCATTACACTGCAATGTATCTCCCGCATTAACCTGTAACCAGTTTCCATGTATTGGGCCAATGCGTCGTGCATCCTTATCTAGAATTTCAAAATAAAAGGCAATATTAGCGGGTACTTTCACCCGCACTGAGCCGTCCGGTTGTATTTCACTGTAACCGAGAATTTCTTTCATACCTAATCGGCGACCATTACGCCC
>QIDK01000200.1 GCA_003228405.1 Gammaproteobacteria bacterium | reverse complement strand
GCCTACAAAAATAGCGTACATTCGCGTTTATTTGCGCTAAAAATGCCTTTATCTTTTTGACTTTAATGGTTATTTTATGGGGATAGCTCAGACTCTAGCCCGGTTTAAATTTTTCCATAACATGCATCAGTCAATAGCCTGGTATGGCAAGGTCTGTGCTGAAAAAAACATTCAAAATATCGAATCACATGAAAATGACCTCAGTTGTATATGTCATTCTGGACACAGCAGAAGAATCAGCTATCATTGCTGCTTCTAAACTTCACTAATTCTAATTCAAAACGGAGCTTTTTATGTCAACAGGCAGTATGATTGCTTTAGCTGTGATTGCAGTGCTAGTCATTTATTTAATTATCATTTTCAACGGCCTGATTGCGCATCGAAATAAATTCAAAAATGGTTTTGCCAATATAGATAATCAACTGCAGTTGCGATATGACCTGATCCCTAATTTAATCGAAACGGCTAAAGCCTATATGAGTCATGAGAAAGAAACACTGACTCAGGTAATAGAAGCTCGTAATAAAGCAGCATCTGCTTCTAAACAGGCAGCATTACACCCCGACGATGCCGCCGCAATGAACAAGCTCATGGCGGCAGAAACCGCCCTGTCCGGCACCATGTTACAGTTTTTTGCATTAA
Organism: Gammaproteobacteria bacterium; assembly: GCA_003228405.1. Taxonomy (GTDB): domain Bacteria; phylum Pseudomonadota; class Gammaproteobacteria; order SZUA-229; family SZUA-229; genus SZUA-229. The sequence goes on along the minus strand of QIDK01000200.1, from coordinate 7,685 downwards.
CCGAAAATTATCCGGATATCAAAGCAAATCAAACTATGGAAAAGTTAATGGAAGAATTGACTACCACAGAAAATAAAGTTGCCTTTGCACGACAGAGATACAATGATGATGTCATGCAGTACAATACCTACCGCGAGCAATTCCCGAATTTTATGGTGGCAAATAATGGTGGTTTTAAAGAGGCGACTTTATTTGAAGTAGAGAGTAATGAAATTAAAAAAACTATTCGGGTAGATTTTAATAAATAAGTCGTATGGATTTTTTTGGCCAACAGGAAAAAGCAAAGCGTCACACCAGACTCCTGTTATTATATTTTTTAATTGCAGTCACGCTTATTGTGGTTGTGGTTAATGTCGTCATTTATTTTTTCTTTATGTTTCTTGAACTGTATCCCTACACACCCGTAGACTGGTTCTCAAATGGGCTGGTGTATTATATTTCTGCGGGCACCTTTGTACTGATTTTTATGGGCAGTTTTTTCCGCTGGTTAAAGCTCAGATCAGGAGGCCATGCTGTCGCAAAAATGGCCGGTGCAGTAAAAATAGATATGCATACATCCGATGCAAATCAACGACGCCTGATTCATGTGGTTGAAGAGATGTCCATAGCCTCCGGTGTGCCCCTGCCAACATTGTATATAATGGAAAATGCTGTGGGCATAAATGCATTTGTAGCCGGATATCAACCCACAGAAGCCGTTATGGTGATCACCGCAGGTGCAATAGAAAACTTCACCCGGGAAGAAATGCAGGGCGTAGTTGCGCATGAATACAGCCATATATTAAATGGGGATATGCAAATAAATGTTCGCCTGATCTCTATCCTGGCAGGCATTCTGGTGATAAGTACGGTGGGGCATATGTTAATTCCGAGGCATCGCCGATATTATAGCCAGCGGCAGGGAAAAGGTTCGGGTGGTGCAATCATTATTCTAGGGATTGCCTTACTGGCGGTGGGTTATATCGGTGTTTTTTTTGGGCGTTTAATAAAAGCGGCCGTTTCTCGTCAACGGGAATTCCTGGCCGATGCTTCGTCGGTGCAATATACCCGAAATCCACAGGCTATCGCCTCGGCTTTAAATACTATTCGTGAGGCTGCATCCGGCTCAATTTTAAATAGTGCCTATGCAGAAGATATGAGTCACCTGTGTTTTTCACAGGCATTCACTCAACACCTGAATGGATGGCTGGCGACACATCCGCCATTAATGGAGCGTATCAAACGCGTGGATCCGAGTTTTCTGGGGCGTATAAAGGCCAGGTCATTTAACAAAAAAAAGACACAGCAGCAAGCCGCAAAAGGTGCAGAGCAGGTTTCCGCACAAGATGCAGACTTTAAAACAAACGCAGCAATGGGAGCTGTAATGGGGTTTTCTGCAGCCCTGGAGCCGGCAGCAATAAGTGCCCGTGAACTTACTGAAACCGCAGGTCAGATAAAACCGCAACATATGCAATTTGCTATAGAAATACGTCGTTCATTTAGTGATGAACTAATGCAGGCGGTGCATCAGGCTAAAACGGCCAGGTTAATAATATTTAATATGATTCTGTTAAAAATGAATTTTAAGCAGGGTATTGAGTTTTTAAATAAACACCTGCAGGCAGAGGAAATTAAAATTCTGTTACATTATAAACAGGATGTGATTAAGCTTGAAAATTTCCAGCGGCTACCGTTATTTGATCTATTATTGCCTGGCCTTAAGGCCATGAATAATGATGAGCGGGCTGAATTTTTACAGATATGCGAAAAATTAATTAAAAGTGATAATCGTTATACTCTGTATGAATTTATACTATTAAGCTTATTAAAACAGCACCTGTCTGTCACAGCTGGCAAAGATATTAAAATAAAATACTATTCTTTTAAGCCCCTGCAAAAACATCTGCAGTTGCTGTTTTCTGTCATGGCGCATAGCGGGAAATTACCAGCTGAGGAGCGCAGAAAGTCCTATGATAAAGTAGCTCAGGGTTTTGCATTGCAAAATATAGCTGGCTCAGGTTTATTAGAGATCAAAAAGATAAGTCCTGAAAATATTGATTTAGCGCTACAGGAATTACGCAAATTATCCCCACTTCTCAAAAAGAATGTATTAGAAGCCTGTGCAGATATTGCCATGCATGATGCGCAGCTTAAATATACAGAAGCAGAACTATTACGCACTATAGCCGACCTGTTAAATTGCCCCTTACCGCCATTATTGCCACAGGCGGTGAATTAGGCAAAAATCGACTATTCTGGTTGATTCTACAGTAGCAGAAAATGTAAACTCGCTCTGCGGGTAGAGAGGAATATTTGGTATAATTTCCCCCTGTAGATAATTTTCAGGTATGAATGAATGAATAGAAAATTTTCAGTCGCCCCCATGCTCGACTGGACAGACAGGCACGAACGGTATTTCCTGCGCCTGATCTCGGAAAATACGCTCCTCTACACCGAAATGATTACCACCGGCGCATTAATCCATGGCGACCGGGGTCGACACCTGGGGTTTAATAAAGAAGAGCATCCACTAGCGATACAACTAGGCGGAAGCGAGCCTGCTGATCTGGTGCAGTGCGCAAAAATGGCAGAAGATTATGCCTATGACGAAATTAATCTGAATGTAGGCTGCCCCAGTAATCGGGTACAGCATGGTATGTTTGGCGCCTGTCTAATGGCTAAACCTGAACGGGTCGCAGAGTGTATTGCGGCTATGCAAAATGCGGTTGATATTCCGGTAACCGTAAAACACCGTATCGGCATAGATGAAAATGAAAGCATAGAAGAGCTGTTTAAATTTGTTGAAACGGTTGCTGCATCCGGCTGCAAAACATTTATAGTTCATGCAAGAAAAGCCTGGTTAAATGGTTTAAGCCCTAAACAAAACAGAGATATACCCCCGCTACGTTATGATGTAGTACACCAGCTAAAACAAACCATGCCGCAGCTAGAAATTATAATTAATGGCGGCATCTGTGATTTAGATTCGGTAGAACAACAGTTAAAACATGTTGATGGCGTGATGATGGGCAGAGAGGTATATCATAACCCCTATATACTGGCTGAGGTCGATCAGCGGTTATTTCAGGCCGATACAGATGTATTATCTCGACAGGAAATCATTGAAAAACTGCTTGACTATATAGAGCATGAAATAAGCAACGGCACACGACTGCATGCAATCAGCAGGCACATTTTAGGTTTATATAATGGCCTGCCAGGGGCAAGAAAATGGCGCCGTTATATCAGTGAACATGCACCTGCAGCAGATGCCGATGTGAGTGTTATAAAAAAAGCACTGCAGTTTGTTAGTTGAGGAAATAATGCTCAGGGACAGCAGAGTGATAACGGATATTTAATATTTGATAGTGAAAAAATGACTCGTAAAATTATTCATGTCGATATGGATGCATTTTTTGCGGCGGTTGAACAGCGAGATTTTCCAAAGTTAAAAGGCCAGCCCGTCGTTGTGGGTGGTCAACCGGATAGTCGTGGGGTTGTCGCAACCTGTAGCTATGAAGCACGAACGTTTGGTATTCACTCTGCTATGCCATCTTCCAGGGCCTATCAGTTGTGTCCCCAGGCGGTTTTTGTGCGGCCACGATTTTCTGCGTATAAAGAAGCATCGCAGGCTATTCATGCTGTGTTTGAAGAATATACAGATACTATTGAGCCACTTTCATTAGATGAAGCCTACCTTGATGTGACTAACTGTGAAATATTTGATGCTTCGGCAACACTAATCGCAAAAGAAATTCGGCAGAAAATAAACCACTCTATTCAGTTAACTGCATCGGCAGGAATTTCCTATAATAAGTTTTTAGCAAAACTGGCTTCTGATCAAAATAAACCGAATGGTCAGTTTGTTATTAAACCCGGAGAGGCTGAAAGCTACCTGGAAAATTTAGCAATAGGTCGGTTTTATGGTGTGGGTAAGGTAACGCAAAGAAAAATGAATGCAGCGGGAATTAAAACCGGTGGTGATTTAAAAAAAAGAAGTATCAGTGAGTTGCAGCAATTGTTTGGTAATTCTGCTGAGTATTATTATGATATTTCTCGCGGAATTGATGAGCGACCTGTGAGTAATAATCGAGTACGTAAGTCTCTGGGTGCCGAAACAACATTTCAGCAGGATATATTTGATGTAACCGAAATGATAAAGCATCTGTCAGTCATGGTTGATGACGTGCTGGTTAGTTTATCGAGTAGAGAATTACTGGCATATACACTGACGGTTAAAGTGAAGTATGCCGATTTTACGCAGATCACCCGGCGCCATACCAGTGATTCGGTGTTGTCGGTGCATAGCAGGGTGGTTGAACTGATTCCAGTTCTGCTGGCCAAAACTGAAGTAGATAAAAGAAGTGTGCGTCTGTTAGGCGTTTCTTTTTCTAATCTGGTTAGTTGTGAAGATTATATAGATAACGGGCAGTTGCAATTATTTTGATTCGGCTCAGTAATAAATCCACCAGCTAATATTAAAGTTCACATCAGGTGATGCGGAATTTTTAATATCTTCTGCAATAGCAAAATCCAGCTTTTGAGCGTTACTGATAAGGTAGCTACCACCAAACGTAAGTTGTATCACGTGGCTTAAAAATTCTATATCAGAATCATAAAATGCACTGTGCATATCCAGCTGGGTTTTTAATTCAACTTTATCCCAGGGTTGAAATTTAATCCCCGCATTGGCAAATATAGCCCAGTTATTCTGTATATTGGTTAACACATCACTGTCACTCATATATAGCAGACCACCCTGGCCATATAACCAGCGAGTATCTGTTAATCGGTAGTCTGCCGATGCCCATGTAGCAAGATCAGTTCCACCGCTGCCGGTCAGTTTCTGCGAATCACCGGTGGGTAATTTCAGGCTTAGCCAGTAACTGAGAGAGCCCTGTGCAGATTGTCGGGCCTGCCATGCAAGTTGAACTGAAATATCGCCTGCTGAACTCTGGCGGCTGTTCATATTAATTAACTGTGCATTACCCTGGCTGTAGTTCAGGTTAATCTGATCGAGCGGGTAGTAGGGTCGAAGATCTTCAGGTAAGCCAACGGCCTGGTGGTAGGCGTCTATAATCGAATCCATAAATCCGCCAGTGTGCACAATGTAGGGTAGCTGTAACCGCAGCATCCAGTTTTCCCTGAAACTGTAGTCATATAAGAGATTCAGATTCCATGTCTCGATATCAACGAAAAGGCTGTCGCCATTTCCGGTTTGTGCATTCAGTGTATTGCTGATATTGAAAGAGCTAATCCAGCGAGATTGACCGTTTTTCAGAAGTTGTGCAGAGGTTGCCAGTGGCAGCCCGTAGATCATTGAAAAAGGGCTCTGGTTCCTTGTTAGAAAAGGCGAAGGGTGTCCAGACCCGGCAAAGCCTGTAGTAGTAAAACTAAATAATACAATCAAAAAAAAACTGCTGCGTTTACAGGCAGCAGTTTTTTTTATAGTTATGCTCAACAAGTCTTATTTCATGCTTGAGTAAAACGCAGCAATATTAGCCATATCAGCGTCAGATAGCGCTTTAACCTGACCATTCATAATGGGGTCTTTACGAGCACCTGATTTGAATGCTTTCAGTTGCTTTTCAAGATAAGTCACTTTTTGCCCTTTCAGATTAGGGAATGTAGGTGATTTACCGATACCATCAGTACCATGGCATGCACCACATGCTGCTGCTTTGGCCTTACCTTTGGCCGCATCACCTGCAATTGCAGAAGAAGCTGATACTGTCAGTACAGTTGCAGCCAGCAGGGTTAATACTTGCTTTTTCATTGAGTTCTCCAGGTCGTGTAAATACACGAATATTAATTTAACAACTGGATTTTGGCAGAATGAAGCCAGCTTGTAAATTAAAGTTTACTTATGTAGCCCTTCTGTATTTTTATAATAACAAATAAATGTTATTTATCAATTACTTACATAATCTTATTGGGCTCGTAACTGTGAATTTAATGCGTCATACACGGCCTGTAAGCCATTAGATAGCCCTGAAAGTAGTGTAAAGCGGTGGAAAAGCTGAAAAACATCCCAGTATCAGGTAAAGTGTGCGGCTTATTGAATTTTGGCACCGATGGTGAGGAACTAAACATGGCTGATTTTAAAATTGCACCTTCTATTCTGTCTGCTGATTTTGCCCGTTTGGGCGAAGAAGTCGATAATGTTCTTAAATCCGGTGCGGATATCGTACACTTTGATGTAATGGATAATCACTATGTACCCAATTTAACGATTGGTCCACTGGTCTGTGATGCCCTGCGCAAACACGGAGTGACTGCTGAAATTGATGTGCACTTAATGGTTAAGCCAGTCGATCGCATTATTCCTGACTTTGCTGAAGCCGGGGCCAGTTACATTACTTTTCACCCAGAAGGGTCTGAGCATATCGATCGTACATTACAGATGATTCGTGAACTGGGCTGTAAATCCGGGCTGGTATTCAACCCTGCAACCTCTTTAGACTGTCTCAGATATGTTATGGATAAAGTTGATATGATTTTAATGATGTCGGTAAACCCCGGTTTTGGTGGCCAGTCATTTATCCCGGCAACACTGGATAAATTACGTGAAGCACGCAAGTTGATTGATGATTCTGGCTACGATATCCGTCTTGAAATTGATGGCGGTGTTAAAGTTGATAATATTCGTGAAATAGCAGAAGCAGGCGCAGATACATTTGTTGCCGGTTCGGCTATTTTCGGTGCTAAAAATGACGCAGATGCAAACCTGTATGACACAGTCATTGGCAAAATGCGGGCTGAGTTAGCTAAAGCATAAACATCAATAGATAAACCACAGAGGCAGGATTTATACTGGCCTGTGTGAATTATATTCAGAGATTTAGATGAAGATAAAAAAACCAGACATGGTATTAATTGATGTGGATGGAACATTAGTTGATAGCGTGCCAGATCTGGCATATTGTGTTGATGAAATGCTAAAAGCATTAGGCATGCCGGTACGTGGCGAACAACGCGTGCGCCACTGGGTGGGTAATGGGGTTGAGCGGCTGGTACGCCGAGGCCTGATTAATCAGCTCGACGGTGAGCCAGATGAAGCCTTATTTGAAAAAGCCATGCCGATTTTTAATGAACTGTATGCTGTTAATACATCGAAGCGCAGTACTTTATACCCAGGTGTGAAAGAGGCGATGCAGTTCCTCAAAAGCACCGGTGTAAAAATAGGTTGTGTCACCAATAAGGCAGCGCAATTTACGCTGCCTATTATAAAAGATTTAGGCATTGCCGATTATTTTGAAATAGTGGTTTGCGGTGATACATTGGCAAAGAAAAAGCCAGACCCATTGCCCTTATTACATGCGGCAGAAAAACTGGCGGTAAAACCTGAAACATCATTAATGCTGGGTGATTCCATGTCAGATGTAAAAGCCGCACGAGCAGCCGGGTTTGATATTATCTGCATGTCATACGGTTATAATCACGGAGAAGATATACGTGATTCAAAGCCGGATGCAGTGGTCGATTCAATGGAAGAAATTAAAACATTGATTAACTGGAATTAAAAACTCCTTCCCTTCGTTATAGAATAAACAAGGGCGTTATGAAAACAGAACTTATGAGATTTTTCAGACAAACAGATATGCGGTTATATACAAACTGGCGATGGTAAACATCACCGGTAGTAAACCCATGTATAAACCGTCTGGGAAATAATAATGACAGCTGAAGAATTCGCCAAACTTAAA
>QIDK01000244.1 GCA_003228405.1 Gammaproteobacteria bacterium | reverse complement strand
GGACACTTTCATAAAAGTGTATACGTCCATTCATCAATATCGTGGGGATTCCAGCTTCAAAAGCTGGTTATTTGTGATTGTACGCAATACCTGGAAAAACCACTTACGCAGCCACCACTATCAAACTCGCATTGATCATTTTCAGGATATTAATAAGCTGGATCTTGCCTGTGAGCATCATTTTGAGAAGTCAATCATTCAACAGCAGCATTCAAGCCTGCTTCAGGCTGCCATTGAAACCCTGCCCACTAAACAAAACAGAACCATGCTGTTGCGTATTAATCAGCAACTGAGTTTTAGCAAAATTGCCGATGTGATGCAGTGTTCGATAAGCACCGCAAAAGCTAATCACTATTGAAGCGATTGAACAGATGATTGCGGCTTAAGGGATAGCCATGCTAATACAGATGAAATTTTTAGTCTTTTTACACTAGCCCTGTGTCTTTATGAATAGAAAGAAAAACATGGGAGTTAGTAAAATGTTTAAACGAATGAGTTATTTAATTTTTATCACCCTCTTTTCCACTTTGTTACTAGCCTGTGGTGGTGGTGGAGGTGATTCTGCTTCACGAGCACCGCTCTTGCCGGGTATCACTGTAAATCCATTGAGCATTACCCTGGCGGAAAATACCAGCACTACGTTTGAAGTGGTGCTAAATACCGAACCCGCGAATGATGTGACTATTAACATATCCAGTAGTGATGCTAGTGAAGTAGAGGTGAGTATTGCGGTTTTAAACTTTACTAATAGTGCGGGAGATTCTCCCTGGAATATTCCTCAGACTGTAACAGTATCCGGCTTTCTGGACGGGATTATTGATGGAAACCAGACTATCACTCTTGTGCTTAACCCTGAGACAAGTGTGGATAGTGTTTATCGGGCATTGCCACAAACAACGGTTGCAGCGACAATTTCAGATATTGACACTGCAGGTTTTACCGTTAGTGAAACCAGCCTGAATACATCAGAAAATGGTACTTCGGGCTCTTATACAGTGGTGCTGAACATTCCGCCTGATGGCGATGTGGTGATAGATGTAGCCAGCACAGACACTAGTGAAGGCACAGTATCTGTGGCATCGCTGACCTTCGATAGCATCAATTGGGCTGTTCCGCAGACAGTGACGATTGTGCCGGTGGATGATACCGATATCGATGGCAATCAGACGTACAACATTGATATGAGCATTAATCCTGACAATACCACTGATGCCTCCGGCTATGCGGTTTTAACGCTTGCGCCCGTTTCGGTGACCAATATAGATGATGACAATGTAAGCGAAGGTAGCACAGGAACGCCTGTGGTACTGGCCTACGGTACAGACCTGCCTTTCGCAGGTATGGTTGATAACACGTATAGCTATTATGAACTGACTGGTCTGACTGCAGGCTCATATTATGACATTAGTATCAGTGGTTTATTGGTTGATGCAGATTTGTTTGTCTATGGTGACTCGGCATACACGAGCAGACAGTGCCGAGCCATAACAGAAACAATTGTTGATTCAGAAAATTGTATCGTCATGCCAACAGGAGACTCACTATGGGTTAAAGTGGATGGACAATGGACCGATAGCCAGGGAGCCAGCTACATATTAAATGCGGTAGAGGTCGTGAGCGACTTCACGGGCGAAGGCACCTCAGTTGCTCCTATGATATTGGCTTACGGGGTAGACCTGCCTTTTTCAGGTATGGTTGATAACACGAATAGCTATTATGAACTGACTGGACTGACATCGGGTTCAGTTTATAACATTAGTATCAGTGGTTTAATGGCTAATGCTGATTTGTTTGTCTTTGATGAATCGACATACGTGAGCACACTGTGCAGTTCTGAATCAACTGCTGATTTAGATAGTTGCTCTGCCATGCCAACAGGAGACTCACTATGGATTAAAGTGGATGGACAAAATACCATCGGCATTGGAACCGATTACGTATTGAATGCGATAGAGATGCCAACGCCTGACTTTAGCAGCGCCAATACGCCGCTCGCATTGCTGGATGTTGGTACGCTGACGGATACCTTGAGCGTTTCCGAGGCACCTGTTTCGCTCAGCAGTGTAGAAGTGCTGGTAGATATTACTCATACCTTTGATGCAGACCTCATCATCACCCTGATCAGCCCGGCAGGCACACAGATAATCCTGAGCTATAAAAATGGTGATAATGGTGATAACTATAGGAGCACCATCTTCTCAGGCTCTGCTTCAATATCCATAACGTCAGGCGTAGCACCATTCATTGGATGGTTTATCCCTGAGGAAAGCTTATCTACCCTGAATGGAGAGAATGGAAATGGCACCTGGTCATTGGTGGTTGAAGATACAGCTTCTGCGGATACAGGTAATTTACTTACATGGGGCGTGAAGTTGCAGTAACCCTGTGTTTCTCACCTTTACTGGCTTGAGCCTGGGTGAGATGCACACATAGTAGCATCAGATAATGTAAAGATGAGGATTACCACGAGGGATCGTTTAAATCAGGTAAAGCTGTTTAAGGCCTGGAATTAGAAATAACAAAGGCAAAATATTTTCACCGCAGAGGTATGCAAAGAATATCATTTTTTATGGTTTGCGCTACGTGCAAACCATAAAAAACCTCTGCGTACCTCCACGACCTTTGTTGTTTATTCTTTTATTTTATTCAAGTTCAGCTACAGGGTAATTAACAGATATTCAAAAGCCATTGAAACAAACTAAACCAGCATCTCCATAAAAAAATAAGCCATATTATTTGCGCCTCCAGTTTAGCCTGCCACAGCTTCATTATTTCGCAGATCTGTATCTAAAAAAATAACAGGCGCTCTACCTGTCAATGTGATCTAACAGTAGTTTTTCTGAAACTTTTATGGAATAACTTCAGAATTCTGGCTACCTGTGTACCTCTGATCAAGTCTTATAAAAATAGTTAAAACTTGACCGATTCGTAATTCCATAATAAATAACTGATGATAGACTGTTCAGCTCGTCGATGCAGTAAAGGGATCCATCAGCATGTTCAAACGTACGAAATATTATCTGCCTAAATTTGAAGCGCCACAGATAGCGGGGCTATACCCACGATCCCGTTTGTTTACCCGGCTTGATGCTTTAAGCAATAAACGTATATTGTGGTTTTCGGCTGCGGCTGGCTCAGGCAAAACCAGTCTAATTGCCAGTTACCTGACAGCAAGAGATAAAAACATTATCTGGTATCAGGTGGATGCCGGTGACGGCGATATTGCTTCATTTTTTCACCATATGGCCCAATGCATAAAAAATAACAGCCCAAAAAAACGTGGCATGTTACCTGATTTCACCAGCGAATATCTGGCAGGTCTGCCAGAATTTAGTGTGAATTACTTTCGTGAGTTATTTAAAAAAATCGAACCGGGCAGTGTGCTGGTACTGGATAATTATCAGGATGCGGGTAAAGAAACAGGCTTACACGAAGCAATGCTATACGCTGCTAACGAAATACCTGAAAATATTCAGCTGGTAATACTCAGTCGCACAGAACCGCCGGGCAAATTGGCCCTGTTGCAGGCTTCGATGAATTTTGCATTGTTATCAATACAGGATATGTATTTTGATCGTAAGGAAAGCGATGAGGTGGCGGCACTGCGTAGTGACATTAAATTAAGTGAGACGCAATACAGGCTGTTGCATGAACTCACCAGAGGCTGGGCTGCTGGCCTGGTTTTAACGCTGGAACAGTTAAAAACTGATCCCGATTTTTTAAGTCATCAAACCTTTGAAGACCACATTGCCCTGTTTAATTATGTGGCAAATGAAATTCTGGTGGAATTTGATGAGCTAACCAGACAGGTATTATTCAAAACTGCCTTCTTAAACCGCATTTCGTTATCCGTGGCAAAAAAACTCACCGGTGAATCCCGAACGAAACAGATCCTGCAACACCTGGCAACCCATCAATTATTGACGATTCAACATAATCGCATTGATGGCAGTTTTGAATATCATCCACTGTTTCGTGAATTTCTGATTCAGCAAGCAAAACAGAAGTTTGGTAAGAATGACTTTGTCTCATTGCAAAACAAAGCTGCCGAGTTGTTATTAAATATGGGAGACATTCAGGAGGCAGCACAGCTATTTATTAATATTGAAAACTGGGATAGTTTGGCGGCACTTATAAAGAAACACGCCAGTGACTTAATTCAAAAAGGTTTGTTTTTAACGATTGAAAAGTGGTTAAAAACCTGCCCAGAAGAACTTCTGCTGGCAGACGCCTGGTTGTATTATTGGCAGGCCAGTTGCCTGGCTCAGTATAAACCCATTATGGCACGCTCTTTTTTAGAAGAATCTCATTTATTGTTTAAGGAAAAGGCAGATGCAAAAGGGCTGTATCTATCCTGGTGCAATCTAATTGAGAGTTATATTCAGACCTGGGATACATTCGTCCCCATAAAACCTTTGATTACTGATTTTTACAGGTTAAATAAAGAAACGAGCATTCCTGGGCTGGAGTTAAAGGCACGGGTGGCCGTGAATATGACGGCAGCAATGACGTATACCTGGATGGAGCACGAGGATTACCCTAAGTGGTTAAAAAAGGCTGAAAACTATTATCGGATTATCCCGGTTAAGCAGGTGTACGGTTTAATTGGTTCTGTCCTTGGTTTTGTCTATTATATGAAAGGTGATATAAAAAAACTAAAACAGATAAATTCATCAATGCTATCTCTCATTGACTCGGACAATGTCACCCCAATCGTCAAACTTGGCATATATTACAATATTGTTCTTCAATCTATTCTTCTGGCTGATATTGAAGCCTTACAGAAAACAATACATAGCGCAATTAAGCTGTCAGATTCAACTGGAGTAAGAACCTTTAAGCGCATGTTTGAGTTGCATACAGTCAATGTCTGTTTGATGATTAACGATCATGATTCTACCATTGCAGAATTGACCAGAGTCCGCCATATGGGAGTATCACCGGCAGACGGCTTTTACGGTTTTTTTGTTTATGCTTAAGGCCGAGCTGAACTGGAGCAGGGAAACTATACAGAGGCATTAGCGCACTTTACTGAGGCGGAACAATTTAGTCGAGACTGTGGTTTCCCCTATTCAGGTATTGAATATATGCTCGGTATCACGCAGATTCTGCAGGGGGACGTAGATGACGGAATTCGTATGATCAATGACATTAATCACCGGCTTGGTGAATTGAAGTTGGGATTCTATGAATTTTCAGGTCATTCCTTTCTCGCATATGCCTACCTCTTGAAGGGCGAAAGAAAGGCAATGAAAAACCACCTTGAGGCTGCGTTTCTAACCATGAAATCCATTAACTTTTATAGCTCGTTAATCTGGTGTCATCGAGTCTATAATGCGCTCGCTGCAATAGCTTTAGAGCTTGAGCTTGATATTGACGCAGATCATTTGCGAGAATTAATCAGGCGTAACCGCCTGGCTCCACCCGAAGATCAGCATTGCCTGGATAACTGGCCATGGCCAGTCAAAATATACAGCCTTGGTCGATTTGTTGTGCGGCTGGAAGATAAAGTGATTGATACGAATAGCCGCCCATTTGATTTATTAAAAGTATTACTTGCATTTGGCGGGCGAGATGTGAATGAAGAAAAAATTATGGATGCGCTGTGGCCTGAAGCAGATGGCGATCAGGCACAGGCCAGTTTTAAAACGACCTTGCATCGTTTACGCAAGGTATTTGGTGATCTGGATGCGCTGATATTGAAAAATCATCAGCTGAGCCTAAATGATCAGTACTGCTGGGTGGATAGCCGGGATTTAACCCGGTTATTTCAACGCGTTCATGCGTTAGCAAACACGACACCCGATGAGCCGAAGGCAGAACTGGCTACACAGCTTTTACAGATCTATAAAGGGCATTTTCTGGCAAATGAATCCGCAAGCTGGGCAATACAACAGCGCGAAAGTTTAAGGCAGCAATTTGTTCGCCAGGTTAATGAACTATCACATCATCTGGAGTCACAGGCGCCAGTGATGGCAATTTCCTGCTATCAACGTTTACTGGAAATAGACCCATTTATAGAGACAGCTTATCAGGGATTAATTCGTACCTATCAACAATTAGGTCGGCAGGCTGAAGCACAGGCCAGCTATCGGCAATGCAAAGAGCTATTGTCAACTGTTGGTGTGCAACCCTCGGAAGCAACAAACTCATTAGTCTGCTAATACCTGGCCTCAGTTCACAGAGTAACAAATACATGTGGGCAGAAATGCATGTAAACGGAAGCAGATAGTGTGTGCAATGTTGTAAAAAAATATGTTACAGCAAAGCATCTGAATTTCTTTCTCGATTTGTGAAATTTATTTAAACTTTTATCTCTGTTGGCGTGTCTATTGAATCATCCAGTATCGTGCATCGACCTGAGAAAATATCAATGGAAACCTATATTATACGCTTTTATCGGGAAACCGAAGATAGAGACAACAACAAATCGAGTGATATTCTTGGTGTGATTGAAGTTGCCGGTCACGACACCATGCATTATTTCAGCAGCATTGATGAGCTTCTGGCTACTTTACATCAATTATGCGTCGCTAAACCGGCCTAAAGCATATCAGAATCGGCAAATCATTACTGAGCCTAATGCCACTTAACTTAAGCCCAATAAAAAGCAAAAGAAAACGCTAAAAACGCAAATAACCGCGAATGGCCACAAGTAATGGCCTTTAAACTTGTGCTCGTCCGTAAAACTAAATACTTTATATACGCTGAGGCCAGGGTTTTATTGCAGGCATATGAAATTAATGTTGTTGTGTTCATTCGCGCTTATTTGCGTTGTCTTTTGCTTTTTATTGGGCTTAACCATTCGCGTCAAAATACTTAATAGCAAATGCTCGATATTATCAAGCTTTAAGTGATTTAATCATTAAATTTAGCCACTCGCAATACAAGATAACCTGCTATACCCGCAGCGAATGATGCGATCAATACCGCGAGTTTGTCTGCCTGTTGATACAGCTCATCATCGGTAAATGCCAGCGAACCAACAAACAGACTCATGGTAAAACCAATGCCGGTTAAAATGGAAACACCATACAGCTGTAACAAGGTACTTTTATCCGGGATTTTTGCCAGACCCAGCTTTATTGCAATCCAGCTGAAACCAAACACGCCGATCTGTTTACCAAGAAGCAGGCCCGCCATAATACCAAGCGGTACTCCGGTCGTCATCTGTACCAGTGAAACATTACGTAGGTCAACACCGGCATTTACAAAGGCAAATAAGGGCAGGATAAAAAAGGCGACCCAGTAATGCAGGTCGTGCTCCATATCTTTTGACATGGAATATGTTTCACCATTATCTTTGCGGGTACATTGAAGTGGAATAGTGAAAGCGAGTGCGACACCGGCAAGTGTGGCGTGCACACCGGATTTTAAAACACTTACCCAAAGTATAATACCGACGATGATATAGCCTGCTTTTTTAGCAACACCCAGGTAATTCATAACGATCAGAGTGAGCAGTGCCGTGGCAGCGACTACGATCGACATTGTTGAAAGTTCAACGGTATAAAATAAAGCGATAATAATAATAGCACCAAGGTCATCGATGATGGCCAGTGCCATTAAGAAAACCTTTAATGACAAAGGCACGCGTTTACCCAGTAGCGCCAGAACACCCAGAGCAAAGGCAATGTCTGTGGCCGTTGGAATAGCCCAGCCGCGCATTGCGGTCTCATCACCCACATTTATAAAGACATAAAAAAAAGCAGGTACAACCATGCCGCCGATAGCAGCAATACCGGGCAGTGCGATCTGACTGGGTGTGGATAACTGACCTTCTAAAAATTCGCGTTTAACCTCAAGACCAATTAATAAAAAGAACAGGGTCATCAAGCCATCGTTGATCCAGAGCAGCAAGGGTTTGGCGATGTGCAGATCTGCAAAACGAATTTCTACCGGGGTGTGTAAAAAAGCAGCATAGTATTCGCTGAACATGGAGTTCTTTAATGCCAGCGCAAGAATGGTGACAATTATCAACAGGATGCCGGATGATGATTCTTTTTTAATAAACTCTTCTAACAATTTCATACTATGTATTCGTCCGATAGTTTTTGCTTAGTAAAAAGCGTTATCTGAGGCTGCCTGAATATTCATCTCGTTAAAAAATAATCGTTTTTTTAAGCTGGTCTGGCAGAATAATACTGCACAATGAAGAGAATTAACAGGACAGCCAGAATTAACATGACAGCCATACTAATTACCCCTGGACAGACACACAAGTTTTATTGCTAAGCGGTTGATTGCGTGTATATTTTTCTATATTATTAGTGCGAGTATCTCGATAATTACAAAAAAAAAATTGCGTTATTTTCGGATATAATGCCTTATCTTTTTGATTTTTTCTATATTTAGTGGGTGATAGCTCAGATTTCACTCCTTAAAAGAAACGTGTATGTGCCAGGAAAAATTAACCTGGAAATTTACTTAAAATATGAATACCGACAGGAGCAATAATTATGAGTAATTCAATAAAGGATGCTGGTCTGATTGCAGTTCTTCTAGAAAGGCTGGAAAAACAGAGGCTGCCAAGACTTCTTGCACTAAAAGACAAGGTCGACGGCAATCAGCCGCTTGATGATATGGATCTAGATTTTTTAGAAAAGTCGATAGCAGATGCTAGAAAAATAACACCATTAATAGAAAGAAATCCAGAGTACCAGCCACTGGCAGCACAAATAATTAGCCTATATAAAGATATTTCTGAAAAAGCGCTGCAAATAGAAAATCATTCTTAAACCCAGGGGAAACAAGGGCTCAATCAGCTTGAAAAAGCCTCAAAGCACCCTGCGGCACTATTCCCAACGGGTTCAGTGCTTTTATTGAATAATATCCCTGTTTGATATGATCAAAATTTACCGTGTTCTTTATGCCATTAAGCTGAAATTTTTTTACATTACGATGAAGCCATCAACGGTAGTGTAAAGATCAAATTGTAATATACCAGTATCCAGGTCATGGAAACCGTTGTCAGGTCGGCTTTCAGAATTTGGGCTATGGCGGCAAAATATGGCATTGCACCCCACAGCCTATATCATTTATTGAAACAGCAACGGCCAATACCTGAAGCGGTGTTATACCACTTTCACAGGTTTTTGTTATGGTGTCCTGCGGGTGGGTTCTGGATAATTGCCAGTGGGATAAATGCGATGAGTAAAGTATAAGCAGGTGATTGAAAGTAGACAAACCCAAAAGAAACCTGTAACTTAACTGAGTAATTTTACTCAGTAACGTTTATATCGTGAAATACACAAGGCCTGAAGAGGCAAAACTCAAGCAAAGGCTCACTGAGCCTGTGCGCTTCATCAATATACTGGCGGGCCCACGGCAAGTCGGTAAAACCACGATTATTCGAGATTTGATTCCATCAGGTTCGTTTCATGGTTATTACATCTCAGTCGATGAAGTAGTTGAGATGCCATTTTCATCAATCATAAACACAAGTAGTGCCATCTCTCCTCCACAAAAAAAAGATGCCGACTGGTTGCGCTACTATTGGCGCGAGGCACGTAATCGGGCGAATAAATGGGCAGAGACGAGCCTGCGAAATGAAGCATCTATGCAAAATCAGCCGTATGTATTTGCTATTGATGAAATTCAGAAAATTGAGCAATGGTCAGATATCGTTAAAGGCTTGTGGGATGAAGACCGAGCCAGTGGCCACAATATGCACGTTGTGTTACTGGGTTCTGCCCCATTGCTTATGCAAAAGGGCTTATCTGAAAGCTTAGCGGGGCGCTATGAGCTAATAACGCTTACCCATTGGGGCTTTACCGAAATGCAGCAAGCTTTCGATTTTAGTCTTGAAGAGTTTATTTATTTTGGCGGTTATCCGGGGAGTGCTTCACTCATACGCGATGAGTCGCGCTGGCGCAGCTATGTAAGAGAAGGCCTGATTCAGCCGAATATCGAAAAAGACATTGTGCAGATGGTGCGTATTAAAAACCCGGCTTTGCTCAAACAGCTATTTGAGTTGGGTTGTCATTATTCCGGCCAGGAGTTGTCGCTGACAAAAATGATTGCGCAGTTGAATGAGGCTAAGCACACCGTTACTCTTGCGGATTACCTGCAATTATTAACTCAGGCAAAATTGCTGGCCGGATTGCATAAATATGCGGCGAAAGAAGTGCGTAAGCGAAACTCCGTCCCCAAGCTTCTCGCATTCAATACCGCATTAATATCTGCAATACAGGATTACACATTTGCAGAAGCCCTGGCTGACCGCAGCTATTGGGGTCGACTTGTTGAAAGCAGCGTTGGTGCGCATTTGCTCAATACCTGTGATAACGATACACAGGTTCATTATTGGCGTGATGGATCAGATGAAGTAGATTTTGTTTTGGCCAGAGGGAGAAAGCTCACAGCAATTGAGGTAAAAAGCGCCACAAGCCCAGGTTGTGTGCGAGGCCTGGAGATATTCGCTCAACGCTATCCTACTGCAAAAACTATTCTGGTTGGTAGCGGCGGTATTCCGCTGGCAGAATTTCTGTCTTACCCCGCTAAGCATTGGCTGGACTAAATATCATGCTTCAGGTTCCACGCACATGCACTTTTAATTCGGATGGCTCCAGTCTCGAAAGTCATGGAATTGCATTTTTCCGGGATTCAGCAGCCTATGTGTTACTGGGTGATCCGGGTGCAGGAAAAACAACATTGTTTGAGCAGGAGGCCGAAGACAGTGATGGGCTTTATCTCAGTGCCAGGGATTTTCTTACGTTTAATAGAGATAATGAGTGGCAAGGCAAAACCTTGTTCATTGATGGGCTGGATGAAATACGTGCGGGAAAAGATGATGCTCGTACTCCACTTGATGCGATTCGTGGCAAACTTGATCAGCTTGGTTGTCCCCGTTTTCGCCTTTCCTGTCGCGAGGCAGACTGGTTAGGCGGCAATGATGAAACTGCGCTTAATGTATGTGCACCAGATGGTAATGTTAAGGTTTTGCATCTGAATGCATTGACCAATGACGATATTAAAATAATTCTCGTAAATGATAAGCGCGTTGATGATGCAGAGAACTTTATACAGAAGGCCAGGCAGTTCAGTCTGCAAGGTTTACTTTATAACCCGCAAACGCTGGACATGTTGATCGAAGCAGTGCAGGCAAATAAATGGCCAAACACCAAACTTGAAACCTATGAACTTGCCTGCCAGAAAATGGCTGTCGAGCACAGTGATGAGCACAGGGCGAGTTATAATAAACAATCAATACAAACCGAACAGTTGCTTGATGCAGCGGGTTTTTTATACGCCACTCTTCTATTAGCTAACGCATCTGCTTTCAGTGAAGATGATGACGTAAGTGAAGATAAGGTGAGCCTAAGTACAATTAAAATACCTGACGATTTACCCTGTATACAAGCACTCAAATCCCTACTGTTTACATGCTCTGATGGTAAATTATATACACCGGTGCACCGTAGCGTTGCCGAATTTCTGGGCGCACGATTTCTCGCCATACAAATTAATAACGGTTTGCCATTTGGCCGCATACTGGCACTAATGACAGGCTTCGATGGTGGCGTTGTGGCTGCATTACGAGGCTTAACGAGTTGGCTTGGTGCGCATTCGCTCGATGTGCGAAATGAATTAATTGAGATCGATCCTTTAGGCATGGTTCTCTATGGTGATGTGCAGTTATTTACAACGCAAACTAAGCAGCAGCTTTTATCCGCGCTGCGACATGAAGCAAAAAAAAATGGTTATTTTCATTACGACCACTGGGTAAGCCATCCATTCGCCGCGCTCACTACTAAAGATATGGCAAGTCAGTTGTTGGACTTGCTAATAAGTCCATCACGCGAACAGCATGATCAGCAAATATTGAATTTCATTCTGGATGGTTTGTATCATTCGCCCGAACCTGTGCCTGAATTAAAAGATGCTTTGCTTTCGATTGTTCGCGACAAAACTTATTTGGACGGAATACGGGTAGGCGCATTGCAGGCGTTTATGCATCAGTATGCGGGAGACATTGAAGATTTAATGTTGCTTGCAGAGGATATTCGATTAAATAATATTGAAGATTATCATAACCGCTTACTGAATATGCTGTTGGCTAAACTATTTCCAAATACTATTAGTGCCAATAGAATATTTGATTATCTAAGGCCTTCTATGGCGTCTCTCAACAATCATTTTGCTACTGACTTTATCTGGGATGGTGTTTTTCTTGAGAAGATTGTAGATCAGGATTTGCCGACTTTACTGGATGAGCTAACTCGACGTGAGATCAGTTTTTTTCATCAGGCACCGGGGTATGATTTATCCGGCATGGTAGGTGAACTGCTGGTGCGAGGTCTGTCTGTTTTTGGTGAAATAATTTCTGTTGATCGTTTATACGACTGGCTTTCACTTGGTTTGGATGAAGACCAGTATCCGAGCTTAGAAGAGGAGCATGATAAGAAAATTCGAGGCTGGCTTAAAAATAACCCTGAGCGTTATATTGGCGTAATGAGTGAGGGCATGAGCAGAATCACGGTGACTGAAAATATGAATCCTGAAATATACAGGGTATCTGCAAGAACGTATAAAGCTGCGCCTCCTGATAATCTCGGTTTATGGTGGCTTGATCGTGCATTAGAAGTTAATAACGAAATTAAGAATCATTGTTTCAGAGAAGCATGGTGGTTACTGATAAGTGAACGAGGACACAAAGGACTCTCATTAGAATTTTTTGAGAGCTGGATTGTACAACATCCAGAATTTCAAAAAACATACCAGACATTAATTATATGTGATATCGAAAAACGTCAAAAAAATGCACAATCAAAAAAGAAGTGGACACTTAAACGAGAAGAAGAAAAAAAAGATCGTCTTGCATTTATCCGGAAAAACTTATCAACCATAGAAGATGGCAGTGTGTACCCACAGGTATTGGGTAATTTGGCAGCGGCCTATTTTGATCACTATTCTAATATAAGAGGTGAAACGGGGCTTCAACGGTTGACCGACTTTCTTGATCATGATGAAAAATTAATTAACGCGGTTAAAAAAGGCCTGCGTAAAGTTTTCGACAGGCCCGATTTACCGCAAGTTTCAGAAATATTCTCATTGGCCGCAGAGCAGCGTCAACATTATATTCGCCTGCCTTTTCTTGTTTGCATGAACGAATTTTACCAGCAAAACCCTTCTATGCTTAGCACCTTGAATGAAAACATAGCGACGAAAGCACTGGCTTTCTGGTATACCTATGGTGCAGGTACCGAACCCGCATGGGTGAAGCCATTAAGTTTTTCTCGTCCCGTAATGGCTGCTAATATTCTCATTGAATACGTGAACGCCATGCTAGTGGCGAAGGTGCAACATATTCATGGCGTTTATCAACTAGCGCACGACTCTGAATACCACGAAATCGCAAAACTTGTTGTTATTCCTTTGTTAAAAAAATACCCTGTCCGGGCAAACAAACAACAGGCTTCAACTTTGGAATGCTTGCTAAAAGCGGCGATTAGATATGGTGACAGAGAAAAACTACTTGCGTTAATGGCGGAAAAATTAGCACTGAAAAGTCTGGATATAGCCCAGCATGTGTATTGGCTGGCGAGCGGATTAGTTGTCGCACCCGTCCAGTATGAAGCCATGGTAAGACACTATGTGAGCGACAATGTTACGCGTATTAATTATCTATCGACCTTTTTACACAGTAATTTTTTTACAATGCAAACAGGTATGATCTTATCACCTAATATAATGAGCCTGGTTATTGAGTTGTTAGCGCCGCGGTCTACGCCGCACTGGCCTGAGCGCCAGGATTCACGGGTGACTCGTGCTATGCATGAAGGGGATTATGTTCGTTCATTGATTAAACGATTGAGCGAAAATCCTGATGAAGAAAGTGCTCAGATAATTAAACATCTGCTGTCGCTGTCGCCGTTAAGTGCCTGGCATGAGATGCTACGCAGCGCTAAGCAAACCCAGCAAATTAGCCGCAGAGAAGCTTTGTTTCAACATGCAAGTGCTGCTGCGGTGGCGTTAATGCTTAACAATCTCAAGCCAGCTAATGTGGCAGATTTGGCTGCGCTTACTATGGATCACTTAAACAGGTTATCAAGCGAAATTCGCACTAGCAATACAGATACTTATAAGCGATTCTGGAATGAAGATAGTTACACAAGGCCTAAACACCCTAAGACTGAAAATAGTTGCCGTGATTATCTGGCCGAAAAGCTTCGATCATTGCTTTCACCGCTTGATATTGACGTACAACCTGAAACCCATGAGGCCAACGATAAACGGGCTGATATGGGTTTGTCATCTCATTCGAATGGAAATGCATTTCATTTGAGAATTGAAATTAAACTCGATCATAGCCCAGATTTATGGCGAGCAATACATGAGCAGCTAATTCCACTTTACACACTTGACTCAAAAACCCAGGGGCGAGGCATATTTCTGGTAATCTGGTTTGGTGAAAAAAGGATGTCGCCCCCGTCCAGTGGTAAAAAACCGAAAAGTGCCACCGAGTTGAAAGCAAGGCTAATTAAAACATTGACTACGGAAGAAAAAAAGCTGATTAATATTTTTGTTCTGGATGTGTCAAGGCCAAATGATTCCTTAAAAGCGGTATAACATCAAGATAAGAAGAGAATGTTACAGAGGTAATTATTACTATTTCTGTGTGTACCTCAGCTACCTCTGTGTTTAAACATTCTCAAAGCAGATCTGAAATATCCGGCCCCTGCGGCACTATTCCCAACGGGTTCACCCTGCGGCACTATTCCCAACGGGTTCAGTGCTTTTATTGAATAATATCCCTGTTTGATATGATCAAAATTTACCGTGTTCTTTATGCCATCAAGCTGATATATTTTTTTCATATAGGCATGGACATTCTGATAATCACGAATCTGCTTTTTACTGGTTTTAAATAAGCCATAATAGGCCACATCAAACCGAACCAGTGTTACAAACAGGCGGATATCTGTTTCGGTTAGCCTGTTTCCACACAGGTATTCTTTACCCTGTAACTTATTTTCCAGAAAATCCAGCGCATTAAAAATATTTTTACAGGCTTCATTATAGGCCTGCTGAGTTTTAGCAAATCCCGCCTGATACACGCCGTTATTTAGATTTTCATAAAAATATTTATTTAAGGTGTCAATTTCACCGCTTAATTCTGCTGGATATAAATCGATAGATTCATCTGCCATCTCACCAAATCCATTATTTAATATTCTAAGAATATCGGCGGATTCATTGTTGATTATCCTGTGATGTTTTTTATCCCATAATATTGGTACAGTCACCTGACCGGTGAAGTTTTTATCTGCGCGTGTATAAAGCTGATGCACATATTCATATTGATAGAGCTCATCTTTCTGTGCCCCTGGATAATCACCAAACTTCCAGCATTCATCGGTTAAAAATGGCTCAACCACACTTACCGATATAATATCTTCCAGCTTTTTAAGTTTTCTTGCCATTAATGTGCGACAGGCCCAGGGACAGATTAAGGCCACATATAAATGATATCGATCTGCCTCAGCCTTACTGGCTGGTTGACCCTGCGGCCCCGGACTAGCATCGACTGTTATCCAGTTTCTGAAGCTTGAGGTGACTCTTTTAAATCGACCGTCTTTATCTGAAGCCTGAACCGGCTGAAATCTTTCCGACCATATACCATTAACTAACATTGAAATAGTCCTTAATAATATGAGCTAGCCGAGCCCTGGCTCAGCATAATAATTACCGCGACTGCATACATACAAATGCTTAAGATTAAAAATAGATTTTTTCTGGCAAACAGACTCAATAAACCCGCTGCTAACAGAGCGGCAACCACATAAAGATCTACCTCTGCAAATACCCTGGCTATATATAAAATCAGAAAATATAACAGTGTAAACCCGGTAAAATATTTATCCTGCATCTGCTTATCTTTTAAGCCACTTTTAATTTCTAAGAGGGCGAAAAATCCAATTGCTGCAGCCACACTCCCAGCAAGCTGGCCAATTAATAATGAACCACTCAGTGCCGTAATGACTGCAACAACTGAAAAGCCCATGGCTGCTGTAAATGCCGGGCGATTATTATTGCCTTTCACTGAAATCACGATGTATGCAGCAACCACAAATACCAGCATTTCAGCTATAAACTGAATATCTATTTCATACCTTAAAACCGGCCAGCTAATGAATATAATACAAACAATGTAGGCACTTAATAATCCATATTTAAACAGTTTCTGTTGCAGAAAATAGCCAGCTAATATTGCAAAACTAATATATAACCAGAGCAGATCTTCTGCAACCTCTGGTACCAGGGGGATTCTTTCCAGTATCCAGAAATAGCTGACTAACCAGGCAGCTAATATGCCCAGTACAGAATAATTTCTATTCAAAATTTTAAATGCCGCTGCCGAAATTAAAAACGGCACTATTATTGTCTGTAATAAAAGTTGAATTTGCATATTTTTCTCTTTTAAAAAAACACATCCCTGTAACAGTAAATGCTGAATCAGAAATAAATGCACTACAAGTAAGCTTTAGAAAATAGCATCTGTAGGAGTCAGCTTTAGCTGACGATGCCACTGATAATACGAAGTGATTCGATAAGCTATAATATGGTTTTACGGCTCGCTTCACATCGCAATCATTATCGTCAGCTAAAGCTAACTCCTACAGGGAAAACTATTTTTGTTATGCTTTTTTGATATTGGCTGGTATTCTTTTCACCTAATTTCTTAGTATTTTTATATTACGGAAGCTCTGATAATTCATCCCTGAATTATCAGAGCTTTTTTATTGTTTTAACGCTTCAATCGCGATATTCAACTTAACCTCATCACCAACACCACCCTGCATATAATTCATATCAAAATCACTGCGTTTAATCGTGGTGGCGGCCATATAACCTGCTCGATAATTTCCCCAGGGGTCTGTAGCAGCTTTCATTGCAATCACCTCTAATGTCACCGGTTTTGTTTTTCCGTGCATTTCCAGTGTGCCATTAACTTTGATGACTTCTCCTTTTGCATTAAATTTCATATCACTGGAGCTGAATTTGATAACGGGGTAGCGTTTACTATTAAAAAAATCCGGGCCGCGTAAGTGTTTGTCACGCTTTTCATGATTACTATCGATACTGGCTGTTTTTATTACCATCTCCAGCTCACTTTTTCCTTTAGGATTCAGGCTAAAGCGACCTTCAATTTCATTAAACCGTCCCTGTAATTCACTATAACCCAGATGACTGATACTAAAATTCACACTGGTATGCCCCGCATCAATGGCATATTTTCCCGCTTCTGCTACATCTGCCATTAGCGACTGACTGCCCAATGCTGATAAACCAAGAACAAGCCCTGTTATTGTATTGATTGTTTTCATCTTAATTTCCTCTGTGATTCATTTTGGTGTTACAAGTATTGTCCATACATTATCTATTAACAATAATCTAAATTATTGATAAACTGTTCACAAAATAGAGACAATAATAATGGATAGATTGACCTGCATGAAGGCCTTTGCTTCGGTGGTAGAAGCCGGTGGTTTTTCCAGTGCCGCTCGCAAAACCC
>QIDK01000179.1 GCA_003228405.1 Gammaproteobacteria bacterium | reverse complement strand
TGTTAAATTTTTGCATGGGTTTTATATTCATGGTTGAAATATCATCGTATAGGAAGAGGTGCCAGTAACAACTGCATCTGTATCACCAGCAACCCGTTGCAATGCACCCCAGTTGACAGTAATGGTAAACACCGAATCTGCCACACCTGGATTAACCGCAGTGACCGTTCCGGTTGCATTGCGATTGGGAAAAAGATCTGTCAGTTCCTGACCCCAGACCAGAGCATGATAGGTAGCCACGTCAGCTGGAGTACATAAAGTCGAACAATTAGTAGACAACATGCTATCAGCGATTAAATTATCATAACCACCTAATTCGACCACTTCGATATTACCCCGCATACGCTCAGCCATATTCGTCGCCACCTGAGCTGCGATAGAATCATATTTAATTTCTTTAGACACCCCTGCTCCGCGCATCATCATTGCAGTGGAACCTAACATACCAACGGCCAGAACAAAGGAGGCAATCATGACTTCCATTAACGTAAAGCCACACTGCTTACGCAAGACTATCGGTGTTTTTAATATTCTTTTCTGCTGATCTAACATCTCGTAACCAAATTTTTTGTTAATTGAGGCTCACCAACAACACTGGCTCTGATTTCACGCCTGGGGTAACCATTTGCTGCACCATAACCACTGCAGATATCGAATCCCGCTTCCACACCTGCATCCAGCCACCCATCATAGCCATAAACAACTCTCTGGTTAAAGGCAGGGTTTGATGGAACAATGGTAAGCTGGGTAGCATTATCCATTTCATGCACGCTTACCAGCTCGCCGTCGGTTTCATTAATAGTTCCATCAATGACCAGTTCTACACCGATAATCCAGCCCTGAACCCAGTTGCCATCTGCTAAACTGCAAGTGGCACCATCTGTACTACTGCACATAATGACATCTTTACCACGGGTAATGGCCTCGCTCCTGGCCAGCTTCATTGACATGCGCATTGCATTGCCTGTGGCCACAAGCTCGTTAGTTACCATCATAGATCTATATGAGGGAATACCAATCGCCGTGATGATGCCCAGCATTGCAATCGTTAACATCAGCTCGAGCAAGGTAAAACCAGATTGTGTAAATTTATTCATGTTGATTATTTAAGACTATCTAAAGCTTGATGTCATGGAGTTAGTGATGGAGTCAGAGTAATGCCTGATAAGCGGCAAAAGTTAAGGAACTCTGGTTAAGTCTGGTTGATGAGATTGTTGCCCAGAAGCTTCATATACACAACGAGGATCACAGCTAATAGCTCGCAATTAGCAATATTTTTAACACAGTCGCTGAAAGTTCTGGGCGGCAAGATCACAATCATGACCCGATCAGAGGCTCCTTAAGTAAAAGCATTGGCCTGCAGCCCTTACAAAAGCTTTTATAAATACATTTTCTGTAAACATGTAAAAGCTCAGCAATCAGGCGCAGGAAACAACTTATTGAGTGATTATTTCAGCAATGCGCCGGGCACTGCCCAAGCCCAGTATAACCCCGTTACGATAATGCCCCGCATTGATATACAGGCCTTCTATTTCACTGTGCGCAGCAATCGTTGGAACCCCCTGCGGGCTGCCCGGCCTTAAGCCTGCCCAGTGATGCTCTATCTGTAGCTGTGCCAGTGCCGGGAAAATCTCAGTAGCACTGTGCAATAAATCCTGTTTAACCTCTTCGCTGGTGGATTTATCAAACCCACTGTGCTCAATGGTGCTACCACAGAGCACGCGACCATCTTTTCTGGGAATAAGATAACGATTTTCTGCCAGCAATATGCATTTAAGCAAGCCCGGCTGACCTTTAAAGACTACCATCTGGCCTTTAACCGGCTGAATATCCGGTACCTGCAAATAAGGTTTTAATATTTCAGCACTCCATGCACCACCCGCCACCAGCACCTTATCCGCCTGCCAGGTTTTGCCATTGGCAATAACGCCTTTAATTTTGCCATTGACCACATTTAGTTTTTCAACCTGCACATGCTCTTTATACTCAATATTTTGTGTATCAAGGCTGCCTCTGGCTGCTTTTATTAATCTGGGATTGCGCATTTGCGCGACATCCGGCATCCACAGCCCATTATCAAATGACGCTGCCAGCCCTGGCTGCAATGTCTGAATTTTATTTCCACCTTCGATGATAGACAGGTTCATAGACCATTCTCTGGCCCAGGCCAGAGCCTCTTTCTGCTGCTCACTGTTTAACACCAGCATGCCGCAACGAATATACTCAGGGTCTATACCACTCTCTGCATACAGCTCCTGCGCAAACTGCGGATAGTGCCGATGACCCTCACTGGCAAGCTGGCTCACCTCGTGCGAATAGCGCCAGGGATGCAATGGGGAAAGAATACCCCCACCTGCCCAGGACGATTCTTTACCCAGCTCCCCCTTCTCCAGCAAAAGCACATTAAGGCCGGATTTTTTTAATTCTCTGGCACTCAGCATGCCGATCAGGCCGCCGCCAATAATGATACAGTCAGTCATAAATGCCCGGTTAATACACACCACAGGCTAGCCATGCGAGCACTCCTGCTTCAGGTTTTAAATAATGTAAAAAGGCGCCCCTGCAATGCTAAATCTAGTCAGAGGTTCCCTGGCGTTAATTAATGCAGGTATTTTTCACGCCTGCGGGTGCCTGACTCAGGTATTTCTCACAAAAACAGGGGCTACGCCCTTTTTCCCAGTGACGCTCACAGCGTGAAATCCACAGATCTTTTTGCTTTTTATCCCAGTCCGCTTCACGCTTATCATCAGCAGCCTCTTCCTGTTTAGACCGTTGTTTCTGTTTGCTGGCCTTTAATGCGGCGACTTTTTTCTTTTCCTGTTCCACTCTGGCGGATATTTTAGTTTTTGCAGTCGATTTTTTTGCCGCGTCATTACAGGGATAAGCCATTGCCGGGATAGCCTGTTTAAAATTAGCCGGGGCTCTGGCATAGCATGTTTTAACTGGCTCAGATTTAGGCTTTGGCCTGACCTTAGCGGCAGCCGGCTTTGGCCTGGCTATAACTGATTTTGGCTTTGCCTTAACGATAACGGGTTCAGGCTCAGGCTCAGGCTTTTTTACCACTGGAGGAGGCACTGGCTTATTAATATTTGCCATAATAGCCGCATAGCCAGACATACTGAAGGTTAGCTTAACCGGACGACCATAGGGCTCAACAACAAACACTAATGTTTTAGCCTTCTTAAGGATATTTCTGGTTTGATCATCCAGATTAATCACAAAATCGCCACCGCCACCCGCATTTATACAAACATCATTAGCAACCAGCGCATTCTGCTTAAGCTTTTTCCCGGGATTTTGCTGATTCTGCAGGCACCCGTCAAAAACAGGTAAACGATTACCATCGGCTTTCACCTCTGCAATCGCCAGACCCGCTAATAATCGAGTATTTTCCAGCTCACCACTAGGGTCATTTTTACCCATGCGAAGCATAAGCCGGTATTTATCTATATTAAGATGATAGTAATTTGTATCAGACCCGTCTGGTACCGAACCTGACTTTAACGCCGCATCATTACTCTCATACCAGGCTACATTAGAATCAAAATTATAATCTTTAGATTTTTTAAATGGGTTGGTTCCAGCATAACTAACGCTGGAACCAATGACTAAAATACCTAAACTACCGGTTATAAGTAGTTTGTCTGTTATACCACGCACGCCTCAGCCCCTTTTATACCGTGTTTTTTAATCAGTTTATGCATTAAACACCTTAAATTTACAATGCCAGTGATAGTCTGATTAAGTCCGATTAATTAAGGCTGACCAAAATATCCTGATTCAACCCTGTTTAATTAGAGCATCCCGGCCATATGATTTTTTTAAAATAATTCTGCATGCTATGGTAATTACAATTGTTTAGCCTTTCAACCTTAAAAAGCAGCTGAACATCCCAATGCATGAATATTCAGTGTAAAATTCGCAAATTCGACCATAAAACAACCTATTATGAAAATACAGTTAAACGGCAAACAACAGCAACTCGAGCCAGGAACCACACTACAACAGCTTATTGAACAACAGGGTCTTGCGGGAAAACGACTGGCGGCTGAGGTCAACCGTGAGATTATTCCCAGAGCCGAACACCCGAACTATGTGCTTAATGACCAGGATTCAGTAGAAATAGTACAAGCCATCGGCGGGGGGTGAGCGACGACCGATTGTACTTATGTACAATCGCAGCGTCGCGAACGGCTCGCAGGGATGCGAGACCGGGTACCCTGCACCAGGGATGGGTACCTGTATCAAACACAAACAAAACCCACCCTTTAAACCACACAACTCGATTGTACTTATGTACAATCGCAGCGTCGCGAACGGCTCGCAGGGATGCGAGACCGGGTACCCTGCACCAGGGATGGGTACCTGTATCAACCCCAGACAAACCACAATTTAAATAACCAGCATAAAATGCTAGAATGCGCACCTCTCTAATCACACTGTAAGCTATCAATATGAGCGACAATCTCCTAACCATCGCAGGCAAAACCTATCATTCACGCTTACTTGTAGGTTCTGGAAAATATAAAGACCTGGCTGAAACCAGAGAGGCCACAGAAGCCAGTGGCGCTGAAATTATTACCGTCGCTATCCGCCGCACAAATATTGGCCAGAACCCGGAAGAAGAAAATTTACTGGATGCGGTATCACCACAGAAATATACTATTTTGCCCAACACAGCTGGCTGCTATACAGCCGAAGATGCGGTGCGCACCTGTCGTATGGCGCGGGAATTACTGGATGGCCATAAACTGGTTAAATTAGAAGTGCTGGGTGACCAGAAAACGCTCTATCCAGATACTATCGCTACCCTGAAAGCCGCTGAAACCCTGGTTAAAGATGGTTTCGACGTAATGGTTTACACCACCGATGACCCGATTATTGCTAAACAACTTGAAGAAGTTGGTTGCGCTGCCGTTATGCCTCTGGCTGCACCTATTGGCTCGGGTTTAGGCATACGCAACCCATATAATATTCTGACCATTATTGAAAATGCCAATGTACCCATTTTAGTGGATGCAGGCGTAGGCACCGCCTCTGATGCTGCAATTGCAATGGAGCTGGGTTGTGATGGTATTTTAATGAATACCGCCATTGCCGCTGCAAAAGATCCCGTACTTATGGCATCCGCCATGAAAAAAGCGGTAGAAGCCGGGCGGGAAGCATTTTTGGCCGGACGCATGCCGCGCAAACGTTTTGCTTCTGCATCTTCACCTATAGACGGCACCTTTTTCTAAACCTGACGTAGGTTGGTACTGAGGCACGAAGCCCAACATGTAACTCCAAACCTGGCTGATCGTTGGGGTTCATTCTTCCCCCCAACCTACAGAGTATTATGACTCAAAACCATATTCGTACCATTCGCAGCTTTGTTAAACGTGAAGGCCGTTTAACCCATGGGCAACAGCTTGCACTCGACACTCAGTGGCCTGAATTTGGTGTGGATTTTTCTCCACAGCTTATCAATATTGCTAAGTTATTTAAGCGTTCTGCAGAAACGGTTCTTGAAATTGGCTTTGGCAACGGTGACTCACTGTGGCAGATGGCACAGGCCCACCCTGAAAAAAACTATTTTGGCATTGAAGTTCATCGCCCCGGTGCCGGGCATTTATTGCATTTAATTGAAGAATCTGGCTGTAAAAATATTCGTATTTCTAATCATGATGCGGTTGATGTTTTAGAACAGCAGATGCCTGATAGCTGCATTGATCGAGTTCAGTTGTTTTTCCCTGACCCCTGGCATAAAAGAAAACACATTAAGCGCCGAATTGTGCAGGAGAAGTTTGTAGACCAGGTGGCACGCATTTTAAAGCCTGAAGGCATATTCCATCTGGCCACTGACTGGGAACATTATGCTCAGCATATGCTGAGCACATTAAATAACAGTCACCTGTTTATAAATTTATCGGATGATAAAACATTTGTACCCAAACCAGATGAACGACCTACTACAAAATTTGAAAAACGCGGTCAAAAATTAGGTCATGGTGTATGGGATTTACTTTTTCAAAAGAAAGCTATTTAAAAAAATCGCCAGGCTTTATATATTTTCTCAGTCCATTCAGAATTTGTGACTAAGCGATCCCCAGGAATATTTTTTAATAGCAAAAAGCATATCGTCTACAAATGAATCCCGTACACGCAAATAATTGCTTAAGATGTAAAATATGCACTATTCACCTGCATATGCACATAAATACTGGCGGCATAGCCCAGCGCAATCGCCGGAGTCCATTTCAGGTGACCGAAGAAAGTATACTTGCCCCGTGCCTGGCCCATTAATGCGACCCCCGCAGCCGACCCAATAGACAATAATGAACCGCCCACACCCGCTGTTAGTGTTACCAGCAACCACTGGCCTGTAGACATTTCCGGGTTCATGGTAAGCACTGCAAACATGACCGGTATATTATCCACAATGGCCGACAATATCCCCACCGCAATATTTGCGGACGTCGCGCCCCATTGTGCATACATTAACTCTGATGCCATGCCCAGATAACCCAGAAAACCCAGGCCACCTACACATAAAACAACACCGTAGAAAAATAACAGCGTATCCCACTCGGCACGTGCTATCGGATTAAATACATCGAAGGCAACCACATCACCCATACGGCCCGCATTTTCTGTATTGTCTATTTTTGCACGGTCCAGATAGGCGGTTTTCTTCAGGAAAAAACCAAATAACTGCAGGTAACCTAAGCCGGTTAGCATGCCAATAACGGGGGGCATGTGCAGAAAGTTGTGGAATGAAACCGCCGTGCCAATTGTCAGAAAGAACAGGAAGATAATTCGCCTTGCACCCCTTTGCATATGCACTTCTTCACCACTTGCATCTGGCTTAACATCGGGAATAGCAAAATGCATAATCGCTGCAGGCACTATAAAGTTAATCGCAGATGGAACAAATAAAGCAAAGAAATCCCAGAAATCAACCATGCCTTTTTGCCACACCATTAATGTGGTGATATCACCAAATGGTGAGAAGGCTCCGCCGGCATTGGCTGCAACCACAATGTTAACGCATGAAATGCTGACAAACTTTTTATTATCACCACCCACGGCCATAATAACTGCACACATTAATAATGCGGTGGTTAAGTTATCGGCTATTGGCGAAATAAAGAAGGCAAGTACACCGGTGATCCAGAACAACGCTCTGAAACCGAAACCACTTTTAATTAACCAGGCACGCAGGGCATCAAACACATTGCGCTCTTCCATTGAATTTACATAGGTCATGGCGACCAGTAAAAACAGCATTAGCTCTGCATATTCTAAAAGATTATGACGTACAGCCTGCTCAGCTTCTACCGACATGCCATGTTGCCCGGCAACCCAGGCAATGCTACCCCAGATAATACCCGCCGCAATAATCACCGGTTTGGATTTTCTAAGGTGGGTAAATTCTTCGGCCATAACAAATAGATAAGCCAGCGCAAAAATAGCCAGCGAGAAATAACCCACAGTACTGGAGGTCATATCCCAGCCATGCACAACCTCATTTGCCAGCGCACTGCCAGAAAACAGCAATACAAATGCCGCGAATAAAATACTGTATTTATTTTTTTTAATGTTCATTTTTCTACTCTAAACTTTCAGGTTTAATTAATGCTATGCGGTTCAGGGAAATACCACACTCATCATTGCCATCATTACCACCAGAAAGAGAATAGTCATAATGCCACCGGCCTTCATAAAGTCGGGAACACGATAACCTGCTGGCCCCATAATTAATGCATTTACCTGGTGGGTAGGAATCAGAAATGAGTTTGACGTAGCAATAGCAACGGTTAGTGCAAATACCGCAGGGTTAGCTCCTGGAATTTGTAATGCCATATTTACCGCCAGCGGCACAAGTAAAACGGTGGCACCCACATTTGACATAACCAGTGTGAAAAAGGTTGCCAGAACGGCAATAACTGCCTGCACTGTTATTACATTTGGCTCATGCCCCATTACAGATAATGTTTGTTCGGCAATCCATTTTGCGGTGCCGGATGTTTCAACCGCAACCCCCAGAGGAATTAAGGAGGCCAGTAGAAAAACTGTTTTCCAGCTTACCGCCTCATAGGCTTCTTCAACTTTTAAAACACCGGATAAAATCATACCTACCGCGCCGGTTAATAGCGCAACGGACAAACGCAAGTCTGTAAATAAAACCAGTGATAAAGCAATACCAAAAAACACAAGTGCGGGCACTAATTTCTGTGGGCGGGCTTCTTCTCTTGGGTATTCTGTGGTAACAACAACAAAGTCACGATCTTTTTCAATACGCTGTAATGCATCCCATGACGTATGAACAACCAGGGTGTCACCTGCTTCAAAGGGCATATTGCGAATGTCATCGCCTTCGCGTTTAGTTTCACCATTACGGTGTAACCCAATTAATGCTAAACCATAGGTTTTGCGCATCCAGACATCACGTGCACTTTTGGTGATTAAACTTGAGCCAGGTGGAATAACCACTTCTGCAACACCGGCTTTAGTGGCGGCCAGTAACTCGGAAAATGTGCGTAACTCATTGCGTATTCGCAGCTTAAACTCTTCGGCAATTTTTTTAAGATGGGTGGGTTCAGAAATAATGCCTAACACCATGCCCGCCGTAATTTCAGTGTCACGAGCAACTGATCCAGGACCAAAATGTAACTCACCGCCCTGTTGTTTACTGGCAACAATGCGCAACCTGTGAGTTGATTCTATTTCATCTAATGTATGACCAATAAACTGACTTTCATCGGCAACAACCAATTCAGATAATGCATAACCAACACCGTACACTTCCTGAATATATTTCAGGGGATCCGAACCTGAAGTTGAGCTTTCAGCTGCAGTGGCGGGCAAAACAAAACGACCTGCAATAATAAAATATAGAATGCCGGTAACCACCAGTGCCAGGCCAACCGGGGTAACTGAAAACAGGCCCCAGGTTTCCATTTGCTGATCTGCGGGTAAGGCCTGATTAGATGCCAGTATTAAATCATTTAATAAAATTAACGGGCTGGAACCCACCATAGTGACGGTACCACCTAAAATTGCACAGAAGCCCATGGGCATTAATAAGCGTGACATGGGTAAACCGGAGCGTGCGGAAATACGTGACACCACTGGTAAAAATAATGCTGCAGCCCCCACGTTTTGCATAAAGGATGAAATAATGCCCACGGTTGAAGAAATTATGGGGATAATACGGGTTTCAGAAGTGCCACCTACCTTTAATATAAAGGCTGCTACCTTGCTCATTAAACCGGTTTTATCTAAACCGGCGCCAATAATCATCACCGCAATAATTGATATCACCGCATTGGATGCAAAGCCATCAAATAAATGGCTGGTATCCACCAGGCCTTTTTCCAGCCCCATATAAGGTGCAAACAAAGACGTTAAACCAATTAACACCATCACCGAAACTGCAGCAACATCTACGCCCACTATTTCAAATGCAAACAGGTAAATGGTTAACAGTAAAAGGCCGGTCACCCATGCAATTTCAATGCTGGGCACGATCTGGGACAAACCCAGAGCAGCCGCAAAAAAGACAGCCGCCGCCACCATTTGTTTTATAGAAAACTTGGGAGGTAATGCTACCGTCATTTCCTCATCGGCCATTGCGGTCATAGTAGTACTCCAGTTAAGTTATATTCTTTTATTGGGGCAGCTGTACCTATTCAGTTCCCTGAAAATGCCCTTTTATTACGCGTTTTTTTACACAGCAGCTTGCACGGGTACATTCCCATCTGGAAATCATCAGTGTCTCAGATAGTTTGCTTGAGGGAGAGTTTGCGGAAGCGAGGCGCGATAATGCGCCTTTTAAGCGCACTTTTCAATTGAATTCAAATGCGTTAACATTCCTGAATGGAATATATTAACCTGCCTGATTATAAATCTTTAACCACATTAAAGGCCGTTGTTGAGCTTGGCAGTGTTAACCGTGCCGCCAAATCACTCTATGTAGGGCAACCTGCAGTTACCAAGCGCCTGCGCTCATTAGATTCCTGTTATGGTATGCCGCTCATGCAACATCTGGGGCGCAAGCTGGTACTGACCGCCGCCGGGGAAAAAGTCTATGCCTATGCCAAACTGATGTTAGATCATCAGGCCGGCCTGGTGGATGACCTGGCATCATTACGTACCGGCCTTGACCGGCTACGTCTGGAAGTCACCTTCGCTATTGGCGAACACATGCTACCGGATATTTTAATGTCCTTTGCCGATGCCAGACCGGATCTTCGCATAGACAGCCGGCTGGGATACTCAAGACGCATTCATACCCGCCTGGCTAGTGGCCTGTCGGATATTGCCCTGCTTGAACAGGCCCCCCGTCATCCCAATATTCAGGTTGAGCCATGGATGCAGGATGAGCTATTACTGGTCTGTGGCACAGGTCACCCACTCTGGGGCAAACCCGCTATTGATATTTCTGAGCTGGATCAATTGCATTACGTGCTTAGAGAAACCCAGTCTTCTATTCGCAACACCCTTGATGAGACCCTGCAGGACATCGGTATTAAACACCTGAAAATTGATATGGAGGTAGGCTCCACTGATGCCATTATTGAGCTGCTTCAACGCGGCAAACAGGTGAGTTTTTTACCCCAGTTTGCAGTAAACACCTATCTGCAGCGCAATAGCCTGCATCACATTAAAGTAAACAGGCTCGTTATCAACCGTACCCTGTGGATAGCCTATAACCATATTAAAATGAATACCGATGCCGCAGATGCAATTATTCAGGTGCTGAAGCAAACGGCATGATATAAGTTTAAGAAAAAACAGCCTGTTACGCCACTGCCGAATACTTTTATCGGGAATGATGCTGTTATTAGAACTTTATAGCTTTATAACACTGAATAAAAATCATATTATCAGCTATATTTTTTAACATCCGGCACTATACTTTTTTCTACCTGTACTCGATTTAGTTCGATAAGAGACAAATTGTGAATAATAAAAAAAATTACGCTGTGCTTTTTTTACTGCTTAGCCTCATCCCTTCTGCTAGTTTTGCTTCCTCCGGGCAGGCTGAACAATGGATTGACTTAACCCAGCACTGGGTAGGTTTTACTTCTCTGGCAATTTTTGTAGCTGCCTATATGCTGGTTATGGCTGAGGAGTTTATTCATTTACGTAAATCAAAACCAGTGGTTCTGGCAGCAGGTATTATCTGGGCGCTGATCGGTTATATTTATGCCCGTCACGGCTTTGACCACGAAGCTGAAATTGCGGTGCGCCACAATTTGCTTGAATACGCCGAGCTGATGCTATTTCTGTTAGTGGCAATGACTTATATCAATGCCATGCAGGAGCGACAGGCATTTGAGGCCCTGCGCTCATGGTTGTGTAAAAAAGGTTTTGGCTTCAGGCAGCTATTCTGGATAACCGGTGTACTGGCTTTCTTTATTTCTCCCATTGCAGATAACCTGACCACGGCATTATTAATGTGCGCCGTGGTGATGGCTGTTGGCGGAGATAACAATAAATTTATATTACTCGGCGCCATTAATATTGTGGTCGCTGCCAATGCCGGTGGCGCTTTTTCGCCTTTTGGAGACATCACAACCTTGATGGTATGGCAAAAAGCCATAGAAGCCACCAATGGTGCAGTGGATTTCTGGTCATTCTTTGCCTTGTTTATACCTTCAGTGGTCAACTGGATCATACCCGCTTCCATTATGCATTTTGCCGTGCCTGACGAGAAACCCGTCAGTAATGATGAAGTCATTGTTATGAAACGCGGCGCCAAACGTATTATTGCGCTGTTTCTATGCACCATTATTACCGCCGTGAGCTTCCATAACTTCCTGCACTTGCCGCCGGTCATTGGCATGCTCACCGGCCTGGCCTATTTGAAATTTTTCGGCTATTACCTGAAAACGAGTCATAAAAAAGATTATCCCAGCGTCTCTGATGATTCGAATAAATCCCAGCATATAATGGGTGATGTAGTCCCGTTTGATGTTTTTGATGGAGTGGCGCGAGCCGAGTGGGATACCCTGCTATTTTTCTATGGTGTGGTGTTATCTGTCGGCGGCCTGGGCTTTATTGGCTATCTGGGTCTGGCATCTGAACTCATGTATACGGAGTGGGGCAGCGTATTAGGGTTAAGTGACGCAATGAATGCCACCCCTGCCAATATCGTTGTTGGTGTGCTCTCCGCTATTGTCGATAATATTCCGGTCATGTTTGCGGTGCTCACCATGATGCCGGATATGAGCGTAGGCCAGTGGCTACTGGTAACACTAACCGCTGGTGTCGGTGGCTCCATGCTTTCCATTGGCTCCGCCGCCGGTGTAGCACTAATGGGGCAGGCCAGAGGCAAGTATACTTTCTTTGGCCATTTAAAATGGACCCCGGTGATCACTCTGGGTTATATAGCCAGTATTGCGACTCATATGTGGATTAATGCGAGCCTGTTCTAGCAGGTGTTGAAATTCTACATATGGGGCTGGAACGGCCTAAAAAAACCAAAAAGATAACCGCAAAAGAAACCGCAAATAAATGCGAATGGCACTTACCTTATAATCAGGATAACCAAAATAACTGGTTTTTCGTAGGTTGGTGCTGAGGCACGAAGCCCAACAGTTCTAAAAGATCACGCCGTTATTACTGAGGTTCTCAAACTCACTGCCAACCTGCAGCGCCAGGCAAGGGCAGGTCTTAAGTAAGCACCATTTGACCCTGAGCTATCCCCACAAATATCTCTAAAAGCAAAAAGCATTTTTACCGCAAATAAACGCAAAGACACGCAAATAAAAAAATATAATTTG
>QIDK01000251.1 GCA_003228405.1 Gammaproteobacteria bacterium | reverse complement strand
AAAAATATAATTTGTAGGAGGTAGCTTTAGCTGGCGATATAGAAGGCGATGCGGAGCGAGCCGATGTATTATACGGCTCGCTTCGCATTGCGCAAATATTTCGTCAGCTAAAGCTACCTCCTGTAAAAATAGCGTACATTCGCGTTTATTTGCGGTGAAAATGCCTTTATCTTTTGATTTTAATGGTTATTTTATGGGGATAGCTCAGGGACAGAGCGCCCCATATCAATTAAAAATGGACAGGTCTATCCCCGATGGAGATGCGCCATAGCAGGGTACAGTCTCAGCGCAGAGTGGCTGAACGGTACTCTTATTTACTGTCCGCTTCGTTAACCAGCCCCACAATATGGAAGCCACTATCCACATAAATCACCTCTCCGGTAATTCCTCTGGCCAGTGGTGAGCTTAAAAATGCGCCTGCATTGCCAACATCGTCAATACTGACATTGCAGCGTAGCGGCGCTGATTTTTCTACCTGTTCAAATATTTTATTAAACCCACCAATGCCGGATGCGGCCAGGGTTTTTATCGGGCCTGCTGAAATGGCATTGACACGAATTCCTTCAGGGCCTAAATTTTGCGCCAGATAGCGCACATTGGCCTCCAGGCTGGCTTTTGCCAGCCCCATGACGTTATAGCCAGGGAATGTTCGCTCTGCTGCCAGATAGCTCATGGTGAGTATGGCTGCATCGTCACGATCCTGCATCATATGACGCCCCGCCTTGGCAATGGCGGCAAGGCTGTATGAGCTAATATCATGCGCGGTATTAAAGCCCTCACGGGAAAGATTATCCAGATAATCACCCTCAAGCAGCTCTTTAGGCGCGTAGGAGATGGAGTGAACTAAAATATCAAATGAATCCCAGTAATCATCCAGGTGTTCAAATACCGCTTCGATTTCATCATCATCTTCTACATTGCAGGGGATGACAATATCAGAGTCGAGCTGGCCAGCGAGTTTTTCTACTCGTTCACGCAGGCGTTCGTTCTGATAGCTAAAGGCCAGCTCGCAGCCTTCACGGTGCATGGCCTGGGCAATTCCCCAGGCGATAGATCGAGTGCTGGCGACGCCAAAGATGAGTGCACGTTTCCCGGATAAAAACCCCATTAAAGGACTCCTGTTTTTTATAGTTATCAATTGGTATGCTATGGGGAATACAGGCCCATGAATAATACGATGATCATATGACGATAAAAACAGGATTGCACCCCCTTAAATGCATTTTTTTTACATTAATTGCAATCTATAGTTCAATTAGCGCGGCAGCCCCCTCTGCAGCGATGGGTTATACACCCAAATATCCCGCAAATTTTAAAAATTTTGATTATATCAATCCAGATGCTAAAAAAGGTGGGCGGCTGGTACTGGCCGGCACAGGTGCATTTGATAGTTTTAATCCATTTATACTAAAAGGGGTGGTTGCAGAAGGATATGGCTTATTGTTTGACACTTTAATGGTGTCCAGCAAAGATGAGCCATTTAGCAAATATCCATTAATTGCCAATGATATAGAGCTGGCGCGGGATAAATTATCGGTGACATTTAAAATCGACCCCCGTGCCCGATTTAATAATGGTGACAAAATAACCGCAGAGGATGTGAAATTCTCCTTCGATACCATTATGTCTGATCAGGCGCATCCACAGTTTAAATTTATCTATGGCGATGTAAAAAATGCCCAGCTGCTGGATGACTATACGATTCGCTTTAACTTTAAACGGAAAAACTCGGAGTTGTATCTGATTCTGGGTGATATTTCCGTATTCTCTAAAAAATGGCTGGATACAAAGCCATTCGATAAATTAACAGAAGTTAAGCCAGTCGCCAGTGGGCCATATACTATAAAAGAATATGATCTGGGTAAGCGCATTACCTATCAGCGCAATAAAAATTACTGGGCAAAAGATTTACCGTCTCGTCGGGGGCAATATAATTTTGAACAGATTCAGTATAAATATTTTCAGGATCTGGTGATTTCACTGGAGGCTTTTAAAGCTGGTGAATTTGACTTTCGCCATGAATATTATTCCAAGCTCTGGGCCAGAGAACATAATGGCCCGAATTATGATTCTGGAAAAATTATCAAGCAAAATTTACCCCACAGTAATAATGCAGGAATGCAGGGGTTTGTGTTTAATACCCGGCAGAAATTATTTAAAGATGCAGCGGTGCGATATGCGATAACCCTGGCATTTGATTTTGAGTGGTCTAATAAACGCCTGTTTTATGATCAGTATGTGGTTAATGATAGTTACTTTAGTAACTCTGAGCTGCAGTCAACCGGCTTACCAGAAGGTGAGGAGCTGGCCCTGTTAAACCAGTATAAAGATCAGTTGCCGGCATCTGTATTTACACAGCAATGGAAACCGGTAACTACAAAGCCACCCGATTCATTGCGTAAAAATTTACGCAAGGCAAGGGATATATTGCAAGCTGCAGGCTGGCAGGTGAAACAGGGAGTGCTGGTGAATAAAAAAGGCCAGGCCTTAAAGTTTAATGTATTGCTGGCACAAAAAGGTATGGATCGTATTCTCGCACCCTTTGCGCGTAACCTGGCAAAACTGGGTATTGAAATGAAATACCGTACAGTAGATCGTTCACTGTATTTTCGCCGCTTAAGAGCCTTCGATTATGATATGGTGGTGGGCAGTTTTCCCGAGTCCATGTCGCCTGGCAATGAACTGCGCAATATGTTTCATTCTGTTTCCGCCAGTAAAAATGGCTCCAGAAATTACATGGGCGTAAATGATCCGGTGGTGGATGCATTAGTTGAAAAAGTGATAGCCTCAGGCAGTAGAGATGAGTTAATTATTGCCAGCCGTGCGCTGGACCGGGTGTTATTGCATGGCAATTATCTGGTGCCCAACTGGTATATAAATACTCACCGCATTGCCTACTGGGATAAATTTAAGCGGCCAGAAAATTTACCGCTTTATTACAATGCAGAAGAATGGATGATTTCGAGCTGGTGGTTTAAAGATTGAAGATCACTACCGCAGGCTTCAGTTTTATTAAATTAGATGTTGGCTCAGGCTATTTTAAAAAGATTAAAAATTTATGGCACATTATATATTTAAACGTTTATTGCTCATGATACCAACACTGTTTGGGGTGATGCTGGTCACTTTCATCGTCACCCAGTTTGTCCCCGGTGGGCCGGTAGAACAGTTAATCAGTCAGCTGGAAGGGAGTGCTACAGGTGGTGAAGTGAGTAGCAGTGCCTCGGGTTTATATCAGGGCGATCGAGGCCTGGAACAGGAACACATAGATAAGCTTAATGAACTGTATGGTTTTGATAAGCCCGCTTACCAGCGTTTCTTTAATATGATGCTGCGCTATATTCGGTTCGATTTAGGTGATAGTTATTTCCATAATAAATCTGTTATGGAATTAATTATTTCAAAATTACCCGTGTCCATTAGCCTGGGAGTGTGGTCTTTTTTGCTGGTTTATCTCACCTGTATTCCACTGGGTATAAAAAAAGCCGTGCGTGATGGGAGTAAATTTGATGTGCTTACCAGCACTATTATATTAATTGGTTATGCTATTCCCGGTTTTGTCTTAGGCATTGCCCTGCTGGTGTTACTTGGCGGTGGCAGCTTTTTTGATGTTTTTCCGCTAAAAGGCTTAACTTCAGATAACTGGGATGAACTGCCCTGGTATCTACAGGTCACTGATTATTTATGGCATATGGTGCTACCTGTTCTGGCTTCTACGGTGGGTAGTTTTGCGGTGCTGACGATGCTCACTAAAAACAGTTTTCTTGAAGAAATTAGAAAACAGTATGTGCTTACCGCTCGGGCAAAAGGGATGACAGAATCCGCGGTGCTGTATCATCATGTGTTTCGGAATGCGATGATTCCTATTATCACGGGTTTTCCTGGCGCTTTTATCGCCGCATTTTTTACCGGCAGCCTGCTAATAGAAACAATATTCTCACTGGATGGTCTGGGTCTGCTGTCATATGAATCAATTCTAAAACGGGATTACCCGGTAGTTTTAGGCAGCCTGTTTTTTTATACCATTCTGGGCTTATTTGCTAAACTGCTAGCGGATATTAGTTACGTGTTAATTGATCCAAGAATCCAGTTTGACTCTGTTGATAGTGCCGGATAAATAGATAATGCAAGACAATAAGCACTTTTCACCAGGTCAGCGATCATGGCTGCGGTTTAAGAAAAATCGCCGGGGCTATTATAGTCTGTGGATTTTTTCTATTGTATTTATACTCAGTCTGTTTGCTGAGGTTATTAGTAATGACAAGCCATTATTAGTGCATTACCAGAATGAATTTTATTTTCCGATATTTGTTTTTTATAAAGAAACGGATTTTGGTGGTGATTTTGAAACAGAAACAGATTATCAGGATAAATATATTAGAAATATATTAACTAAAAATGGCAACTGGATGCTGGAGCCATTAAATTCCTTTAATCATACCACCATTACCTATGATTCAGATTTACCTAACCCTGCGGCGCCCTCTAAATTTAATGTGCTGGGTACAGATGATCGTGGTCGTGATGTGCTGGCGCGTTTAATCTATGGTTTTCGCCTGTCAATTTTATTTGCCATTGGATTAACCGTCATAGGGACAGTAATTGGCATACTGGCTGGTATGGTTCAGGGGTATTTTGGTGGTCGAACAGATTTATTGTTTCAGCGGTTTATTGAGGTTTGGGGCGCCATGCCCGAGCTTTACCTGCTAATTATTTTTGCATCCATTTTTCAGCCCAGTGTCTGGTTGCTAATTATTTTATTATCCATGTTTGGCTGGATGGGGTTATCAGATTATGTACGCGCCGAGTTCCTGAAGGGCCGTAATTTAGATTATGTGAAATCGGCCAGGGCTTTGGGCTTAAGCAATCGCGGAATTATGCTGCAACATTTATTGCCTAATAGCTTAACCCCGGTGATTACCTTTTTGCCGTTCAGGATATCGGGTGCCATTTTAGCTTTAACCAGTTTAGATTATTTAGGCCTGGGTGTGCCGGCAGATACCCCTAGCCTGGGTGAATTACTATCACAGGGTAAAGAAAATATTTCTGCCTGGTGGCTGTCTCTTTCTACCTTTGGCGTGCTGGTAGGTGCTCTGATGTTGTTGATATTTATTGGCGAGGCAGTGCGTGAGGCACTGGACACCCGACGCGCATAAATAATAATGTATAGCGCAGGGTGAGGGAAAATTATAGAAGTTAAAACCGTCATCTTCGAATGCTTGTGTCGGAGATCCAGCGTCTTTAAACGTGTAAAGTCGCTAGATAATTAAATACATCCCTGTATTTAACCCGTCGGGCCATGCAAAGCATGTTTAAATTTGATCCCTATACAAGCATTTGGATTGACGACGTTTTTGAAGTTAACGGGATAGCAGTGAATTCAAAATATGAATAATAAATTAATTAGTATTGAAAACCTCAGTGTAGATTTTAAAGTTGCAGATCAAATCGTTCATGCGGTTAAAAATATCAGTTTTGATATTCCGCGCGGTAAAAATATTGCACTGGTGGGTGAGTCGGGTTCGGGTAAATCAGTTACCGCACTATCAATTTTAAATTTACATGATGCATCCCATGTTAATTTTCCAACGGGTAAAATAATTTACCAGCAGCAAGATCTGCTGCTGCAAACTGAACGTCAGTTGCAAAGTATTCGTGGCCGGGATATCGCAATGATTTTTCAGGAACCCATGACCTCGCTGAATCCTGTTTATCCCGTAGCAAAGCAAATAATTGAACCTTTAATGCAACACCAGAATTTAAATAGAAGTGATGCTTTAAAGCGTGGCATTGAACTGTTTGATCGAGTGGGTATTCCTGATCCATCTCGTCATATTAACAGTTTTCCACATATGATGTCCGGTGGCCAGCGGCAGCGGGTTATGATAGCCATGGCACTCGCCTGTAACCCAAAACTGCTGATTGCTGATGAGCCAACAACTGCACTTGATGTGACTATCCAGAAACAGATACTCGAGCTCATTCAAGACCTGCAGACTGAATTTGGTATGTCGATATTAATGATTACTCACGATTTAAATCTGGTAAAGCATTATTCAGATTATGTTTGTGTAATGAATCAGGGTGAAATAGTTGAGCAGGATGATGTGCAAAAGGTTTTTCAGAATCCACAGCATGCATATACGCAGCAGTTACTTGCCTCTCAGCCGGAGCGCCATATCATTGAGCTGGATGCTGATGCTAAACCCCTGCTACAGGGTAAAGATATGCGGGTTTATTTTGCAGTTACAAAAGGCTTTTTTAAACGCAAGATCGATGAGGTAAAAGCTGTTGATCAGGTTGATATGTATCTGTCGCAGGGAGAAACACTGGGTATAGTAGGCGAGTCGGGTTCGGGTAAAACAACACTGGGAATGGCACTGTTAAGGTTGCAAAATTCCAGTGGTGAAAT
The DNA here is from genome assembly GCA_003228405.1 of Gammaproteobacteria bacterium. GTDB lineage: Bacteria > Pseudomonadota > Gammaproteobacteria > SZUA-229 > SZUA-229 > SZUA-229. The sequence goes on along the minus strand of QIDK01000251.1, from coordinate 2,077 downwards.
TGTTTTTAATGAACAGCGTTTAGATATTTTAAATGAATCCGCTTTAAGACCTTTAAGAAAATCATTTCAGGTGGTTTTTCAGGACCCATTTTCATCGCTTTCACCTCGAATGACCGTTGAACAAATAGTGGGCGAGGGTTTGCAAATTCATTTTCCAGAGTTAAGCCCTCAGCAATGCAAGCAGAAAATAATACAGATGTTGTCTGAAGTGGGGCTGGATGATTCAGTGTTATGGCGCTACCCCCATGAATTTTCCGGTGGCCAGCGACAGCGCATCGCCATTGCCCGGGTGGTTATTCTTGATCCCGAGTTAATCTTACTGGATGAACCCACCAGCGCACTGGATGTTTCTGTGCAAAAACAGGTGCTGAAACTACTGGCTGACCTACAACGTAAGCACAAAATAAGTTATATGTTTATTAGCCATGATTTAAATGTAATCCGTTCCATTTCACACAGGGTAATGGTTATGCAACAGGGCAGGGTCGTTGAAGAAGGCGAGACTGAGCGGATCTTTAATCAGCCACAGCAGGCGTATACGAAAGAATTGCTCAGTGCGGCTATGGTGTAGACATAGTTGTAAGTCGTAAGTCGTAAGTCAAAAGCCAGAATCTAGAAGCGGTGCTCTCCAAAGGAGAGCTAGCCTGTGTTTTTTGACCTTAGACTTACGACTTCTGACTTACGACTATCTTTTAATAGTCTATACTTAAAAAAATCAACAGGGCCAACCGAGTGATATTGCAATGACTGAAAATGATCGTCGTCACTACCAGCGAATTCCTTTTATAGCAGATGTTCTATTACGCCATGATGGTCAGCACTGGAGCTGTGCCCTGGAGGATATCTCACTGAAAGGCATGCTGATTATGGCACCACGGGGAATTGATCCAGTGCTGGATGATTCCTATGAGATTGAGCTGGTGCTGGGTGAAGGAGCGACTATCGTTATGCAGGCTAGCATCAGCCATACCACTGACGCACATTGGGGCTTGCAGTGGCAGAATATAGACCTGGATGGCCTGACTCACCTGCGTCGTTTACTGGAACTGAATATGGGTGACCCGGAAGAAATGCACCGTGAGCTGGCCGAGCTGGGCTGAGTTTTCTATAAAATATCTGCTTATGCGCTGATGCCGGACTTTTAAAAGCAAAAGCTATTTACCGCAAATAAACGCAAAACACGTGAATAAAAGCATTATTTGGCTAGAGTGCAGCGCAGACGTACTCTAACCCATGCAGCATTTGCGTGCATTCGTGTTTATTTGCGGTAAATAGATTTTGACGCTGATTCCTCTCTTCTGGCAACAAGACATTTCAATTAATACTTGACTAATTTACTAGGTTACTGCAATATCCTACTAAATTAGTCAGGAATTAATGGGTGTACTTATGAGATTATCTACAAAAGGTCGTTATGGCGTTACTGCAATGATGGATCTGGCGATACATGACAATGCCGGTCCTGTTACTCTGGCGGATATTTCCCAGTGCCAGGGCATTTCACTTTCTTATCTTGAACAGTTATTCTCGCGTCTGCGCAAGGCTAAACTGGTTGAAGGCGTACGTGGGCCAGGTGGCGGCTATCGTCTGTCGCGTCCGGCTGAGGAAATCAATATTGCTGAAATAATCAGTGCCGTGGATGAAAAGGTTGATGTAACTCGTTGTAATAAAGAAGGAAATTGCCAGGATGGGGTGCGCTGTCTGACTCATGAGCTATGGATGGAGCTGAGTGAGCGTTTATACTCATTTTTATCAGGTATTACGCTGGCGCAGTTTGCAAACCGCCCGGGTATTCATGAACTGGCGATTCAACGGGATAAAATTAATGGCCGGTTTATTCTGGCGCGACGTCAGGCGGAAGTTTTGCAGCAACAGAAAAGAATGTCCTGATAAAGCAGACGATTATTGCTTCTTCTCTGATTCTGAGCATATCAACCTGAAGTTCTATTTATCAGTTTGTTGAAGTGCTTTTATCGGGAGAAGCAGGCTTTGCAAAACCTTAAAACCTGATCTTTTAATTAAGCTTAAGCTAGTGGATTTCAGAATCGGCTGAATTGGGATATAGATTACTCCCAGT
>QIDK01000229.1 GCA_003228405.1 Gammaproteobacteria bacterium | reverse complement strand
AAACGCGAATGACCGCAAGTAATGGCCTTTAAACTTGTGTTCGTCCGTAAAATTAAACACTTTATAACCGCTGAGGCTAAGGGTTTTATTGCAGGCATATAAATTCATATTTTTGCGTTCATTCGCGGTTATTTGCGTTATCTTTTTCTTTTTATTGAGCTTAAGTAAGTGCCATTAGGGTCTGACCCCAGGCAAATCAACTGATTTAGTTACCCAAGCTTAGCCGTACTCCGCCCATCCACCATTTCATACTTGGATTTTTTCAGATTTTCCATCATCTCCGGCACTTCAATTTCAATAATCTGATCGGTAATCCACTTATTGTCCCGTGCCCCCATCTGCTCACTGATAAAATCTCCAAAATCTCGTTTATACTGAAATCCCGGCATATCTTTTTCTTCATCCCATGAGCAGTCTGCATAGGCATTTAAGCGCTGGTTAAGAATATCTATAAAGTCTTTTTTGTAGTCCATATTGCGGCTAATCATATCTTCACAATTTTCCTGAAATGTTTTAGACAGCTTAACTGCGTATTTCGCCACAAATTCCTGACGTTCTTCGGCGCTCATTTGTGTAGCCACCAGACGATCTGTTACCGACACCAGAAAAGCCAGGGCTTCGCGGATCACATCCAGTCGTTGCTTATGAGTATCTGTCTGAAAATTTTCATTCTCTAAATTCAGCACCAGCGCCATGGCAATACGCCATGAAATAAACGCCATGGTATTGGCCTTTTCATCAACAGAAACCTGCCGGTCTTTATTATGCCATTTGGTTCTCATTCGCATGGGATAGTACTCAAAAGATTTTCGTTATTAAATAGTATACTATTCAGGTAAAGAATTATCCTATCCCTAATAGGTATATATGAAATCTCAGATAAAACATCTAGCCGAGCAGGTGCAGCATAACTGCCATATATCTGATGCCCAGTATGCAGGTAATTATACCCTGTGTATTTACCTGCTAAAAATGCGTGAATTCTATCGCTGGGAAACACTATTACCGTTTATCCAGAAACTCGATAATAATGATATCGGTGGCTGGCTCACCCAACGTGAAGGCCTGTGGGATGATATTGCTGAACAGCCACTAGCAAGCCTGCTCATTGAAAATAAGAAATTTGATTATTTTGATAATGATAGAATAAACAGACAACTGGAAAATCAGCAGCTCGTTTATAGCGGCGGTTATGGCTTATATGGTAAACCGATATTCTTTTTGGGCGAGCTATTACATAAAGATACGCAAGCTGATTACACCCTGTATATTTCCGGCAAAGAACTGGCCCGGGATTTAGCCGCCCCGCCAGGTATGACACAGGGCAAAACCATTTACATTCGTCGCGAGTCATTACGCCGATTTGTCTGGGAAAAGTTTGAAGAGTCTCACTGGCACAGACAGGAAAACCCGTTATCCCGGGCTCTAGCCTGTTATGATTTTATAAATCAGCCTGAAACGGCTCTGGAAAAAATGACCGACAACGAAGTAGATACGATTTTACAGCATGAAATAGGTGAAATTGAGGCGGGTAAGATTTTAGGCAATGACTGGGAAGAAATGCTTATCAATCTGCCCCACTCTCAGGCAGAAATTATGGCCCGTGCCGTGCGGGATAATATTGCGGATATGCTATCCACTTTACCTAAAATGGTCGATAAAAAAGAAGCTGCACAAATTCATTTTTATTTTGCCAATATGAGTGCCATGCGTAAAGTGATATTCCCAGCGTTGCCACTAGCCTACAGGCACTGGCTTGAAACACATAATTTTTCACAGTTAAATTCCATCATTAACAGCGGCTGTGAACATTGGCTTAATATGGCTGCACAGATACTTGATATTTATAAACAACATGGTGAAAAATCATCAGATAAAATAGAAAGCTTGATTAATAGCAATTACTTTTAAATATAATCATATATTATCAAATAACATCAACCGTCATCCCCGAGTGCTTGTATCGGGGATCCAGTGGCTTAAATAATTTAAAGTCACTGGGTTCCCAACACAAGCATTCGGGAACGACAAACAATAGACAATAAATTCATGTACCATGACTCTACCCAAAGAAAAGCACTCATTAATTTTAAAGAGGTTAAAGATAACAGCTTTATTTTTATTAATGAAAACGCCCTGCCCAAAGATATTTGTCGAGAAATGATTCGCCGCTTTGAAAGCGACAAAGAAGCACAGTACCGTGGGCGCATTGGCCAGGATTTTAAAGAAAACCACGATATAAAAAAATCCACCGATTTAGCCATAAGCGCACATGAAAACTGGCAGGATATTTCTCAGGAACTTATGCGCTCTCTGGGCCAGTCTTTACGTGAATTCTCCGCTGCTTTTCCCTTTTTTAAAGGCCCGTTTAAGGATGTGGGTTACAATATGCAGCGCACCAGTGAAGGTGAATATTATAACTGGCATATCGATGGCGGCAGCCATGATTTTGCTGACCGCCAGTTAGTGGCACTATGGTATTTAAATGACGTGCCTGGCCCAGGTGGGGCAACTGAATTTATGTTTCAGGATGTTGCGGTGCAACCCAAAGAAGGCGCGCTGGTTTTGTTTCCTACTTTCTGGACCCATGAACACCGTAATTCGCAGTTGGAGAAGGGGGTTAAGTATGTGGCGACTACCTGGTTATCTTTCGCTTAAGTGCATATTACATCACCACAAACAAAAGAAGAATTCCGCCAGTATTACCACCTTCGCTGGCGTATATTAAGAAAACCCTGGGGCCAACCCGAAGGCAGTGAACGTGATGAAAAAGACGATCACTGCTATCATATTATGGCAATTAGAAACAATATTGTTGTCGGTGTTGCACGCCTTGAATTCCCAGAAAAGAATTCTGCTCAACTACGTTATATGGCGATTGATAACAGGCATCAAAAACTGGGTATTGGGCAAATTATTATTAAACATATAGAAGAACACGCAAAACAAAATGGGGCTGTTGAATTATTTCTAAATGCACGAGAAAATGCGCTGGGTTTTTATGAAAAACTGGGGTATAAAAATACTGAAAAAACCTATATTTTATTTGATTGTATTCAGCATTTTAAAATGATTAAAACTTTATAATGAAACCATCATTTAAATATTGTAATACCGGACTATTTTCACGACTTATACCATTTCAGCTATCTGTACCAACTCTGCGAAAAAACACATTAAATAACAGGCTTTAAACGCAGCACCGGTATCACCCGCTCTAGCATAGATGAACCACCATGTTGATAGGCCATGCCATTTGCTGAAATCCTAAAGCCATGATCCGCAGAAATCATCAGCGGGCGCCTCACATCCAGCTGACTTATTTTATTTTTTATGGCAATGGATAATTCTGTGACAATGATTTTTTGCAGATCATTAAAATCTAAAAACCGTTGGTGTATTTTATCATCAATAGTATTGATTTTAATAAATTTAAGGCTATCTTCATTATTTAACAGGCTTCTATAAAATTCATCTGTGGTGGTTTTACTTGATACCATGGCAAAGTCTACCGATTCCAGTTTCCAGCCTGGAAACCATTCAGATAGATTTTCTTTTATGATATTTAATAATGGCAAAGCAAAGGCATCCAGTACCAGCCACTGAAGCGGGGGATTCTCTGCTAGATATTTTTCCAGTGAAACTGCGGGAGGCTCAATATGCAACTGCGCTAATTGTTCCAGTTTTTTTAGCCAGATTTTTTTATCCAGCTGCATAAATAAATCATGTGAACGATAGTACTGCTCGGCAATATCAGCAAACTCCGAATAGCTATCTGCACTAATTTCCTGAATCAATTGTTGCGCCAGCTTCACCGATGGGCTGAGTTCATTATCTATTATTTCAAGAGGCTCCCCCTTATGCAAATAAGCCAGTAATTTACACTGTGCATTTTTATTAAACCCCATGCTATCCAGATTTTTCCATAGCACGGGTTTAATCCACTCGAGTCTAATCGCTTCCACTATCTGTTGATGCTGGGTCTGGTTAAGATTTTCTGGTAATTTGCAGCCCGTCTCCAGCACCTGCTGGGTTACCCAGCTTAACAAACTGTCATTATTAAGCGGGCTATTTTTTTCAATGCGCAGGCTGGCATATTGTTTAAAGTTTTCCACCCATTTTTGCAGGGCATGCGCCAGCTTATCCGGCTCCCACTGGGTATCACACACCACATCGATTAATTGATTGCTGTCGATAACATGAGATATCTCTACGCCACCCAGATAACTATCAAATAGTTCCAGCTCGTTTATTTCAGGTATTTTTTCTTTTCCGGCAATATATTTTTGTGTGGCTGGATTTGATTCAACGCCTTGCTGGCTCCATTCTTTAATGCGCTGTTTAACTTTATTTTGCTGAAAGAAATGTTCCAGTTGTCGCTCTATATGTTGTTTTAGCTGTTGAAGCTTTTGCAGATCATTTACCACATCTGCCTGCTCGCCATCAAAACCGCAATGGCAAAAAGCCTGATAATCTAAATTATCTATGCCGCGGCATATTTTTGTGCTGATGAGATTTTTAAGTTGCTCAAACTGCATTAATTCATCCGCCAGCCCCATATGTTGACTTCGACTAATTCCAGGTGGCTGCCAGCTCAATAAAGATTTAAACTCTAAATCGGCCCACCAGTCATTGTGTTTTTCTGTGTATTTCTGGCACCAGACTTTATAATCCTCTGCTGTTTTCACTAACCACTGATTAAACTGATCGGGGCTTTCCATGCTCGGCGGCGGCTCAATTTCAGCAAAGGCAATACTGGTTTCGGTTTGTTGCTGAAACTGCGACTGTAAATGTCGATAGCGACCCAGCTCACTGATAAACTGATTTATTTTTTGCGGCAGACTTTCCATTTGCTTAATATCCTGTATAAACTGCTGCACCGAATCTACTTCATATAAAAATTGTTGCCAGCCCTGAAAAACGTCATCCCCCTGATTTAAAGCTGCCCACTGTGCCAGCAGTCGTGATATTTTTTGTTTTAACTGAGTTTCATTATCCGGCAAATGATTAAATAAACTTTGCAGTTGCTGTCGACTTTGCTGCGCCAGATTTTGCAGTTGATCCAGCGCATTGCGCTGTGCACTGACTGACCATTGTTCCGGTGTTCTTAAGCCTAAACTTTTTAACAGGATTTGCAGTGCATTAATTTCGCTTTCACTTAATGCATTTGCACTCACTACACGATCATATTGGCGCGGATCTAACAGGGTTTCAAAACTATCCCGCAGGGAATGCTGATCTTTTAAAATATCGATCTCGCCCTGTATCAGTAAAAAATACAGCAGGCAATGCACCTGATCTGCCACCAGCCCATAAACCGGTTCTGCTAAATGCTGATAAATTGTATTGGGATGGGGTTCATGCTCGAGCATGGATAAAACAATGCTCACCAGCTCGTGCCGATCAAGACGGTTAGGCAAAATATATTCATGGCCTTTGCGCTTTAATAAGCCCATGGGTAACAGATAGGCTTCCTGTATAAGCCGCATGGCATCATGGGCCTCGAGTTTAAACACATTGTGATTTAAGCCATGCCGAAGAAAATCATTCCAGATCTCTTTTGATAAGGTACCGTAGCTAGGGGCAAATCGCTCAAAGGAGGCGTAGCGTTTTTTTAACAATCGCTCAATCACCTGTTCGATCATTTCTATAAATGGCTTTGTTATATCCAGCATTAAATGCTGATCGCTTTTGACACCATCATAATAAACACTGGCCTGTTGATATGCCTGTTTTATTTCATTAAAAAACAATGCGCTGCGCTCTTTAATTTGTCGCAATAAAAGGCTTTTTGCCTGATTACTCAGTGGCTGTTGCTGTACTTGCAACATGGCGGCTAATTCCAGCCATTGAGGGGTTAATTCAATCACTGCCGGTTGCAGTAAAGCCACATTGCTAATACGTTTTGTTTTTAGCCAGGGAAGCCCTATTTGCAAATAAATGCAGTCATTTTCAAGCGCATCAATTTGAACATTAGCCTCAATTCCACCCAAAATATCACCCATAATATCGCCGAGGCAAACCCGGTAATTTCGCTGATGAAAATGCCAGCGAAAACGCCGTGACTGCCATTCATTCTGACTTATCTCAAACGGGTTGAAGCTGCTATCTATTAACAACTCACTAATCGCATCAAAAATCTGCACCTCATTACCCTGCAGGGTATTTTTTGCCCGAGCCAGGTGTTGTGCCAGTTCGGCCTGACTGTCCTGCTTTAAATTTAACTGATAATATTTCCCCTTGCGCTCTACAAATCGCCCCTGCTCGACCAGAGTATCTAAAATGCCCTGCAACAACTGTACATTTTTATTGTAATCCAGCCGTGTAGCTCTAAACATTAGCCAGTAAACCGCTTCGTCGGCACGCAGACTTTCCCGTGCGGGTGAAATATAAACCAGCATTAATAATTTAATTAACTGTTTTGCCAGTTTCTGTTGGCGGGGCTGGGAAAATAACTGATTAATATGCTGCCGATAATAGACCAGGTACTGGTTTGACAGGGGCACGAACTCTGGCTGAATTTCAAATAAATCTTTAAAGTGATCAACGATGTAATCCGGCGTAAGAAGATCACCCCACGGTCGCTGTAAAAAAGGTTTTATATTTCGTTCTTCATGGCCACGCAGCTGGGTGACAACAAACTCGACTATACCCCGCGCCTGCGAAAAACAGTCGCGCACTTCTTCTAATAATTCCAGGGTCACCGGATGCAGTGGATATAACTGGCACAGGCTTTTCTGGTCAATTAACTCTGCCGGAAAACCCTGCGTTAAATCGCCTGCCAACAGACTTACCGCCTCGTCATAACCGGGCTTTTTAACCAACAGGGTTTGTGATATCAAGTCTCTAACATGCACTGGCGTTAATAAAAACCGTAGCGGGTATCGATCTTTAATTTTTCGATACAGGGCATGATCAAGATCACCGGTGTGTTCAATTTGTTCCTGCATCGCGGCCAGAATCCACAGCCGATTGCTCTGTGCCCATTCACCCATAAACTGTAAAAAACGAATGTCTTCATTAAATTGGGCTGGCTCTGATTTTGAGCGTAAAAACTCAGACAATTCATCCAGAATAAGCAGCATACCCTGCTCACACTTTTGCTGCATTTGTGCAAAGGCTTCACGCCGGTCTTGAGTTTTTTCTATGCCCAGCTGTTTAAAAACGATAGATTCGAGACTGTGTTCTGCAGAAAAATTCACCAGTGAACAATAATGAATATCAGGCTGAACCCCATAAAATTGTCCGCCATGAATTTGCTGAATTAAATAAGCTAGAAAATGTGACTTACCCGAGCCAAAATGACCAATTAAAAAGATGCCACTGCCGGTTGGTTTTTTTAAGGTGAGCGCCAGTGCATGTAAGTGGTTTTTAACATCGTCTGTAATATAATAACTGTCACTGATCCACTGCGCGGCCTTTGCCTGCAAATCATCCAGCCGCACCACGGTGGGGTGTGGGGGGACATTAAGGTAATCGGCGATTATTTCCGGCATAGGCATTTATTGGTTTTGTTCAGATTCAGGCTATTTTACTGATATTCTCACTCGGGTATACTCCAAACCAATATGAATGAAAAAAATAATCCGGCGTTATTACAGGCGCTCAGACACAATATCAAGCGGTGGATTCATCAAAACAAGCTAACTGAAGCCCGGCAAGGGCTGGCAGAACTAAAACAACTCGACCCGCTAGATCTGCAAACCCGTGGTCTGGAACTGGAATATCTGCTCAGTGCCGGGCAATATCAGGATGCGCAAAGCCTGGCCACACAACTCACCCAACTGTTCCCCACCTCCAGTCGCATCCAGTATCTGGCGGGAATACTGGCCTACCGGCAAAAAAACTATGCTGCTGCCCTGGCTGCCTTTGATGAAAGTTTTCGCCTCTATCCCCACTGGCGTACCGAACGTTATATGGGTAAAACCTGCACTCAGGCCGGTGATTTTGACCGAGCCGAATCCTACCTGCTGCATTTAAGCGCCGAGCACCCCACCTGTTTACTGGATTTAGCCTGGGTATATGAAAGAAAACAGCAATTCAGCAAAGCTCAAAGTATGCTTGCGCAATACCTGAAACTAAAACCTGAGGATGCGTTTGCACAGCAGCAACAGCAACGCCTACAGGCTCACGTTTTATCTCCCGAGCAAATACAGGACGAAGTAGAAACCCTGTCTGACTTCGATGAAACCATCCCCATCGGCCTGCTCAGCGAATATATGCGCAACCAGCTAAACCAGGGCAAAGGCAGTGCCCTGCGCCAGTGGCTCACCCCACGCATAGGCAAAGTCGACCCCAAAGACGCAAACCAACTGGGCTGGATAGCGTATCAGCTAAAAGCTTATGACCTGGCCTATGAGCTCTTTATCCGCGACTTTGAAAAACAGCATGATAATTTTAAATACCGGGCGGCGCTGGAGCGAAGCGCCGAAAGAAGTGGGTGGTTTGCTGGATGAGCTGATTAGTGTTTATGAGCAATATATTGAAGCGGATAAGCGTTTTTATGGACGGGTTCGGCGTTTGCAGAAGAAAGGCGAGGACTAATAGATTGTAAGCGCCAACAAATCAATATATCTAACCTCGGCTCACCTTCGATAAGCTAGCATTCCAGGGTAATAGCTCTTCAAGTTTTTCAATCGTATCCGCATCTGCAATATTCTCCAGCACATGCCGAAAGTCAAAAGGGGTCAAGTATCACATCAACGGATTATCAAGCCTAAAATTCAAATAAACCCATCTAAAAAACCAAACCGCTGCTTTATCACAGACAACACCTTACTTTCTAAAAACTGCTTTTCAGCATCCGTAAACACATCCAGTAATAATAATTTATTTGCAGCTATTTCGATTTTCGTGCCCATCTTGTGTAAATATTGCAGTATTAATACCTCAGAAACACCCGCTTCATTTGCAAGTTTTAACCAGTGCTCTTTTTCAATCCAGCCGGCTTTGTTTTCTTCGGCTATCGACATCGCCATTAAACTGTCGGGCAGGTATGCTTCCACACATAATAAATCGTAAAATGGAGCCACGCTTATGCTATTGGCTGACAGCATAAATGAAATGTTTTTTGCATGAGCATCGTTATTACCAATAAGATAATTGAAAATCATCCAGCGTATAACATGATCTTTTGCAATGGCGGGTTGTGTGAGCTGGTTGAGTGCAGTAAATAAATTCTGGCTGCTAATGCCCGCATGGCTTTCATATTTGTACCCCACCCATTTATTTAATAACTGGCATAAATCAATCTGATGCTTTCGCTTAATGCTGCCCGCTTTTATGCTGCGATCAAATCGCTCAATTAAATACAGGGCATCGGGTATGTGTAATAGCCGGGTATTAGCTACGTTTAATCCCAGCGCATTGGCCAGTTGCATACAGAAAAACTCATTGGCCGGGCAAAATATAAATTCTGCATTGTTGTTTTCGGGTTTAAGAATATGACTAGAGGCGGCACTGCCTTCGGGCAGAAAAAACTGATTATCTTTATATAAAATGCCGAGTTTATTTTGTACTCCGGCTAGCGACATATGTAGCTGTTCATTGGCGGTGAGTAAAGATGACGCCGTTTTATTTATTTGCGTGCGAATTTCTTTATGACTGAGTTTTTGATAATGACCGTTTTCAGGGTAAGCCGTGTTGGCGGGTAATAAACTCAGTGCCCCGGCAGTTTCTTCACCATAACGGGATAATAGCCCAAAACTGTCTTTTTCAGATAATCGAGCCTTACGTGCCAATGCCTCACGCATACCGCCCTCGGGCAACAGATTTTCAAAAAACCATTCCACAGATTTATTATCGGCAGTATCGATAAAGGTGTCTGCCTGCAGTGGGAAATGTGGAGAGAGAACAAATGCCTGAGCATTCTGTAACCACAGCGGATGATAACTAAACTGCCAGCGCCCCTGGGCAAGGCTTAGCTCACCGAGCTGTGCACCTTCATTCCACACGGTTAACTGACTCATGTTTGTTGCCCATGAGACATGGATTCTGGCTCAGTAATCTCAGGTGTAATGGCGTCTAACTTAATACCCAGCTGCCGGCATACATGCAAAACCTTGCCGATCTGGGCTGTGGCCTTGCCGTTTTCAATCGCATTAAAAAACGGCACGCTCACATTGCATAAACCCGCAGCGGTGTGCTGGGTTAAACCAGCCTGTTTGCGTACCCGGCGAATCAGTTGCCCCAGGTCATTGGCATTATTAATAGGTGAATTCATATGGATGATAAATTATTTAACGATCGTTAAATTATAGTAGTTTGTAGCGATCTGTAAAGAAATATTTAATGATCGTTTAATAAAACAAAAAAATAGCGCTTATTAATAGCATAATAAACGACCGTTAAATAAACTTATTGGCAAAGTTATCAAGCCCGTAGGCTGGGGTGACGGAGGAACCCCAACCTACCAGCTAAGCATTCGTTTTCTGATACTCCATAACCAGACGAATATCTCCATAACTATAATCTTCTCCCAGTGCATCTTTCACCAGACTCAAACTTTCTTTGCCGGTTTCTTCCAGGACTTTTTGGATTTTCCCCAGCTTTTCATCATTCATTAAATCTAAAATATTTAATTCACCAATGCCCACATAATGTGCAAGATGCCCTTCTATTGTGTTAGTCACCAGATTACGTTGTCTGGCAATTTCTTTTATTGTTTTACCCTGCTGATAAAGCTCAAAACTAGCTTTTTTGGTGTCTATTTTTTCAGATTTAGATTTTTTAGTTTTTCCCTGCGAATTGAATTCAACCTCCGCATGGGCAAGTGCGTTCAGGTATTCAGCCGTAGAAAAACCCGACTTACAGCTTACTAAAGCGGCTACTTTGATCGTTAAAAAATAATTTATTTTATTAACCGCATTAGTAAGCTGCTTTTTTATTTCTTTATTAGCTGTAGTAAAAGAAAACCCATCTAACCAGTCAACGACGCTTGATTGAAGGCTTTCCAGAAAATATACTGAGGCCTTTTCAATCCGCTCCTGTATTTTGTCGTTATCTTCCGGGATACAATCAGATAAAAATAGTGATTGCAACTGGCGCTTAAATTTATCACCGACGATAATAACTTCATCTGCGGTTTTTCGTTGCATATCTTGCGCTGTTTCTAAGCCTGAAAACTGTATTACCTGCACATTCTGGCGTAATATTTTAATGAATTTATTCAAGTTATTGTTGAGCACTGAATAATCAAAACATTCCAGCATTAATTTTTGTTGATAATCTATTTTAGCTAATGACAGCTGTGTCTCTGATGGCAGATATTGGCTCACATGCTCGGTAAATCTGGCCACGGTACTGTCGGTTTTAACGGCGCGCTGGGTAATTGGGGTACTTAACACCATACCTTCAAATGTTTTACAACGACTTAATGCCACATAAACCTGACCATGTGAAAAAGCTGCATTGGCATCAATAATGGCATGCTCAAAGGTTAAACCCTGACTTTTATGAATGGTAATCGCCCAGGCCATGCGCAGGGGAAACTGATAAAAAGAACCAATCACTTCTTCACTGATTTCTTTAGTTTTTTTATTCAGCGTATATTTAATATTTTCCCAGGTGATTTTTTCTACATCTATTGCGATTTTATCATCGCGGCACTTTACACTAATACTGTGTTTATCAATACTGACGATTTCACCGATTTTCCCATTGAAATAATGCTTTTCTGCCGAGCTATCATTGCGCACAAACATAACCTGTGCACCTTCTTTTAACACTAGTTCCTGAGCGGTAGGGTAGTTATATTCAGGATAATTCCCCTCGACGCCTGCTTTAAACATAAAGGACTTTGAATCCAGTTCATGCAGATGCCGCTGATTAATTTCATCTGCCATGCGGTTATGCGTAGTGAGGGTAATATAATTTTTATTGTCCGCCTGAAAGTCAGGAATATGCCGGGAATTCAAACGCTGCAAACTTTGTTGATCCAGATTGTTATCCCGTACTCTGTTTAATAAATCAATAAAATGTGCATCAGACTGACGATAGATATGTTTTAACTCAATACTGATCATCTGCGTCTGTTTGAGCGCATTGCTACTAAAAAAATAACAGGTTTTATAATAGGGTTTTAATAGCTGCCACTCTTCATCTTTAACCACCGGGGAAAGCTGATGCAGATCACCAATCATTAATAACTGCACCCCACCAAAGGGCCGGTCGTGGCGTTTATAACGACGCAGCACCGCGTCCACAGCATCGAGCAAATCGGCCCGTACCATACTGATTTCATCTATCACCAGTAGATCGAGGCTTTTAATAATATTGATTTTTTCTTTATTGAAGCGCTGGTGTTGAGTTTGTTGCTGGGCATCACTACCCGGTAAAAATGGCCCAAACGGTATTTGAAAAAAAGAATGCAGCGTTACCCCACCCGCATTAATCGCCGCCACCCCGGTGGGTGCGGTAATAATCATGCGTTTCGGGCTACTGGCTTTGAGATTATGAAGAAAGGTGGTTTTGCCTGTGCCGGCTTTTCCCGTCAGGTAAATATGACTGTCCGTGTATTTTACGAAGTCATTAGCGAGTTGTAATTCGGGATTAGTGATTTCCATTTTTACCACCAGTTAAGGTAATTTCACTTTACCCGATATTACTCTTCTAACTCAATATCTATATCACTAATTTCAAAATCCGAGCTTACCGTTACCTGTTTTAAATTGGGAAACTTAGCTAAAATATATGATGCCATTAAATAAAACTGACGGATATTTTCCTGGTGTATTGCACTCACTACTTTATTTGCGGTGAGCTGGCAACGCTGCTCTAATGTGGGGGTATCTATCCAGTAACGGCCCAGTTGCAGGCCTTTGTCATACTCCGCATCCATATCACGGTGGGCACTTTGCAGCTCCTGCATCAGTTCTTCTTTTACGTCCAGTGTATAAGATTCTTCATCGATGGTAATATTGAAATTCATTGCCTGGCTCTGCTCTCTAGTTTGAGCGCGATTATAACAGAATGAACCAGATGTTTACTCTATACACTGCGAGATATTATGCTGCTGACCATTCCTGATGTACTCAATCCTGAGCAACTTAAAACTGTTCGTGAGCTGTTAAAAAATGCAGATTATGTTGATGGACGATTAAGTGCGGGCAAAACAGCACGAAAAGTGAAAAAAAATCATGAACTGGCAGCTGATTCAAAACTTCATGGTCAGCTCAATAATATTGTAATGAATTCTCTGTATAACCACCCACTTTACCAGGCAGCGGTTTTACCCCATAGGTTAGCCACGCCCTTTTACGCACGCTACGAACCGGGTGAAACCTATGGCCAGCATGTGGATGACCCGATTATGGGGCCCATGCAGGGACGCTACCGAACCGATGTTTCAACTACTATTTTTATTAGCGACCCGGAAGATTATGAGGGCGGCGAAACCGTGATTCAAACTCAGGTGGGCGAGCAGCGCATTAAATTAAGCGCAGGCTCGGCGGTTACCTACCCTTCGGGCTCTTTGCATTATGTTGCTGAAGTAACCCGTGGCACACGCCTGGTTGCGGTCACCTGGGCACAAAGTTTAATTCGTGAAGCCGAAAAACGTGAATTGCTATTTAATTTGCATAAAACCCGTGAGGCTTTGCAGGCTAAGTACCCGGATGATGAGGAAGTGGTGAAGGTCGATCATACCTATATTAATTTGATGCGTATGTGGGTAGAGATTTAACATCAGCCTGGAAGACTATTACCCTGCTCAGGGCAATTTAACAGCAAGCAAAGCCATATATCCCACCCACAAAAAAGGCCGGAGCAAGTCCGGCCTTTTTAAAAACATTAAGATAATCTATACAATTATGGCTTAACGCTTAGAACCTTTATCAGCGTGAGCTGCATCTACAAGCTCCATTGATTTGTCCATAAATGTCTGACGGTAACCGTCTAAAACCGAACCTGCTTCTGGTGTGAAGTATTTCTGTGCATTGAAGCCGTTTTTGTGTTCGTCTTCGATAAATTTTTTCTGCATGTCGATCAGTTCTTTGATCAGTGCATTTCTATCAGCCATGGTATTACCCTCATGAATTCTTTTGTTTACGGCCTTCCACTGTCGTGGGCCCGAATCGTGGACGTATTATAAACGTTTTTTCAGCAAAATGCCTCTACCCCATTAGGAATAGAAACAACATTTAAAATATTTGCTACTTGCATTAATCGTTCAGATTGCGTTTGTACGGTTTCATGCCGAGGCGGAAAATGTGAGCTTATAAGTGTAAGTGTCCATTTTCTAACGACAGCATGGAGCCGTACAAACGTGATATGGACGGTTAATAGCCGCCTTTGCGAGTGGACATTGGACAGCCGCCAATTTTTAAGCCCTGCTTTGAAGGCATGCCCGGAAACATTTCATACATTTCCTTAGACTTAACTTTACGCCCCCAAAGTTTACCCATTTCTTTCATAATGCTGCGCTCATTAGGCTCATCACCGCCAACAACTTGTTCGCGAACGTATTTAACTACATCCCAATGTTCCTGTGTTGGTTCGATTTCTTCTTCAGTGAAAAGCTCAGCTGCGATTTCTTCATTCCAGTCGTTTATATCGACCAGATAGCCTTTTTCAGTTCTTTCAACAGAGTCAAGTGCTGCCATGATATTGCCTCAATTTTAATAAATTCGTTAATACATAAAATTATGGCTGCGTACTTTATGATAAAAGCTTAAAAAAGTCGATTATCCCATTAGATATATAAAGGGATAATAAGGTTTAATTGACATGCTCGAGGAAATTGCCCTGCTCTGGCACATCTCCCTCGGGGAAAGACCGCCGCCCATTTTTAATTGATATGGGCGCTCTGTCCCTGAACTATCCCCACAAAATAAGTATTAAAATCAAAAAGATAAAGGCATTTTTAGCGCAAATAAACGCGAATGTACGCTATTTTTGTAGGCGGTAGCTTTA
>QIDK01000144.1 GCA_003228405.1 Gammaproteobacteria bacterium | reverse complement strand
ATTCGACATCATAAACGACATGTTATAACACGTCACTACTGATATATAAATACATAGTTGACAACTAAACCTTTGATGTATAACAATTAATATGTGTAAAAATACGTCATTTCTATAACAATAAAACGGACACCCATGCTAAGGGTTCAATAAAAACAGATGCTTAGATGATATCTGAGTCTTTTGTTAGTATGGATGTCCGCCTTAATTTTGAATGTCCGCCTTAATTTTTGGGTGTCCGTTTAAATTTTCGTTTAAATTTTCATTTTTAAAATCCGGGAACCAGACCAATAGCCGAAAAAAAACCCACCTAAAAAAGGCGGGTCTTTCATACTGCAAAAAATCGCAATGAGAATCGAGAGTAACGATTCAGGTTGCCCCTGCAGGGTTGCAGGGCAAGGCGGAAAATGTGAGCTTACAAATGTAAGTGTCCATTTTCCAACGAAGCCATGCGACTCTGCAGGGGTGAGCTGAATCGTTACTACATCATGCCGCCCATTCCACCCATGCCACCCATATCAGGTGCACCGGCTTCATCAGCAGGAATATCGGTGATCATACATTCTGTGGTAATCAGCAGGCCTGCAATAGATGCCGCATTTTGCAGAGCTGAGCGGGTTACTTTTGTTGGGTCTAGTATACCCATTTCAATCATATCGCCATACTCACTGGTACCGGCGTTATAACCGTAGTTACCTTTACCTTCTGCAACTTTGTTAAGAATGACCGAAGCTTCATCACCCGCATTGCTTACGATTTGACGTAGTGGCTCTTCCATTGAACGTTTAGCAATGGCTATGCCCACTTCCTGATCGTGGTTATCACCTTTAACACCGTCAATAGCTTTAACCGCACGAATCAGTGCAACACCACCACCGGGGACTACGCCTTCTTCTACTGCTGCACGGGTTGCGTGCAGAGCATCGTCAACCCGGTCTTTCTTTTCTTTCATTTCAACTTCAGTCGCCGCACCCACTTTGATTACTGCAACACCACCGGCTAACTTCGCCATGCGTTCCTGCAGTTTTTCTTTATCATAGTCAGATGTAGATTCTTCCATTTGCGCCTTGATCTGGCTTACGCGATCATTAATTTCTTCTTTAGAACCTGCGCCATCAACAATAACGGTAGCTTCTTTGCTTACGGTTACTTTCTTTGCAGAACCCAGGTCTTCCAGAGTTGTTTTCTCTAATGATAAACCGACTTCTTCAGAGATAACCTGACCTTTGGTTAATACTGCGATGTCCTGCAGCATTGCTTTACGGCGATCACCAAAACCAGGTGCCTTAACGGCAGCCACCTTAACGATGCCACGCATGCTGTTAACGACCAGTGTTGCCAGTGCTTCGCCTTCAACGTCTTCTGCAATAATCAGTAATGGACGGCCGGCTTTTGCAACACCTTCCAGAATGGTTAACAGGTCACGGATATTGGTAATTTTCTTGTCAAATAACAGAATGAACGGGTTTTCTAACTCGGCAATCATACCCTGCTGATTTGTTACAAAATAAGGTGACAGATAACCACGGTCAAACTGCATGCCTTCTACGATATCCAGTTCGTTTTTCAGTGTTGTACCTTCTTCAACCGTGATAACACCTTGTGTCGTTACTTTTTCCATCGCTTCTGCAATGATGTCACCGATATCAGTATCCGAGTTTGCAGAGATAGTACCTACCTGTGCGATAGCGGCATTGTCTTCGCATGGCTTGGATATTTTCTTCAGCTCTTCTACTGCCGCAGTAATTGCTTTATCAATACCACGCTTTAGATCCATTGGGTTCATGCCAGCGGAAACAGACTTCATGCCTTCGCGAACAATCGCCTGGGCCAGAACGGTTGCCGTGGTTGTGCCATCACCGGCTACATCAGACGTTTGTGAAGCAACTTCTTTCACCATCTGTGCGCCCATGTTTTCAAATTTATCTTCTAAATTAATTTCTTTAGCCACTGATACACCGTCTTTGGTTACGGTGGGTGCGCCAAAGGCTTTATCTAAAACAACGTTACGGCCTTTGGGGCCTAAAGTAACTTTTACGGCATTTGCCAGTATGTTTACGCCATTAACCATGCGGCTACGTGCGTCATCGCCAAAGCGGACTTCTTTTGCAGACATGTTTATATCCTCTGTTATTCTTTAATTTAATTTGAAATAAGTAACCTTAACAATGAGCATTTATTACAGGCTGAACCTGTACCCGCTCTAGTTACTTACTCTGTGTACTGAAGCTAAATGCTTATCCTTCAAACACGCCTAAAATATCTTCTTCACGCATTATCAGCACTTCATTTCCATCAATCTTGATTTCAGTACCTGCGTACTTACCAAATAAAACCTGGTCACCTGCTTTTACATCTAACGGGCGAACATCTCCATTGCTGGTTACCTTGCCATTACCTACTGCTAATACTTCTCCACGTGAAGGTTTTTCAGTCGCTGAGTCGGGTATTACGATGCCACCAGCACTCGTTGTTTCTTCTTCCATACGCTTTATGACCACACGGTCCTGTAATGGGCGAATATTCATTAGATTTTTATCCTCGGTTAATTTTTTAGCACTCGCGTTTAACGAGTGCTAATGATAGTCATGAGCCGGCCAGAGTCAAGCCAATAACGTCACAAAGAACTAATCTTCGCGGTGATATTCGCCTTCAATAGTATGTGAATCCTGTTGGCTCTGGTTTTTCTGATGAACGCTATATGAGGCTTTGATAGTGGAATTCAAGAGTAGATAGCGAATTATTCTCCGCCGGGTGAATGGCAGCAGGCAGATAAACCCGATGGCATCAGTGAAAAAGCCCGGTGTAATAAGCAACGCGCCACCCACCGCCAGAAACAGGCCTTCCATCATTTCCATGGCCGGAATCTGCCCCTGAGACATAACCCGATTAGCTCGCATCAGGGTGCTAAGCCCCTGCTGTCGCAATAAATTAACGCCGATAACGGCGGTTAGTACAACCAGCAGTATGGTCCACCCGGCACCGATGATGCCGCCAACCTTGATTAATACATATACTTCTATAATGGGTATTATCAAAAATAACACCGGCCACATTCTAAGCATGATTTTCTCTCTATTTATACACATAGCTTGCACTGTTAACGCAAAAACCTTAATGTTTGCTACCTGTTAAGCAAGCCTTAAGCTCTCACTACAATAATTACTGTGTTGCTATAACTTTTAAGAACTTCTGCACAGTATAAAGTTCTAAATTTGTCAAAACCCTATAACCGGATACAAGAATTAATGCATTTTCAACTGCCACGCCTGTTCAGCTACTTACTATTGCTGATATTAATATCCCAGCCAGCCCTTGCTGAAAACCCGTTTAGCTCTATTTCTAGCCTGGGTGATGCAATCAGTCTCGGCGGCGATGATGAAATTCTCGACCCTGATCAGGCATTTATTCTAAAAACCTGGTCTGAAAATGGACGCGTTTTTGCTGAATGGCAAATTGCTGACGGCCATTATATGTATCGTGACAAGACCCGGATTATTGCCGCAGATAATAGCTCATTTACCACATCTAATTTTGTAATAGATGAAGGTGAGCTCAAACACGATGAATTCTTCGGTGATATTTATGTGTTCCACAACCAGGCTAAAGCATCAATTGCCATAGATAATGTACAAGATGGTATTAAAAACGCCAGTTTCAAGGTGAAATATCAGGGATGTTCAGAAATTGCCGGCATTTGCTACCCGCCCATCACCAAAACCATCAGTCTTAATATCAACCCCATTAGTAATGCGGCTGCCAGCACAATTATTGCGCCTACGACCTATAGCCCGGTTTCGGAGCAGGATCAAATTGCTGCATCACTAAGCTCTGGCAGCACCCTGCTGACTCTTTTAAGCTTTTTTGGCTTCGGGCTGCTGCTGGCCTTCACCCCCTGCATTTTTCCAATGATTCCTATTCTTTCCAGTATCATTGTGGGAGAAGGTGAAAATATTACGACTCGTCGCGCCTTTATATTTTCTCTGGTTTACGTGCTAGCCATGGCCCTGGCCTACACCTCAGCCGGGGTGTTCGCCGGAATATTCGGGGAAAATATTGCTAACGCCTTCCAGAACCCGTGGATTCTGGGAAGTTTTGCGGCGGTATTTGTAGTGCTGTCATTTTCCATGTTCGGCTTCTACGATTTACAGATGCCCAGCTTTTTACAGAGCCGGCTCACAGAGGCCAGTAATAAGCAGAAAGGCGGTACCCTGACGGGGGTTGCCATAATGGGTTTTTTATCCGCATTAATTGTCGGCCCCTGTGTTGCGGCGCCTCTGGCAGGTGCATTAATCTACATCGGACAAACCGGTGATGCGGTATTAGGTGGCATGGCTTTATTTTCGCTGAGCATGGGCATGGGGACACCGCTGATTATCATCGGTACCTCCGCCGGTAAATTGCTTCCACGAGCCGGCACATGGATGAATGTGGTAAAAGCCATATTTGGTGTGGCGCTGCTAGGTGTCGCCATCTGGATGCTGGAACGCATACTGCCCGCAACTTTTACCATGCTGCTGTGGGCCATTCTGTTAATTGTCTCGGCTATATATATGGGCGCTCTGGAGCCACTAAAGGCTGAAGCCACGGGCTGGACCAGATTATGGAAGGGCACCGGGCTGGTGCTGCTAGTCTATGGCACTATTCTAATGCTGGGTGTTGGCTCAGGCAGCCAGAGTTTGTTTCATCCCTTAAAAGGTATTGTGGGCAGCGGTTCGCAGGCAAATGTCGAGCACTTGCAGTTTAAAAAAATAAAGGGCATAGAAGGTTTAAACCGGGCACTGGCAGAAGCTAAAGCACAGAATAAATCGGTAATGTTAGATTTTTATGCTGACTGGTGTATCTCATGCAAGGAAATGGAAGTTCTGACATTTGCTAACCCAGAGGTAAAAAAAGCGCTGGCAAACACGGTTTTATTGCAGGCAGATGTGACTGATAATGATGCGAAGGATAAGGCACTTTATAAGCACTTCAAGATTATAGGGCCACCCGCCATTATTTTTTACAATGCTCAGGGTGAAGAACTGAAGCCTTATCGTGTAATCGGTTTTATGCCGGCGGATAAATTTAGTCGACACATTAAGCAGGCGTTTAAACTTTAACTTAAAAAGCAGCTATCACAGAGAAAACAGTTGCTTTTGCAGACTGGATCCACTTTGTCTGGCCCAGCCCAGGCTGTCACTCTGTGTTCTTTGCGCTAAATATTCCTTTTAAATCAGTATTTAATTATGAAAAACATTATTCAGTTTGTACTTGTCATTGTCATAGCCGGCGGCGCGGGCTTTGGTTTTCAACGTTACCTGCAACAGGGTTCAGATAACCTTGCGCCAGCCATTCCCCAGGCGGTTAACAGGGATATTGTCGGCACCACCCGCCCTGCCTTTGAATTAAAAGACCTGCAAGGCAGGCTAAGAAATATTGATGAATGGAACGGCAAAGTTTTACTGATCAATTTCTGGGCCACCTGGTGCCCACCCTGCAAAAAAGAAATGCCCGCTTTTATGAAGCTACATGAAGAATATGCAGCTCAGGGATTTGAGATAATTGGTATTGCTTTAGATGACCAGGAGTCTGTTCAGGATTTTGTGGATACTATGGGTGTAGACTATACCATCATGGCCGCCGAATATAAGGGGCTGGAATTATCCCGTGATTACGGTAACCGTATAGGCGTCTTACCCTATTCAGTTTTTGTGGGCCGGGATGGAAAAATTGTATCGACCCATGCGGGTGAGCTCACAAAAAAACGGGTTGAGGAGATTATACAGCCTTTGTTAGCACAATAAATTTTAGCGTATTTTATGCCTGCAGATACCTGTAGAGGAGCCTGAGTAAAACAAAAGATTGAACCGCAGAGGACGCTGGAGACACGCAGAGAAAACCTTTTTTATGGGTTTGGCTATGTACAAACTCATAAGAAATTCTGCGCATCTCCGCCTCCTCTGCGGTGAAAAGCATTTGACTTTGACCGACTAGCCGCTAAAGACTAACCTTATAAAATAATCTAATTTTTTATTAAAAATGTGGCGATCGTCACTGATTTTGCAGGGAATGGGTTGAATTTTGTAGACATCGTCAGCAATTCATTGCACAATTCACCCACTATTAATACTGCAATCAGATAATCTTTCTTCATGGCACAAATTCTTGTCCTAAATGGCCCTAACCTGAACCTGCTCGGCACTCGTGAGCCAGAATATTACGGCAGCCAGACATTAGACAAAATTATCGAAGAAATGAGCAGGCAGGCGAAAACACTGGGACACTCGATTGCACACCTGCAAAGCAATCAGGAACACCAGCTAATTGAACGAATTCATCTGGCGCAAGCGGATGGCACCGAGTTCATTATTATCAATCCCGCTGCTTTCACACACACCAGTGTGGCATTACGTGATGCCTTAAGCGGCGTAAAAATTCCCTTTATTGAAATGCATCTTTCCAATGTGCATGCCCGTGAAGAGTTTCGTAAACAGTCTTATTTTTCTGATATTGCGCTGGGCGTAATTTCAGGATTAGGCCCTCAGGGTTATCAATTAGCCCTGCAGGCCGCAGATAATTTTTTAAACAATCCAAATAAATAAGGTGTATCACCCAAATGGATATACGCAAAATTAAAAAACTGATTGAGCTACTGGATGAATCCGGTGTAGCAGAAATCGAAATTAAAGAAGGCGAAGAATCAGTTCGCATTTCGCGCCAGCAAAATGTAGTGGTAGCTACGCCTCAGCAAATGATGGCCGCTCCAGTAGCCGCGCCCGTCGCCGCACCTGCACCCGTTGCTGCTGCCCCTGCTGTTGAAGAAGCGACGGCTGAACCTGAAATATCAGGGCATCAGTTAACCTCTCCTATGGTAGGTACTTTTTATCGTTCAGCCTCTCCCGGTGCAGCGGTATTTACTGATATAGGACAAACCGTAACTGAAGGCGACACATTGTGCATTATTGAAGCCATGAAAATTCTTAATCAGATAGAAGCGGATAAGTCTGGCAAAATTAAAGCCATTCTAGTCGAAAACGGCCAGCCTGTTGAATTTGGTCAACCCCTCTTTATTATTGAATAGACCGCTATGATGATAGAAAAAGTAGTAATAGCTAACCGCGGCGAAATCGCTTTGCGTATTTTACGTGCCTGTCGTGAAATGGGCATTAAAACCGTGGCCATTCACTCAGAAGCCGACCGCGATTTAAAACATGTGCGCCTCGCCGATGAATCGGTTTGCATTGGCCCCGCGCCTTCAGATCAAAGTTATTTAAATATCCCGGCGATTATCAGCGCGGCTGAAGTCACCGATGCCATGGCAATACACCCGGGTTATGGTTTTTTGTCCGAAAATGCCGACTTTGCCGAACGCGTTGAAGACAGTGGCTTTATTTTTATTGGCCCAACAGCCGATTCTATTCGCACCATGGGCGATAAAGTGGCCGCTATTGAAACCATGCAAAAAGCCGGTGTGCCTTGTGTACCGGGTTCAGATGGTGTGATTGACGAAGAAGACATGGCAACCAATTTGCGCATAGCCAAAGAAATTGGTTACCCGATTATTATTAAAGCCTCCGGCGGTGGCGGTGGTCGAGGCATGCGCGTTGTACATACTGAAAGCGCATTAAACAGTTCTATTTCCTTAACCAAAGCAGAAGCAGCCGCAGCCTTTGGTAACGATAAAGTGTATATGGAAAAATATCTGGAACATCCACGCCATGTGGAAATTCAGGTGCTATCCGATGGTCAGGGCAATGCAATTCATTTAGGTGAGCGCGATTGTTCAATGCAACGCCGCAACCAGAAAGTGGTTGAAGAAGCGCCGGCACCCGGCATCACTGCAGAACAGCGTGAAAAAATTGGTGCGGTTTGTGTTAATGCCTGTAACGAAATGAATTACCGTGGTGCGGGCACGTTTGAGTTCCTGTATGAAAATGGTGAATTTTATTTCATTGAAATGAACACCCGAGTGCAGGTAGAGCATCCGGTAACCGAAATGATTACCGGCGTCGATATTGTTAAAGAACAGCTCTATATTGCTGCAGGTGAACCTTTACGTTTAAAGCAGGAAGACATCAAAATAAATGGCCATGCCATTGAGTGTCGGATTAATGCCGAACACCATAAAACCTTTATTCCTTCACCCGGTTTAATCACCCGTTACCATCCACCCGGCGGCCCGGGTGTGCGGGTTGAGTCGCATATTTATGCGGGCTATACAGTGCCACCCCATTACGACTCAATGATTGGCAAATTAATTTGTCATGGCGATACCCGTGATGTTGCTATCGCACGTATGCAGGGTGCCTTATCGGAAATGGTGATTGATGGTATTAACACCAGCACAAAATTACAGATGAGCATTATGCAGGATGCCAATTTTCAGGCCGGTGGAGCGGATATTCATTACCTTGAAAAGAAACTTGGAATGTAACTGTTAAGCTTAAGTTTTGTATGACTTTATATCCGCGTTAAAAATGAATATTTACACCTGTAAACTCACATTTTTAGCCCTGATCTGAAGTCATCCAAAAACAGCCTGAACAGTTACAGACCGGTGCTAAACAG
>QIDK01000020.1 GCA_003228405.1 Gammaproteobacteria bacterium | reverse complement strand
GGGGATCCAGTGTCTTTAAGTCATTCAAAGTCACTAGATTCCCGACACAGGCATTCGGGAATGACAAAAGGAATTTCCCCGGACACTAGTGTCGCTCCTGCGTGGGAATGCATATTTTTTCTCGGCTCATCAATAAAAACCAATTGTAATCTATAGCCGCACTGGCTAAACTCACCGGCTAAATTTCTTACTAACCCTGTTTAATCAGCCCTGGTATGGCAGATTAAATAAACCATGTGGCCTTACGTATGGGTCACCTCTGAAACCCAGGAGCACACAATGCCGGTTATTACTCTGCCTGACGGTAGTCAGCGCACTTTCTCATCCCCTGTTTCTGTTTATGATGTGGCCGCTGAAATTGGCCCGGGTCTCGCCAAAGCTACTTTAGCCGGCCAGGTTAATGATGAGCTGGTGGATGCATCATATGTAATGAATGAAGATTCCAGCCTGGCCATTATTACCGATAAAAACGAAGAAGGTCTGGAAATTATTCGCCACTCCTGCGCGCATTTATTATCGCAGGCGGTGAAGGTGTTATACCCCAGCGCACAAATTACCATTGGCCCGGTTATCGATGATGGTTTTTTCTACGATATAGATTGCGCAGAAAAATTTGGCCCGGAAGACCTGATTAAAATCGAAAAGAAAATGGCAGAGCTGGCGAAAGAAAACTTTAGCATCAGTCGTTCGACCATGCCCCGTAATGAGGCGGTTAAATATTTTCGTGATTTAGGTGAAGAATATAAAGCTGAAATTATTCAGGATTTACCCGCAGATCAGGAGCTGTCTCTATACACTCAGGGCGAGTTCACTGATTTATGCCGGGGCCCCCATGTGCCCAGCACGGGTAAAATAAAAGCCTTTAAGCTAACCAAGCTGGCAGGCGCTTACTGGCGTGGTGATTCAAATAATAAAATGCTGCAACGCATTTACGGCACCGCATGGCCCGACAAAAAACAGCTTAAAGCCTATTTAAAACGTATTGAAGAAGCTGAAAAACGCGATCACCGTAAAATTGGCAAACAACTTGGTTTATTCCATTCCCAGGAAGAAGCACCGGGGATGATTTTCTGGCATAAAGATGGCTGGGATTTAAACCTGACCATTCAAAGTTATATTCGCAGTCGTTTACGCGACCATGGTTATGAAGAAATAAACACACCTCTGGTTGTAGACCGCAGCCTGTGGGAAAAATCAGGCCACTGGGATAAATTCAGTGACATGATGTTTACCACGCATTCTGAACACCGGGATTACGCGATTAAACCGATGAACTGCCCCTGCCATGTTCAGGTATTTAATCAGGGCTTAAAATCCTACCGTGATTTGCCATTACGTCTGGCTGAGTTTGGTTCATGCCATCGAAATGAACCTTCTGGCACCCTGCATGGCTTAATGCGGGTAAGAAATTTTGTGCAGGATGATGCACATATTTTCTGCACCGAAGAACAGTTGCAGGATGAGGTGTCAGATTTTATTGATTTAACCTATGACGTCTATAAAGACTTCGGTTTCGATAATATCGAAATAGCCCTGTCGACTCGCCCGCAAGAACGGGTAGGTTCAGACGAAGTCTGGGATCAGGCGGAAAAAGCCCTGCATGATGCATTAGAAGTCAAAGGCATTGAGTATAAACTACAGCCAGGGGAGGGTGCTTTTTATGGCCCGAAAATTGAGTTCACATTAAAAGACTGCCTGGAACGAGGCTGGCAATGTGGCACATTGCAGGTTGATTTCTCCATGCCCGGTCGATTAGATGCCCAATATGTGGCAGAAGACGGAAATCGCAAGGTTCCGGTGATGATTCACCGGGCCATTTTGGGTTCGGTTGAGCGATTTATCGGTATTTTGATCGAACATTACGAAGGCAAATTTCCGCTCTGGTTGAGCCCTCAACACGCCGTAATTATGAATATTACGGACAAACAGGCCCAATTTGTCCAAAAAGTTGAAAAAAACCTGCATAAACGGGGATTTAAGGTCAAGTCGGACTTGAGAAATGAGAAGGTAGGCTTTAAAATCCGCGAGCATACTTTAGCGCGTGTTCCCTACATGTTGGTTATAGGGGATCGTGAATTAGAAACAGAAAGTGTGGCCGTGCGTTCTCGAAGTGGTGAGGATCTGGGCAGTATGAGTATTGATGCTTTTGCTGACCACCTTGCCAGTGAAATTGCCAATCGCGATTGATAGGCATCATTGAGAATCACGGTCTCGCTATTTCGGAGGAATAAAACATCGCAGCTGATAAAAAGAAAACTCTCATAAATGACAAAATCACTTACCCGGAAGTGAGGGTAATTGATGATGAAGGAGAGCAGCTCGGCATCATGAGCCCGGCGGATGCAATAGCAAAAGCTAGTGGCTCAGGCCTTGATTTGGTAGAAGTATCACCAAATGCGAAACCTCCGGTTTGCCGTATTATGGATTACGGTAAGTTCAAGTTTGAAGCGAAAAAGCAGAAAAACGCGAACAAGAAAAAAACCAAGCAGGTGCAGGTGAAGGAAATTAAGTTCCGCCCACGCACTGAAGAAGGCGATTATCAGACCAAGGTCAGAAAATTGCGTGAGTTTATGGAAAAGGGCGACAAGATCAAGGTAACCCTGCGTTATCGGGGGCGTGAGTTTGCTCACCAGGAACTGGGTTTAAATTTATTAAAGCGTGTTGCGGTTGATCTTGATGAATTTGGTGTTGTAGACCAGATGCCCAAGATGGAAGGTCGGCAGATGGTGATGATGATGTCACCTAAAAAAGCTAAAGCTTAAAAGATTTTTAACCACAGAGGACACGGAGGACACAGAGAAAGCATTTGATGGTTGTTGCGCCTGCGGCGCAGGGCCATTAAAAACTCTGTGACCTCTGTGTCCTTCGTGGTGAAAAAGTGTTCACCAGGTTACACACTACAAAGTAGTAAAAACCGGAAATAATCACCCTCAAGCTGTCGCAATATTTTATTGGGATTGGTACTGGGTACTTTCTAAGAATTATTTTGGAGCAAATAATGCCTAAGATGAAAACTAATCGCGGCGCTGCAAAGCGTTTCCGCAAAAATGCCTCTGGCGGCTATAAACGTGGCCAGTCATTCCGTCGTCATATTCTGACCAAAAAATCGACTAAGCGTAAGCGTCATTTACGTGAACCTTCACAAGTAGCTAAGTGCGATACTCGCATGGTTAGCCGCATGTTACCGTACGTTTAGGAGTTATGAATAATGGCAAGAGTTAAACGTGGAGTACAGGCGAGAGCTGCTCATAAGAAAATAATGAAGAAGGCTAAAGGTTATTACGGAGCACGTAGTCGTGTTTATCGTGTAGCCCACCAGGCCGTCATTAAAGCAGGGCAATATGCATACCGTGACCGTCGTGTTAAAAAACGTGAATTCCGTAAATTATGGATCACACGTATTAATGCAGCAGCACGTATGTTTGATATGTCTTACAGTCGTTTTATTAATGGTTTATTAAAAGCTGAAATCAGCCTGGACCGTAAAGTGCTGGCAGACATGGCTGTTCACGATATTGAAGCATTTGGTCAATTGGTTGAAGCAGCTAAGGCAGGCCTCGCTAAAGCAGCATAAGTTAGATTAATTTAGTTTTTAACTAAACAATCTGATTCTGAAAAGGGAAAGGCCAAGGTCTTTCCCTTTTTTATTTTAAGCCTCCCCCTTAGAAAAAGGGGGATTGAGGGGGATTTAAATGCAAATCTCCCCAGCCCCTCTTTTTCTAAGAGGGGAGCTTTTTAAACAAAATTAAAACAAAACACGGTAAAAAAAGTGGCAGACCTACAAGACGTTTTAAAACAGGCACAACAATCCGTAGCTGATTCAAGCGACCTGCAATCACTAGACGAAGTGCGCGTACAGTACCTCGGCAAAAAAGGTGAATTCACTGCGCAATTAAAAGAACTGGGTAAGCTTCCTGGCAGCGAACGCAAAGCGGCAGGGCAAATAATCAATGATGCCAAGCGTGCTTTTCAGGAAACATTAGAAACAAGAAAACAGCAACTTGAAACAGAAAAATTAAATGCACAGTTATCTTCTGAAACCGTTGATGTCACTTTGCCCGGTCGTGGCCAGCAGGCCGGTGGTTTACACCCGGTAACACGCACCATGAATCGCATACAGGAACTGTTTGCAGGCCTGGGTTTTGATGTGGCAGAAGGCCCGGAAATTGAAGATGATTTTCATAACTTTGAAGCCTTAAATATTCCATCGCATCACCCGGCGCGTGCCATGCACGACACCTTTTATTTTGATGCCAACACCTTATTGCGTACCCATACCTCACCGGTACAGGTGCGCGCCATGGAAAAAACTGAACCGCCGCTGCGCTTAATTGCACCGGGCAGAGTGTACCGTTGTGATTCAGACTTAACCCATACACCCATGTTTCATCAGGTAGAAGGTTTAATGGTAGACACAGATGTAAGCTTTGCCGATTTAATGGGCACCTTAGATCGTTTCTTACGTTTATTTTTTGAAAACGAAAAACTGAAAACCCGCTTTCGCCCCTCATATTTCCCGTTTACCGAGCCATCATCAGAAGTCGATATTCAATGTGTTATGTGTGAAGGCGAGGGTTGTCGTGTGTGTGGCCACACCGGCTGGCTAGAAGTGCTGGGCTGCGGCATGGTACACCCGGAAGTATTTAACCATGCCGGCATAGATAACGAAAAGTTCACCGGTTATGCCTTCGGCATGGGGGTAGAGCGGTTAGCGATGCTGCGATATGGTGTTAATGACTTACGCCTGTTTTTTGAAAATGATATCAAGTTTTTAAAACAGTTTGCATAAAAAATTAATAGCGCTCTGTCATTCCTGCGCAGGCAGGGATCCAGCGTCTCAAGCGTGGATTCCAGCCACAGGCATGCTGGAATGACGAAGTAATTAGAAATATTATTATAGGTTTAATAGATGAAAATCTCACAAAACTGGCTACACGAGTGGGTAAACCCGCAAACAGATTTAGACGAATTTTGTGCAACCATCACCATGGCAGGGCTGGAAGTCGATTCCGTAGAACCCGCCGCCGGTGAATTTACCAATATTGTTGTGGCGCGTGTTAAGTCAGTCGAAAAACACCCGGATGCCGATAAATTAAATGTTTGCAAAGTGGATGCGGGCAAACAGGAATTACAGATCGTCTGTGGTGCCGCCAATGTGCGGGTTGGTTTAGTGGTCGCCTGCGCCACCATCGGTGCGGTGTTACCGGGTGATTTTAAAATTAAAAAATCAAAATTACGCGGTGTTGAATCATTCGGCATGCTGTGTTCCGAAAAAGAAATGGGTTTAGCCGAACAGGCCGATGGTTTAATGGAGCTACCGGACGATGCCCCCATCGGCATGGATATCCGAGAGTATCTGCAATTAAACGATACCATTATTGAAGTCGATTTAACCCCAAATCGTGCAGACTGTTTAAGTGTTGCCGGGGTTGCCCGTGAAGTGGCCACCTTATACAAAAGTGAGCTAAATGCGGTAGAAATTCCTAAAGTAGCTGTGGGTATAGATGATACCTTTGCCGTATCAGTAAGCGCCACGCAGGCCTGCCCGCGTTATACCGGTCGTGTTATTCGCGGTGTAAACACAAATGCCGTAACGCCTTTATGGATGGTGGAAAAATTACGCCGAGCCGGCATTCGTAGCCTTGGCCCCTGTGTTGATGTCACCAACTTTGTCATGCTTGAACTGGGCCAGCCTATGCACGCCTTTGATCTGGACGTGCTAAAAGGGGGCATACAGGTGCGTATGGCCAGCATCGGTGAAAAAATAACCCTGCTAGACGGTAAAGAAATTGAAGCGACAGAAAACACCCTGCTGATTGCCGATGACAACAGGGCACTGGCACTGGCGGGAATTATGGGTGGCGAAAACAGCGGCGTTTCTGATAACACTAAAAACCTGTTTCTTGAGTCGGCCCACTTTAACCCGTTAGCGATAGCGGGCAAGGCACGTGAATATGGCATGCACACAGACTCATCTCATCGCTTTGAGCGGGGTGTAGATCCCGAACTGCCCGTTATAGCACTGGAACGGGCTACACAGCTGTTAATGGACATCTGTGGCGGTCAGGCAGGCCCTGTAGTGGATCAAACATCAAAAGCAGACCTGCCTCAGCGTAAGCCGGTTCAATTGCGCCTGGAGCGCATCAATCGCATGCTCGGCATAGAATTTGATACAGCGGAAATTGAGTCAATTTTAACCGGCCTCGGCATGCAGTTAGACAAACAGAAAGGCGGCTGGCGGGTAACAGCACCCAGTTTTCGGTTTGATATTGCCATTGAAGCCGATCTGATTGAAGAAATCATCCGCATTCATGGCTATAACAATATCCCCAGAACTATGCCCACCTATCAACCCGTCATGAAACCTCTGCTAGAAGCCAGCATCAGCTTGCAGCGGGTAAAAGACGCGCTGGTTGAGCGGGGCTATTATGAGGCGATAAGCTACAGCTTTGTCGACCCGAAATGGCAGGCAGCCATTAACCCGGATATAGAACCAGTAAAACTGGCAAACCCCATATCGGCAGATTTATCAGTTATGCGCACCAGCATCTGGCCGGGGCTGCTAAGATCGATGCAACATAATATAAATCGCCAGCAACCCAGGGTGCGCCTGTTTGAAACCGGCTTAACCTTTGTACAGCAGGGCGATGAACTGATCCAGCATGCAAAGGTTTCCGGTGCTATTACCGGCACGGTAATAGCCGAGCAATGGTCAGCAGATGAGCGCAAAGTTGACTTCTTTGATGCCAAAGCCGACCTCGAATCCATTTTATCCCTGGGGGGGCTAAATGATGTGACATTCGAAAAAGCCGAGCATCCGGCCCTGCATCCAGGACAAACATCACAAATTTACAAGAAAAATCAGCCCATAGGCTGGATAGGTGCAATTCACCCAAATACCCGCAAAATGCTCGATATTGACCCACCCGTGTATGTTTTTGAAGTAGATCAGGCTGCCCTGTTAGAGGGCGCTGTGCCAGCGTTTAAGCCACTTTCCAAATTCCCTGAAGTGCGTAGGGATATTGCTGTATTAGTAAAACAGGAAATTGCGGTAGAAGCGCTAGTTAAATCAATTAAATCAGTAACTTCTGAAATATTCCAAGAAATTTTGTTATTTGACGTCTATACTGGTGCTAATATAGAAGATGGTCTAAAAAGTGTCGCTTTAGGCTTGATTTTACAGGGATTTTCCAGCACTCTTACGGATGAAGACGTAGATAAAGAAATTAACAAGATTGTCACCGTTTTAAATGATAAATATGGTGCTACACTACGGGAGTAGAAATGGCGTTAACCAAAGCCGATATGGCAGAGAGATTGTTTGAAGAGTTAGGGCTCAACAAACGAGAAGCCAAAGAGTTGGTTGAACTGTTTTTTGAGGAAGTTCGCGAAGCCCTGGAAGATACATACAATGTAAAACTTTCAGGTTTTGGCAATTTCACACTAAGAGATAAAACTCAACGGCCGGGCCGCAACCCTAAAACAGGGCAGGAAATACCCATCTGTGCCCGTAGAGTTGTTACGTTTCGACCAGGACAAAAATTAAAACAAAGAGTTGAGGCCTATGCTGGAAGCCAGCAATAATAACGAACTACCTGTAATTCCAAGCAAACGCTACTTCACCATTGGTGAAGTAAGTGAATTATGCGGCGTAAAACCCCATGTATTACGTTACTGGGAGCAGGAATTCACCCAGTTAAAGCCGGTAAAGCGCCGTGGAAACCGCCGTTATTACCAGCGCCATGATGTCATTTTAATTCGTCAAATTCGCAGCCTGCTATACGACCAGGGCTTCACCATCGGTGGCGCACGTCAGCAGCTCACCGGCGAAACCGCAAAAGAAGATACCTCGCAGAGTAATCAGCTGATTAAGCAAATTAGAAATGAGCTGGAAGAAATTCTGCAGACCCTGAAGAAATAGTTTTTCTTTAAAGAAAATCCCATACAGTGTACAATCCACCGCCTTATCGGGGCGTAGCGCAGTTTGGTAGCGCACCACACTGGGGGTGTGGTGGTCACAGGTTCAAATCCTGTCGTCCCGACCAATTTTTAAGGCTTTAAAAACAATAGCGTATAAAGCTGCATCAGAAACCCTAAAATCCCCAGCGGGGGTCAGGCCTTACATTTTACACTTTCATAACACTTTACTGCCCGACTAACAGTAGCATAACTTACATCAAAACCCTCACCAATTTCAGTTAATGTATAATGCCCGCTTAAATATGCATTGGCCATTGCTTCATCACGAGTTTTAAATTTTCTTGCATAATGTGACAACGCTTTTGCCGGCGACTGTTTTTGTTTTTTTGGGATATCTTTTAATGACTGTTCCGGGTCAAGTTTGCATTGCATTTCTTCTACAAATTCATCTGTTCCCAAATAAATCTGATTCTTCAGGCATTCCCAGGGTGATGACTGGTTGCGGCCTTCTTGCACAAAATCACGATATCTTTGCTGTGATGTTTTTCTTGTTTTTGCAAAAGCTGATAATATCCAGTCTGTCGTTAAACACGCTTCTTTCTGTATAAATCCTGCTGTTGCCCGGTAACTGCTCCAGGGCCAGTCTTTAGCTGTCCTTACCATTCGTGCACGAACAGGGTTCAATACAATGTAACG
>QIDK01000082.1 GCA_003228405.1 Gammaproteobacteria bacterium | reverse complement strand
GGCTCGCTCCGCATCGCCTTCTATATCGCCAGCTAAAGCTACCTCCTACAAATTATATTTTTTTATTTGCGTGTCTTTGCGTTTATTTGCGTTTATTTGCGGTAAAAATGCTTTTTGCTTTTAGAGATATTTGTGGGGATAGCTCAGGCTAAAGCCCCGCTTCCAAATAACATGATGCTTAACTTACTGGCATTGCGCCAAGGTGAGTAAACAGGCGCATCAGCGCCTGAGCGCATTTTAAAATTTAATCTGCATCCGCATCTGAAAAAAATCAGGGCTATCTTTGATACCGCGAAATTCATCTGGGTTAACTTCAGCTGTACTCGGTTCGGCATTGGCCTGAGTATAGTTAAGCATAAAACGAATGCTGCTGGTCGGGTACCAGTTCATACCCAGTGTCCAGTTATTTTCACGGCCACCGTATACATTGTCGTCGTTCAAGTTCAGTGAGCTGTATCTTATAGCAAGCTCCAGTGCGCCATAGCCATGCTTCGGAGTAACTCCTCGAAAGGCACCTTTGCGCGCCCTGTAGATGCGCCGTTCTCCCGTAATAAACCAGCCTGTGGATGCATACCAGCCGTCAAATTCCAGCGTGTTGCCGACATTGCGTTCGATAACGGAAGCAATATATTCACCTTGCATGGAAAATGAGCCGACACGTGTGGCTATTTCCAGGCCGTAATTTTCGAAGTGATCTACATCAGAAATAGTATCAGTATTGAGCAGTCGTGTACGCGAAACATGCGTCTCTGGTGTTGTGCGCAGGCGCATACTGTTATCGCCATCTGGTTCCTGATATTCGACTGCTGCCCCAAGGTGCAGTAACAGCGAATTAGTGAGCAATGGCGCATAGGTGAGTCTTCCTGCCACACCCCAGCCATTATCTATATTTGAGTTATTCTGTGAATTGACCGCTTCACCGTATACCGCAGCACTGGCACTTGAGTTGTCGCCACCATTAGAAATGGAAATGCCTGTTTTATAGCCGGGAACGAAGATATTGGGTAACGCTCGCTCCATAAACATAATGTTATTGGAGCTGCCGAGTTCTTCGAGACTAAAGGGCACCTGAAACTGGCCTGCTTTTATAGCATTTTGTCGGGAATATGAATATGTTATATAGGCGTCTTTAACCGATGCCCTGTTATGAGCAAAATCATACTCTGCACGGTATTTCCAGTTTTTCTTAAATTTGCCGGCGACATTAATTCGTGCTCGTCGAATTTCTATGCCATTACCGAATGCACGCTTATCTTCATTGTAGACTGCACTATCGACATGCAGACGACCGCCCACACGAAATGTGTTCTGGCCATCTGCAGATTTTACTTTCATGCCCTGCTTCAGGTTTACCCGTGCATTGGTTGATTTTTTTTTGCTGGCCTGTTTTTTTTCCACCACAGACATCTGATTCTGCAACACTTTTATTTGTTGTTGCTGATGCAGCAAATGCCTGTGCTGCTTGCGAATAATATTTTGCAGTTGTTCTGTGTCGGTTGCATCAGCAGCGAATGTAAGCAGTGGAGAGAGTGCAAGGCTGAGGCATATTCCGCTTAACGGAATACGACCTACCACGGTTGTTTTCCAGCAGCCTGGTTGCCGTACTGTAGCTCAGGTTTAATATCTGTATATAAAGCCAGCGGGTCTGCTGCAATGGCACAATGGTCTTTTCGCAGGGAATATGTTTCGGCAGCCGTTGTTTTATGATCGAACAGTAATCTGAAAATCCGCTCACCGAGCTGGCCTGATTGCATGCCGTCTTTAAATGAATGGCGAATACCCGGCATAGTTTCTATAGAGTAGGGTGTAGCTAAGCCGCGCACTTCTGCCTGCCTGCGCATGGCCATAATCCAGTTTTCCCCGCGTTGCAAACGGTTTAGCCCCTGCTGCTTATCTATTCTGGCTGACTTGTTAAGCTCCGCATCGCGTTTGTTGTCCTCACTGCCGACGACGACACTCATGGGTACGCGCAGGTATCGCTCCGCATCAAAATGCAGGCTGTTGAGCTCGGCCGATGCGGCGTTACCCCGGGGGAAGCGAATGGACGCATCAGGAAAGGTGTACCAGCCAGCTGCACCCACCACGACTCCTCCAACTCGCTCGGGGTGTGCCATTGCATAGCGATGAGCAAACTGACCGCCGCCGGAATAACCAAAAAGATAGAGGCGTTTAAAGTCACAGGCTGTTTTATAGAGCACATCGCCAATGATCTGATCCAGCGCCAGATCGGCACGTGGGCCACGGCCCAGGCGTCCCAGACGCTGGTAGTCAGGAAACAGCTGCTGTGTAAAAAGAGGGGCCACCAGTACAACACCAAAACGTTCGGCCAGTGGAGCCAGTAAAGCGGCATGTTGTCGCGCATTGCGCGATACGCCATGCACGCTGATCATCAGTGGGGAATTCGCTCCACAGGTACGTGGAATATAGAGGTAGTAACCCTGCCCCTGCATGCCTCTAATTCGTTGTAGCACGACTTTTCCACGGGGGAGCCTGGCGTGTTCAGTCTGTTGCAGGTTGGGGTGCTGGTCAAAACCGGCACTCGATAAAAGTAGTGATGTAAGCACAGTTGCATTCCTGTTATTCGAATAGTGTTTTTAGACGTTATTATTTGGAGGGAACCAGGCTTAACTCTTGCGGGTCACACTTGTCTCTCTGCGGCTTATGCGGATTATGGTTCATGCTGGTGAACTGGTCAGTTGCTGATCCCAGCTGCCACACCTGATTCATGTGTTTCAGATAATTCGGCCTGTGGGTTACCATTAGAATGGTACCCGGGTAACTTGCCAGTACCTGATCAATCAATTGCGTGGCTGAACTATCCAGATTGGCTTCTGCCTCGTCCAGCAAAAGAATCGGTGGTTTGCCCAGAAGTGCACGGGCCAGAGTTAATCTGGCTCGCTGACCGACAGAGAGATTAAGGCCTCCTTCGGTCAGGCGTGTGCGCATGCCGCGAGGTAAAGTAGCGGCTAAGCTGTCAATGCCGCAAAAACTGATGGCCTGCTGAATTTGCGTCTTGCCTGCATTCGGCAAACGGTATTTAAGATTACGCTCCAGACTTCCCCTTAACAGGGGTAAATCAGGGCTGACCATGCCGATACTGGCTCGCAGCGAGCGCAGACTGCAGGCAGAAATATCCTGTCCATCGATGAGAATCTGGCCACTATCCGGGTCGAGCAAACGAACCACCAGAGAAAGCAGGGTAGATTTACCCGCGCCGTTTGGGCCAACCAGTGCAATGCGTTCGCCGCCATTGGCACAGTGTGAGAAGTTTTTTATAACACCAACGGCAGACACATTTCTGAACTCGATTTTGCCGTGGCTTAGCTTGAGGTCTTTTACATCTGGCTGTTGTGCTATCAGGCTCGGCGTATTTAGAAACTGAATAATTTTCTCACGCGAAACCCTGGCGCCGCGCCAGTATTCATGCACCCGACCCAGGTCACGTAACTGCGGCGCCAGCATACTGACAATCATCATTGCAGCGATAATGGTGCCCGGTGTTGCCTGCCCTCTGGACACGGCCCAGGCACCCAGAATAATCACACCCGTGCTGGCAAAGCCAACGAGTGCTTCAATCACCGCGCGCAGCTGACCGATATGGCTTGCTCGCTGAATCATGGAATCACGTAGCGTATTACTTTGTTTTTTAAGCAGGCGCCGTTCACGTTGGCGTTGCCCAAATACCTGCACCACCGCCATGGCAGAAATTTTTTCGCTGATATTTGCCGCTAGTTGAGTGCGGTGTTTGCGTGTGGTGCGGGAAGTTTGCTCCAGCCTGAGCCCGAGCAATAGCATCGCGCTAGAGGCAATAAGCAGCAGTACCGCCACTAGTGCAGAAAGCATGACATTAATATAGGTAAGCACAACCAGTGTGCCAATAGTGGTGACCATGGCTACCGCAAGTCTGGCGATGCCGAGGCTTATCCACTGGCGCACAGCGGTCAGGTCTCCAACAAAACGCAGCATCGTGCCGCCCCGGCTGCGTTTTTGCAGCGCTCTGGGCGAGAGACGACTCATGTGTGCGAATAATTGCTGGCGCAGTTCAAAGATGTAATCCTGACCAAGTTTTTCCGCATCGATGCGTTCAAGCCAGCGTAAGCCAGCGCCGCAGAGTACAACCAGCGAGAAACCGCCGAAGAAAGGTAGCAATGATGTGAAATCCCTGGCAATGCCAGCGGTTACCAGTTCATCAAAGGCTTCTCTCAACAACAGGGCCATAGCAATGACAAAACCAGCCTGCGCGGAACCATTCAGCACCAGTCGAATTAGATAAGTTTTACGCTTGCTGGAATTGAGGCGGGGTAAAACAACCATTATGCAAGCGCTTGCTGGTTTAGCTGGCATATATCAAAAAGCAGGTGGCGTGCATACTTTGCACTGGCCAGTTCTTCCATATTGAATACCGGTAAACTGGTCACTTTTTCGGTTTCACGAATAGCTAAAGGAGAGGCCGTAAGCGCACCGCTGATCGCTTTTAAGGGCAGGCTATGTTTGTCTAGCCACAGTTTTCCGGTAAAAGCACCACTGGCATCCCCGGCCGCAAAAATAAGGCCATCGACCAGGCGTCTGAATAAAGGAGAGCGCAGGATGGTTGCGGTTTCTTCCTGAAAAATACCATCGGCGACTTCCAGAATAATAACATCGGGCTGGTGGTTTATTAATTCTGCAACCAGGGATTCCAGCACATCTTCAAGTGCTTCCTGTGATAGCCCAAAAGTAGATGCGTACCCCACGCTGGTGAAGTCAAGTACCGGCTTAGCGCCAGAATCAACCATAAACCAGTAGTCGCCACCCGCGCCTGTGCCGGTAATCTTGGCGGCTGATACCTTCACGCCAGCTCGATCCAGGCCCTTAATAAGACTGGCAGCCGTTGTTGTTTTACCTGCATTCATAGCGGTGCCAGCAACCGCGATAATCATGGGTCGGTTGACTGAAATTGATTTTGGACGAGGCAGGCGAGAGCTCTGCAGCTTAATTTGATTACCCTTTGCATCCGCTACCAGCCCAACAGGAAGCAGGGTAGTTGGCGGTTTCATTTTTAGATGGCAGCTTTTCATGCTGGATGCAATGCCGCCAGCCGCAACCAGATGACACTCACCAAGATCTAAGGGTACACGTGCCTCGAACTGGTCTGGTGCATAGCGATCGCCATAACAAACCAGAACCTGATCGCCAATATGTAATCTGGCGCGTCTTCCACTGGCTAATTCAATACGCTGATGTTGTCCTATTTTAGTTACTTCTGCGAGCACAAGATCTCCACTTTGAGGGTGATGCTTATCACCACATAGAAGAGTTGCCGCCTGATTCAGGTCAATTGTTTTAGTTGTATAGGCGCACTTTACAAACTTAAAAGTTTCCGGGTTAATCGGAATAAGATTATCAGACATGATTGTGATCCTTTATTGGCCTGTTAAAAAATTTTTACTAAATATTGTGCGGCATGGTAGATAAAAAGAAAAAAATATAAATTGAACAAAGTCACAAAAAGTAATAAATAGAATTTATGTCATAAGATTGTCATAAAAAGTTTAGTAAGTGAGACCTGGGTCATTATTCCAGTAAAAAAACTTTTTTATTGGAATAATTTAACAGAGTTGGAGTTTTTATAACAAACAGCGTGCTTGTTATTGTTAATAAAATCGAATATAGATGGCTGAGGTTAGAAATTAACGTGGACCAAAAATTAATAAAAAAACTACGATTTTGTCATCTCCGATAAAGTCGTCTACAAAGATTTTAAACGTGCTTGCACGGCCTGTAAGTCGAAGGGCAGGAGCCCGTAGTAATGCCTGTGTCGGAGATCCAGCAGTGAATACTGGTGTATCAATAGACTGATCTGGCTTGTAACCCTGGTTAACCGGTGCAATGCTATACTTATTACTGAATCAGAAATAAAGGATACTACTAATAAGCTTTAGAAAAATAGCATCCTGTAGGAGTTAGCTTTAGCTGACGAAAATTGTTGCGATGCGAAGCGAGCCGTTAAAACCCTGTTATAGCTTATCGGCTCGCTTCGCATTGCAAGGGGCATCGTCAGCTAAAGCTAACTCCTACGGGAGAAACTATTTTTTCTATGCTTCTGTAATTTAAGACAGGTATTCTTTTCTTCTGATTCATTTGTACATGCATCTGAACAGCCGAACAAAAATAAAGTACAATAATGTTACAAATACAGGCAGGGAATAGAAATATGATAAACAGTGTCATGTTACGAATTAATCTTACAGGTCGAATTTTAATTCTGTTATTTTCAGTAACAGCAGCTACAGCAGCAGAAACCAGTTCAGTTCCAGATGAGCTGAAGCCCTGGGTGTCCTGGGTTGTTAAAGACCTGCCGAATATAAGCTGCCCTGTTAGCTATAATCGAAACCAGAACTTTTGTGCTTACCCGGGGTTTCTTTCTATAAAAATAAAAGGCAATTCAGCGCAGTTTAAACAGGGCTGGGAAGTGCAGGCACAATCACGGGTGAGCTTACCCGGTGATATTAAAAACTGGCCCGAGAAGGTACGGGTAAACCAGAAATCGCAACCAGTTACTGCCTATAATGGAGTGCCGTCTATTCAGCTGGAAAAAGGCTTTTACACCATTAGTGGTGAACTGAACTGGCATCAGATACCTAAATCCATCTCTATTCCCAGACAAACTGGCCTGCTTGAGCTAAGCATTAATAATAAAAAAATTAACTTGCCCGATTTCAGGCAGGGTAAATTATGGTTAAAAACGGGTAAAGCAGTTGCGCATCAGAATAATCGACTTGATCTACAGGTTTTTAGAAAAATTACTGACAGCATTCCATTGCGGGTAACGACACAAATTAAGTTAGATGTTTCAGGTCAGCAACGAGAAATTATTCTCAATGGTGTGTTGCTAACCGATTTTCAGGCAATAGAAATTAACAGTCGTCTGCCTTCGCAACTTGATAGCAAAGGTCGATTAAAAATACAGATTCGTCCAGGGCAGTGGACGATAAATGTGACTTCATTTAATCAGCATTCACTAATTGCCGTTGCCTTACCTGAATTTGAATCACCCTGGCCAAAAAATGAAATATGGGCATTAGATCAACAGCCCCATTTGCGTTTAATTAAGGTGATAGACAAAAACAGCATTGATCCAAATCAAACACGGCTGGATTCCGACTGGAAAGCTTACCCTGTGTTTGCTATGCAAAGTGGTGAATCATTAAAATTTGATATTATCAAGCGGGGTAACCCAGACCCTGCCCCCGACCAGTTGACGCTGACAAAAAAAATATGGCTGGATTTTGATGGAGATGGATTTACCGTTAATGACAAAATAGTTGGTAAGCTGTCGAGGCAGTGGCGATTAAATGCAACTGATGATCTAACCCTGGGGCAGGTAAGCCTCAACGCAAAGCCTCAGTTCATCACGCAGGATGACAATAAAAAACAGGGCGTAGAAGTTCGCCATGGAAATTTAGATTTATCAGCGGATAGCCGCATCGATAATGCACTACGCTCATTCTCCGCTACGGGCTGGGATATGAGTTTTAATAAAGTCAGTGCAATATTATATTTGCCTGCGGGCTGGCAATTATTGTCACTCAGTGGTGCATCTACAGATGCATGGATAGATCGCTGGACATTACTCGATTTATTTATGGTGTTAATTACCGCTATTGTAATTTATAAAATGTGGGGTTTGCAATGGGGGCTAATAAGTTTGCTGACACTGGTGCTGGTCTGGCATGAGTCCCTGTCGCCTCAATATATCTGGATTAATCTGGCTGTGGCCGTTGTGTTAATGCGCA
This sequence comes from Gammaproteobacteria bacterium, assembly GCA_003228405.1. Classification (GTDB taxonomy): domain Bacteria; phylum Pseudomonadota; class Gammaproteobacteria; order SZUA-229; family SZUA-229; genus SZUA-229. Next base: position 864 of record QIDK01000082.1, on the reverse strand, counting down.
CTTTACCCGAGGGTCGGTTGTTTAAGTTTGTGCAGGGCTACAGGTTATTAACAACTCTGGTATTAGTGCTTGTGCTGTTGGCGTTTATGGTGACCCAGGTGAGAACTGCGCTATATCCACAGCTGGAATTTGCAAATATAAGTGCCAGCCAGCAAGCATATATACAAAATTCGCAGCTTGTGTCACCACAGACTATTGCCGAGGCACCACGAAAAATAGCATCTAAAGCCTTTGAAGTAATGGACATGTCGACTGCTGCACCCGAGGAAGAAATTGCTGAACCTTTAAATTATCGGCAGGAATATAAGCCAGAGAAAATGGTGAGCATTGATCCTGATGCGACAATTCAGACCGGGCCTGGCTTGCCTGCCTGGTCGCTGCATCAATATCGACTGTACTGGGATGGGCCAGTGGCAAAGGATCAAACTATATCTATGACATTGTTATCACCCGGCATGCATTCCCTGTTAAATATATTGCGCATTGCACTGGTTTTATTACTCGCCTGGCGTTTACTGGATATTAAAACATTAACGCCGCCGCGGTTATCTGGCAGCGCAACTGCAACACCGGTGATATTAGGCCTGATGTTACTGGGAAGTATTTTTAGCCTGTCACCTACAACAGCAGAAGCCGCTTTCCCAGAAAAAGATTTACTGGATGAGTTGCGAGAGGAAATAACAAAGCCCGCTGATTGTTTACCCAGCTGTGCCAGCATTGAATCCATGCTAATAAATTTATCTGAAAATCAGTTAGATATATCCTTAATTATCCACGCGCAGGAGAACGTGTTAATTCCTCTGCCCGTGCCGATAAAACAATGGATACCGGCTCGAATTACAGTTGATGCTAAAAAGACCAGTG
>QIDK01000219.1 GCA_003228405.1 Gammaproteobacteria bacterium | reverse complement strand
ATTCGTGTCTTGCAGGCCAACTTCAGGTTTTTCATGTTCAATAGCATTCTTATACAGTACTGACATTATGCTTGACAGCTCATCGGTACTTGCCGAAGCACCAAATATCTTACGTATCTCGCTGATAGCATTCGGTACCGGATTTATTTCTCGCAAATTTAAACCACCTAACTCAATATACCAATGCCAGCTATTATCTCGACTACAGGCGATTTGCATGTTTTTTGAAACATCAGCATTGTTTATCTGCATAAGCTCACTAACACATGGAATACAGGCTAGTGTCACATCATCCAATGGCTCTATATCACCACAAAACTCATTAAAAGAATTAACAAGCGCCTCGAAAACTGTTTTTTCCTTACTGTTATTTTGCAAGCACGCTTCAAGACGTTGCTGACCGAACATATCACCGTCTTCATTTAAGGATTCTGTTAGCCCATCAGTAAACAGTATCAACTGGTCACCCGGTGTTACATCGACAGTTATCAGCCTATATTGGTTTGATGTTGTTTCAGTAATACCAAGCGGCACATGTGACGATTCTATTGTATATATCACACTGCCCGTTTCATGTTCTCTTATATAGATATCTGGCATGCCGCCATTCCATATTCTTGCATGTTTCAAATCATTCGATATATTTATAACAATACACGCCATGAACATACTAGTAGGCAACAGCGTATGTAATTTACTATTAATATTCTCAAGAATATAATCAGGCTCAAAACCTTTTTTAGTCATAGTCCTGAAGGTATCAGCGACAGGTAATGCACCCATAGCAGCAGACAAACCATGGCCAGTAAAATCAGCCAACAGAATATTTAAACTACCGTCTGGATGACGTGCCGTTAAAAATAAATCACCACTGAAGATGGCTTTAGATCTGCTAAGAAAACCAATTTCTTCAAAGTGAATTCTTCTTTCACCTATCGCGCTCGTTAATATTCGCTTAGCTACTACCTGTTCGTTTAAGGAGTCTTTATATAATTGTTTCAACTCACCTATTTTATCAAGCGAAGCAATTCTGGTTTTAAGTGCTAGCGAAGTAAACGGTTTAAATAAAATATCATCATAGCCAGCGGATATGCAATTAGATAGTTTTTCTTCATCATCAGTAGAAGCAAGTATTATAATTGGTATATATTGTTCACCAATATTAGCTCGCAAAGAACGAATAAGTTCACAGCACGGGACATCGGTTAATGCTGTATCAACTAAAACGTATGAGATCTGGTTTTTCGAGAAAAAGTTAAAAGCTTGCTTTACGGTTTTTGCCACCACCGTAGAAATGCCAGACCGTTCAAGATTTTTTTCAATATACGAAATTATTTCATTCGAGCTGCTGATAACAAGTGCTTGCACTGTATTTTTTGTAACTGGCGCATTATAAGAAATGGCATTCAATGTTCCATCCCAGCGTCTTCTGCCACAGAGGGGTCAGCCGAGCACGTATAATTAATAGTAAAAAGTTGTTCGAAATTTGCAACTTTTAATATATTATCTATTTGCTTGCTTGGCCGTTCAATATATACAGCACCACCACGACACTTCGCATGTTCACGAAGTAATAACAGCATCCCAAGCGCAGAACTATCCATATATACTGCATCACTCAAATCCACATAATATGACACGCTGTCCTGACCAGGTACGCGTCGATAACTATCTCGAAACTCCTGAGACACTTTATAATCAAAACGACCGGAAATATTGATATGAACTTTCTTACCGTCTTTAGACACTTCCTGACTTACTGACATAACTTGACCCACCGAATATTTAGCATAAAAGATTTTTACTAATTACTATATCGACAGTTGTGAAGTAATATTTAGGATGTCAGGCAAAAACCAGGTAATATTTTAGGGAGACGCTGATAAGGTCGTGGCTGAATATCTTGAGCTCAGAGTCACCAATAGCAGTAAATACAAGTGCTTACCGCAGAGCTCTTGAACACCCCGAATCTCCCGAGTCTCCCGAGTCTAAATTAGCGTCACAGGGGCTTCACTGGGGGCTTCACTGGGGGCTTCACCCAGGTTTAATTAGCGCCCCTTAAAGAAACCTGCACATTTCCTGTATATACTAATGGCAGAATCCATTAAATAACTTACAAACCCATGATGAGGTACAACATTTTTATCGCCAATAATACTGGTGCAGATGCCACTCGGCAGCCTGCCCTCGTAAATCGCATTATACTTTGCCATTAATACTCTCCCGTCTGGTACCGTCGTTATCTACATGACGAACCCAGACATTGCCTGAATTCGTATCGAATACTATTCGCCTGTGACCAAATTCACCAACATGAGCCACTAAAATATCAACATTTTCGTTCATTAATAACATCATTGCTGCGGTAGCATTTTTGGTGCCTATTGAATCTTCGGTATTTTGCCCTTTAGATTTCATCATATTGCCACCGCCAAATATTTTAGCCTGGTATTCAGTTAGCTTTGTTCCGTGTTTTGCCGTTTCCTGGCGAAACATTTCTATCACGTCATCAGCATATCGACCATCCATTTCCTTTGCTGTTGGGCGTTTTGCACCAGGATGTTTTGGTAACGTGAAATGGCACATTCCGCCAATAAGTAACTTAGGATGCCATAATGTAATTGATATACATGAGCCTAGCAGTGTATGTATGTGAGATTGTTTTTCACTAAAGCAGAACTCACCTGGATGAAGAAAAACTTTATTATTTGAATGTTGCAAAATTAAGCTCTCCCAGAAACTATTTTAAGTGGCTTTACTCTGGATTTTAATTCATTCATGTTTTTTAACAAAGTAAGAAACTCATCGGCCTGAACCGGCTTGCTAAAATAGTAGCCCTGGATAAATTCGCAATTTTCTTTTATTAAAAAATCAAGTTGTCCTTTGCTCTCTACACCCTCAGAAACGACTGACATGCCCAGACTTTTTGCCATAGCTATAACTGCTTTGACTAATTTTTCATCTTGCCTGGAAAGCAACACGTTACTAATATAACTACGATCAATCTTGACAGAATCAAAATTATAACGTTGCAGATAGGAAAGTGACGCATAGCCTGTACCAAAATCGTCAATCAATAGTTTGATACCCATATCTTCAAGCAATGCCATTATTTCAGCACTACTTTCAGTTTCTTTCATTAACACGCCTTCAGTTAATTCAAGCTGAATAGCATCTGCTGGCAAATCATTTTTCTTAAGTGAACGTCTAATAGTTTCCACCAGGGAGGAATTAGCTTGAAACTGACGTGCAGACACATTTACTGTCACACAAAGATCAATCCATCCAGAATCTCGCCATTTTTTTATCTGCTTACAGGCTGTTTCGATAACCCATTCACCGATAGGAATAATTAAACCAGTCTCTTCTGCAATTGGAATAAAACAATCAGGCGTTATCATTCCAAGGTTTTCACAATCCCATCTTAATAACGCTTCAGCCTTGACTATTTTCCCGCTTTTAGAGTCGACGATAGGTTGATAGTGCAGAGTAAATTCGTTGTTTTCCAAAGCCTGCCGAAGTTGTGACTCGATATTCATCCGCATCATTGCTTTTGCTGACATTTCTGGTGAATAAAAACAAAAAGTGTTTTTGCCTTCATTTTTTGAACGGTACATAGCAACATCGGCATGGCGCATTAGTTTATTACTGTCATCGCCATCCTTTGGATACATAGCAAAACCAAGGCTTGCGGTAATATTTAGCTCGTGGCCTTCTATCAAAAATGGTGCTGAAAAGGCCTCGATAATACGTTCTCCAATATGCCTGATCCCTGTTTCGCGTAGCTGTCCACTGTTGTTGGCCCTGTCATCTTCCAGGATAAGTAAAAACTCATCTCCACCCAAACGTGCTACTGTGTCACTTTCACGCGCGCATTCAGTTAGCCTTCTGGAAGCCTCTCGCAGCAACTCATCACCAGCAGCATGGCCAAAAGTATCATTAATGTATTTAAAATTATCCAGATCCAGAAAAGCCAAACATGGTTTCAAATTATGTCTCTTAGACTTTAACAATGTCTGGTACAACCTGTCTGTGGCGAGACTACGGTTTGGCAGTCCTGTCAACTCATCATAGTTCGCCTGCTTTTGTAATTGATTTTCCGCAAGCAATCTAACTTCTATTTCATTTTTCAGTTGCTGATTGCTTGTATTTAATTCCGCTGTTCTTTGTTTAACTTGTTTTTCAAGATTACTCTGTGCCAAACGAAGATATTCAGCTGTCTGTTTTTGCATTAGCTGATTACTTACCCGCGCCCACAGAACATCAAAATCGACAGGTTTAGTTACATAATCATTTGCGCCAAAATCTAGTGCCTGTACTATTTCACTTGAAGATCCTAACGAGGTAACCAGTACAACAGGTAGCTGAAATTTTGAATATGACTTGCGCAGAGTTTTTAAAACGGAAATACCGTCCATGCCCGGCATGACCACGTCAAGCAGCACAAGGTCGGGGACATTATTATAAATAAGTTCAAGTGCATCCTTACCATTACATGCTTCTGTTACCTGTATATTCCCTAGCTCCAGTATTTCTCTTATTGCAGAACGTATGACCTTGCTATCATCAACAACCAGAACATTTAATATTCTTCCAGATGAGATAACTTCCTGTATTTCAGAGGCAAGTTTAATTTCAGTCATTTACGCTGTCCTGTCAATCGTTCATCCACATTAGCCTTATGCTGTGAAGATGATGATTCATTGTTAACGAGACCAGCCGCAATCTTATTTAAAGGTAAAATTCGATCTACACCACCCTGCTTCACTGCCGATGCTGGCATGCCATAGACAACACTGGTTTTTTCATCCTGCGCAATGGTATACGCGCCTGTTTCATGCATTTCTTTCATACCTGCAGCACCATCGTCTCCCATACCAGTAAGAATCGCTGCCACGGCATTACTGCCTGCATAACGTGCCGATGATCTGAATAGTACGTCAACAGATGGCCGATGACGTGCAACTAAAGGGCCATCGCGCACTTCGACAAAATACCTGGCACCACTTCTTTTAATCAATGTATGATAATTACCAGGTGCGATGAGAGCGTGACCACGTAATATAGAATCTCCATCACTTGCTTCTTTTACATTAATTTTGCAATACTCGTTTAATCTTTGCGCAAACGATGCAGTAAACCCCTGCGGCATATGCTGAACAACAACTATTCCCGGCGCGTCATGAGGCATTGCTTCTAAAACAGTACGTACAGCTTCAGTACCGCCAGTGGAAGCACCAATGACAATTATTTTTTCTGTGGTTTTTGACATTGCTTTACCACTAACACCTGACAGAACTGCGTCGGCTGTTAGCTTAGGTGCAACCTGTCGTGATCTTGTCGATAATTTTTTAACGTTTACTTTTGCAGCCGCTTTTACAGCGTCTGTTAACAAGATCTGCGCTTCTTCCAGAAATTTTTTCGTGCCTATCGTAGGCTTCTGAATAATATCAACCGCGCCGTATTCCAACGCTTTAAGTGTTGTCTCAGCACCTTTTTCAACTAATGTCGAACAGATGATGACAGGGACTGGGTTCTGCGACATGATCTTTTGTAAAAAAGTAATACCATCCATTCTTGGCATTTCAACATCGAGAACGATCACATCAGGCATTACTTTGCGAAGTTTTTTTGCAGCGATATAGGGATCCTGGCATGCGTCTATCACATTAATTTCAGGATCTGCATCAAGTACTTTAGTTATTGTCTGACGCACCACAGCAGAATCATCAACCAGCATGACTTTAATTATGTTTTTAGGTACAGATTCCATATCAACTTCCTGAATATTTAATGAAACACCGAGGAACGGTCTATTACTGTTATCATATCTTTCTGTATTTCATCAGAAAAATTAATCAACAGGCCTTTTGCATAACTGTTATTTTCAAGATCAAACATGACTCTTTTTTGATGATGGTCGATTATTTCATTATCAACGACACATTCAATGACCAATATTTCATCCACTATTATTAACTCTCTTGTAACTTCATATTTAACCGCACGATTTAACATAGACATTTCCATCTGTAACTTAAATCCTTTTTTTAACAGATCGTTATATAATTTTAACTGGTACACACACTTTGGAAGCCCAGGTTTCAGTGTTTTGTAAATGTTTTTAATAGATGCCATAACAGCAGAAGCCAACTTATCTATATCTGTTGAAGAATAGCGACACATAGAGCCTGTCAAATTATTCTTTTTAAAATCCACATGCACAACATTATTCATTTCATTTCTCCAATAACACTATTATTCTAGTTTTTTTGATACACCATCGGTGCGACCTGGTTAAGCGTTGTTTTGATTCCATTAAGCGACTCTGAATGCCCAACAAACAAATACCCACCTTTAACCAGGTTGCTTTCAAATCTGGCAACCAGTTCTTCACGCAAATTATTATTAAAATAAATCATCACATTTCGGCAAAATATAATGTCCATCTTGCTCGGCAGGTCAAAATGACTATCCATTAAGTTGAGACTTTTAAACAGAATACGGTGACGAAGTTCCGGTCCCATTTGAACGAGTGATTCTTCAGAATTTCGGCTACGCAACAAATACTTTTTTCTTAGTTCCAGAGGAATAGATTCGGCCTGTCTGTCTGTGTAAATTCCACGGCTCGCTTTGCTTAAACAGCTGTGTGAAATATCTGTAGCCAGAATATTAAATGCAATATTTTTTTTCTGTGAAGCCACTTCGTTTAATTCGATACTAAGCGTGTATGCTTCTTCTCCAGTCGAGCAACCAGCTGTCCAAAGCTTAAGCTCCTTTCGAGCACCATTCTCTAAATCTGGAATGGCATGTTTAACCAGATAGTCAAAATGATCGGGTTCGCGATAAAAACTGGTTTTATTCGTTGTTAATACATCGATAAGCTGTAATTTTTCAAGCGCACCGTCAGAACTTTCCAGAGTGTGATCAAGATAAGACTTAAAATCATCAAAACCTAATATGCGCAAACGTTTGCTTAAACGGCTTTCAACTAAAGTACGCTTTGTAGATGGCAACTGAATTCCCACCTCAGTGCCAATAAAATCAGAAACACGCTTTAATTCTCGTTCATTCAATACAATTGAATGTTGCGGCTTCACACCAGTGTTATTTTGCTGAACTTGAAGATCTTGCATTTAATAATTCCCGATTATTTACTGTTAATTTAATAATTTTTAACATATCGGCATCTGCTGCTGTAACTATAGATAGCAGCGACAAAATATTGCCATTAGTTTTTACATATGCAACATTCATGCCAATAAAAATACAGCAGGGGTTAAATTAAGTGATATGAAAGTTTTACAACGAAATAAAAAAAGGCTAAGTGATTGTTTTTAAGTGATTTAAAAGCGGGGTTTTAAAAGTACAGTTCTTTTCTTATTTCTCTCGCCAAGGCGAGAAAATATAATTTTAAGCGACAATAATGACTATCAGCCCACAGCCATTGGGTTGGCTCGGGAAGCCTGATATTTGAGGGTATGCCTATTTGCCTGGCCAGGTCAGTTTTAGTAGGGTGGGCACGCTTTTTTGCCCACGTGTTTGTAAATGCGGTTACCGCGTGGGCAAAAAAGCGTGCCCACCCTACAAAAACACATAAAGAGCGTTTCTTTGCGTCCTCGATAACCGCTCCTCGGTAATTGCTCCTGCATTACCCTACTACCGTCCATCCATGGACATATGCGTTATTCTACTTACGAGCTTCCTCGGCAACTGCTCCTGCGTTGCTCTACCACCTACGTCCATTTAGGCGTGCCCTAAATTTGCGGCAAAAATGCTTTTATCTTTTAACAGTCTGCAATGAGTCGGTATTACTCTGCCAGACCTGGTTTGAACTACCAGGTTGTATGATATTAGAAATTAATGGCCGCAGACATTATCCAGCACATCTTTTAGCGCTTTTTCTACCGCAGAATAGTCCTGGTATATCTGTTGTATAAACGCTGTTTCAATTTCGCCTTCCATACACATCTTTTCAACCATTCGACATGATTCTGCAAGGGTTGATGCGCCAACATTTTCACTTGAAGATTTCAGGGTATGCGAAATTATTCTTACCGACTCAAGATCATGCTCTTTGACAGCCGCTGTTAGATCACTAAGTAATGCGGGGGATTGATCAAGGTAGATAGTAACAATATTAGACACAAGGTTAGAACCGTCTTTTTTTTGCTTTAGATAAAACCTGTTAAAAACCTCATAACTAAGCACCGTCCAGTCGCTTTTAATAGCGTTTATATCACCAGTAGATTCACTACCATTAGCTAATTGTGTTTGTTGTATAGAATCATCCCTAACTTCTACTTCGAGCCATTTTGTTAACATTGATTTTAACTCTGGCAGGCCGAATGGTTTAGGAAGAAAATCATTCATACCGCTAGTGAGGCACTTCTCTTTTGAACCGGGTATTGCATGTGCGGTTAATGCAATTATCGGAACTAAAACCTGCTGTAATTTGCTCTCTCTTTCTCTTATGCGCTTTGTTGCAGAAAAACCATCCATAACGGGCATTTCGCAGTCCATTAAAATCAATCTGTATAGCTTGTTATCATATAAATCAAGTGCCTGTTGACCGTTATTGGCAACATCGACTTCAAGCCCCATTGTCTCCAGCATGTCAACGGCAATTTCACAATTCACCAGATTGTCTTCTACTAGTAAAATTTTTTCACTGCCTGTTATTTTAAATTGCATTTTTTCTCATTTTTGAATTTATCTTCTAAATTTAATAACCCTATTATCTTAGCAGTATAAC
>QIDK01000102.1 GCA_003228405.1 Gammaproteobacteria bacterium | reverse complement strand
ACACGCTGATAAATACCGGGCACCTCTGCCTCGTTATCGCTACACAGGAAGATAAAAGGAGTCATGTCACTTTTTCAATAACACTTTTAATTAGTCAATTAATCTTTCGTTCAAACGCCTTATTATTAAGCCTCATATTTCGTACTTGATGAGTAATACAACTAACTGAACCATTTTCAATGTTTCCAGGTTTAGATGCAAGTTATTGGTTTGTTAATAAACTAGAAACTAACTCCGATAACGTTTTATCCAGAAAATTATTTATCATTTAGACTCATCGCCTGTTGCAGAATTTGCCGCTCTTCCTTGTTCAAATTTAGAAGAATTCCGCGATCTTTCCCTTCTGATTTAAGAAAATCAATACCCGTTCGAAATATCCTCATAAATAATTTCGCTGATTCGATACCACTAAACACATTTTCCCAGACTGAAGCCCATTGCTCCAAATTATCAATTGCGGGTAACGCCTCTTCCGAGGTAAAAACATCTCCCAGATGCTCTATTAGTGCTTCGCCCAATTGAGCAATAGCACTATTATCCTGATAAACCCGAGCTAGCGTACCGGCTCGTTCAAGTCGAATCTTTACCGTTAAACTGCTTTCAAAAAAAGCTTCAATAACTGCAACTGAATCACTTAACTGATTATTATGACGATTGCTTTCTTTCAAACCATTATCAAGCATTGATATAGCTAAACTCCACCTCCCATCACTGATATAAATTATTGCAAGACTAACATATATAATCAAGCGTGATTCAACAGGTATATCCGCTACGAGAAGAAGTGCGTTTTTAAATGCCTGTTCACATTTTTCTACTTTATTCTGCCGCCAGTAGATTACGCCTTGACTGATATGCGCTATTGATACTTGTTCCGTAGTCGCATTTTTTATTTTAATAACCGCATTAAAATCAATCAAGGCTCCCCCTATATCACCCAGTTTTGCACGTACACTGCCCCGGCTAATATATGCCTCTATAACTTTCCCAGGTGAAACATTTACTAAATTAATAAGACTATCAAAATTAATATTTGCTTTATCCAAATCGCCTAATAAACCATATGCAATACCACGATTAAGCAGCACTGCTTCCTTGATATCTATTTCTTTTTCACATTTTTTGAGAATAGATGTATATTCCGCAATTTCTTTCTCAATACAACCCTGTTTTCCGTATATCATTGCCTTAAACAACTGTACCTGATTCATTTGTTTTAATGAAATACTCGGCAAACCAATGTAGTTATTAAAGTCAGAAATAGCCTTCTCATAATCACCTTTCTCTTCATACAAAAGACCACGATTATAGAGAGAAATCCCAACCAGATTACCAGGCACAGCAGGTGCATCCACCATGCATATAACAGAACTGTAGTCAATAATTGCTTTTTCCAGATCTTTAAGGCGTTCATATGCCAAACCTCTATTGAAAAGCATCTGCGTCATTTGAAAAACAGTTAAATTTGATAAATTTAAAACCAAATTAAGACAATCAACCGCCCGTTTAAAGTTTTTATTTTGATAATATACCTCACCCATCAGCGCCCATGCCGATAGCTTAACAGAATCAACAGCCCCACTATTTTCCTCTACAATATCATTAAGGTCTGAAATGGCCTGTTCATCATTACCTTTTTTCCAACTTCCATATGCAAGCGCTAATGCCTCCGACTCATCTGAATAATATTTTAATCGTTTCCACTGCTCACCATCAAGATCAGCATAAAACTCTTTCACCAGAAGCTGTTTTCTAAGGTTTCCGTTGACTAAATTTTTTTCATTTGCCAATTTTAAATATGGGTATTCCAGGCCTACCGAACCACACCCTTTTAGCCTGTCAGTCAACTCCTGCCTGTCGTACCAGATGCGTAAAAAATCGACCAGTATACGTAATGGTGCATTGCTTTGATTTTCTTTTACTTCCACACAAATTCGCATAAGGGGCTCAGCTATTTCATAAAGAGACTCGCGTCCTCGTTGCGCACTTTGAACATAGCCCTTATCACGCAAATCTTTAAGCTGTCCTGAAATACTCTGTTGGGTCGCGAAAAGATACCGTGAAATTTTTTTGACCGCGCAAGGACTCTCACTGGTACATAGGTATTCAATTATTTTTCGCTGCTGTGCTGGCAGACAACGAATTCGCTCCTGGTAATAGGGCGTCATTCTATCAATCATTGTAGAAAAAAGATCGACAAGCGTATTAATGTTGTCATGTGTAATTAGCTTTGACAAGGCGATATATATTCTGTGATTACCACCCGATAGATGATATAACGCACGAATACGGGAACGGCCCGTTACGCTTTTCAAAAAAATATCAACATCTGACTTTTTATTAAGAACAGCCATTTTACTCAATAACTCAGCTGCCTCCTCAACTGAAAGAGCCTTAAGATGTTCTGTTTGAAAAAAACCGAAAAAAGTGTTTTTTCGTTTCTTAATATCATCTGTGAGCTTTTGTGCCGTAGCAATTATTGACAATACCGGATTTTCCTGAATAAATGCACGTAAATTCTGTTGCCCTGTTTTTTTTAATCCTTCGAATAATGCATCAAGATTTTCTACAACAACAAGTAGTGTGCGTTGCTGCAGCTTTTCAAGCAGTAATTTGATAACATACTGTCTGGCTTCTGTCTGTTCTAAATCGAACATGGGGTCGAGCGATTCTTTATCGTACTCACCAGGATAGCGCTTTTGCAGCGCATAATAAATTCGTTGGAGAAAGTCCAGCAAGCTAGTACTGGTCTCATCTTCATTTAACCAGGCGATGCGCAAGCTATTTTTAAGAGCCACATCCTGCCCAAGCCTGTGAACAAGCAATGTAACTAAGTGTGTTTTTCCAGTACCTCGCGGCCCAACAAACAATAAGTGATGTTTATTTCCTGTCGTCGCACTTTCCCGAACGCGCTCAACTGCATCGTTTAATATGTCATGGCGTTGTACCAGAATAGCTTCCAGGTCTTCAGGTTGTGAACGACTAGGTGTAAAAAGAGAGACAAATGCTTGTTCTGACATGATAATTACTTTTTATAATCCACGCGATAATTTCCACCAGCGTTGCAGCAATGGAAACTGAAAATAATAGTGACCATCATTATTTCGCATCAGATAATGATCCTGTTCGATCAACCTAAGCAACTCAATTAACAGCTCTCTGTCATCTAATGTTCCTGAGTTTTTCAAATCATTAAATAAATCATTAACGGATAATGCATTCGATGCAACTGCAATTGCATCAAGAATTTCAACCACTGCAGGCTCAAGCTCACTGCCATAATACGTGCGAATTCTGCCCCGATAGTGATTAAGTTCCCACGGATCATCAGGATCTCTTAGTTGTTGAGAAACAACCTGCTCCACATTTTTTACAGTTCCCTCAAGACCGGTTAACTTCATCGCTTTGACAATATGATGAATATAAAAAGGAAAGCCATCTGAAGCCTTAGCAACAGCATGCGTAGTCGCTTCCAACTCATTGGTTGAAATATATTCACCCTCTATTAATTTAATAGCCAGTTCTTTAGCTGGCTCAGGCTTTAAAGGTAAAACAGGTGTCACTAACATGTCATTTACGGGTGAGTTTGCGTAGTTTTTGCGTTTCAGGCTTTTAATGACATGGTGAAGACCTATCGAACCCGTAAAAACCATTCTAAATCCAATACTTCCATAAGTTTGGCGCAGACTGCGCAGAGTATCAAGTAACTCCATTGCCACCGCCTCACCCTCACGATTTTTTATACTTTCCAGCATATAGGGAACTTCATCCCAAAGGAAAACAAGGCGCTCATTCTGCTTGCTTCTTTCAGTAATAAGATCCTGAATTGAGCTGGATAAAATATCTTTCCATGGTAAATCAGTTGAAAAAGAAGGCAACTTAAAAACCCCCTTAACCTCCATTCCACCGCAGGCCTTCAGTAGCGCTTTTGTACGATGTGCCGTTTTTTTACCTACAGAGAGATATTTTTCCACTTCCCGAAAAACTGCTATAGCAAATTCATATGCGGTGTGGTATTGCTCAAGATCCTGAAAAATAGGTATCCAGCCATCTCTCGGCTCTTCACACAGTTTTTGAATAATGGTGGTCTTGCCGATACGACGCTCAGCATTCATTCTAATAGACTGCTGCTCAAGTGTGTCCCATATTTGTTCAATTATTTCTTCACGTCCGACAATTTCATTGGGGTCGATTTGACCTCCGGGGTTTGCCTTCATTTTTCACTCCATTAATTTCACCACAGATATAATTATACATTAAATATAACGTACGTCAAAATTGAAGTATGTATAGACTGAATCTAAATCCGGTTTTTAACAGGGCAACTACGTAATAAAGAGCTCTTCTCCGCTCCTGCAAGTGATGATTTAGCAAAGATGGCTGGTACCTCGTTGATTCTGTGCAATATTTTTAGCGAGGTATACTTTGCTAATTTATTCCATCAGCATCGGGTTTAGGGCCAGTGTGCTACCCATTTTTCTACCCCTCGCCGTCCGCGTCCGCCTCTTAGTACGACACCCACACCAATATACGGCTCTTCTCCGGTCCTGCGTATATAAAACTATTAATTACTTTGTCTAACTCGTTGATTTATTTTCACTTACCGGTGCCTGAAATACTAGTCATCGTTGTCTCTTGTTTTGTAAATAAAAAATGATTGTCGTCATCCCGCTAAAATCTTCTGCAAAGATTTTAAACGTGTTTGCCTGGCCCTTTAGAGCGAAGGGCAGAAGCCCGAAGTAATATCTGTATCGGGGACCCAGTGACTCTAAGAACCTCAAAGCCACTGGGTTCCCGACAAAAGCATTCGGGAACGATAGAGTTTGTTATTCTGATGTTTGTATACACAGGATCGGAGAAGAGCCGAAAAAATGGCTTTTGTGTGCAGAAAAGTTTGCTAAAAGCGGGCTAATTCATTGATTCTGGCCTGCACCTGAAAAACCAGAGGAATCTCTGGCTAACTCAAATAGCTCAATTGTGGATACACTTAACCCGCGCAGCAGGACAGCTCTTTAACGTCTTTATAAAAAGTTTGCGCGCAAAGCTTCAGGCCTTCCACCATAGTCAGGTAAGGAAAGAGTTGACTGGCAATATCTTCAACTGTCATTTTATTATGAATGGCCAGAGCCGCACTCTGAATAATTTCACCGCCTTCATGGGCGAGAATTTGAGTGCCTATCAGTCGACCAGTTTCAGCCTCTATGACCATTTTAATAAAACCATCGGTTGCAAAGTTAGCCAGAGCTCTGGGTACATTCTCCATATCCAGTACACGACTGTTGGTTTTAAACCCCTGTGCTCTGGCCTGTTCTTCGCTCAGGCCAACCGTTGCAACCTGGGGGTCGGTAAAGATAACCGCGGGCATAGTTGAAAGATCTAAACGGGCATCACCTCCTGTCATATTAATGCCCGCACGGCTGCCGGCAGCCGCGGCTACATAAACATACTGCGGCATATTACTGCAGTCTCCGGCAGCATAAATATTGGGCACGGTGGTTTCCATGCGTTCATTAATTTCAATTGCACCATTGTGCTGTGTTTTAATGCCCACTGTATTAAGTTTAAGCTGGTCTGTATTGGCATGGCGGCCGGTGCTGATTAACAGCCTGTCACATTTAAGTGTTTCATTAGCTGTTTGCAGAGTAAACGTTTGCCCATCATAAGCAACACTGTTTGCCTGGGTATTATTTAATACACGCATGCCTTCTTTTTCGAAAGCGAGAGTAAGTTTTTCACCCAGTAGCGGATCTTCTTTATATAGCAACGTGTGACGAGCCAGCACGGTGACTTCAGCTCCCAGGCGACGATAAGCCTGAGCAATTTCCAGTGCCACTACAGATGAACCAATTACAACCAGATGTTGTGGTGTTTCTTCTGCAAACAGGGCTTCAGTTGATGTCCAGTAAGGTGTATCAGCCAGACCATCGATAGCAGGAATGCTGGGGGTTGAGCCGGTTGCAATAAGAATGCGATCGGCTTCAACTTCCTGCTCATCTCCATTGGCTCTGCTAACGATTAAGGTGTTAGCATTTTTAAACCGCGCATAACCTTTAAGCAGATTTAAAGCTGGATTTGTCTCAAGAATAGTTTCATATTTGGCCGCCCGCAATTCTTCCACTCTTGTGGTTTGCTGCTGAGTTAGCAAAGCCCGATTAAGTTGGGGTTCATGATTTTCTAAACCAATGAATGGATTATTGCGTTGCTGCTCGGCCAGTTGCGCTGCACGTATTAAAATTTTAGATGGCACACAACCTACATTAACACAGGTCCCACCTATAACCTCTGCGCCTTCTATAATTGTGACACGGGCACCCTCTTCTGCTGCCTTAATGGCACAGGCAAATGCGCCTGAACCGCTGCCAATAATGGCTATATGTAATTGTGCAGCAGAATTTTCTTTTTTACTTTCAGGATGTGATTCTGTATTAGAAATAGAATATTCCGACATAGGATTTTCCAGTTATGAATTTTTTTATTACTTTTTCAGGCGATTCATCTGACGCATCATTAGATAATGACTAAAGAATAAACCCTGTACTCAGGTACTGAGTCAAGCCCGCTTATAACATATGCTTGACCATATATATGTTTAGACGTATATTCTCGATATGTTAAATGAAACGGATAGTTTTTTTCGTATGCTGGGCGATAGCACTCGCCTGCGTTGCCTTATGCTGATGCAGGCTGAAGGTGAATTGTGTGTATGTGAATTAACCCATGCCCTGAACCTGTCCCAGCCTAAAATTTCCCGTCATCTGGCGCATTTACGTGAAGCAGGTGTGCTGGTGGCCAGGCGTAATGGTACCTGGATGAATTACCGCATTAATCCTGAAATGGATGGGTGGGCGCTGGATATTTTGCAAACCACACTCAATGGTACAGGCCAAACGGAGCCCTTTATATCGGATCAGAAAATGCTCAAAACCATGGCGAATCGTCCTGGGCTGGTGTGTTGTTCTTAAGTTACTGGTTTTCACGCACCTGAGACTGTGAAAATATTATGGAAAACATGAAAAATGACCGAGCTGTAGGTTGCAGTTGAGCTTGTGAAACCCAACAGTCAATCGACTACAGGGGTACAGTTGTTGGGCTTCGTGTCTCAGCCCAACCTACAGGGAATACTTTCACAGTCTCGCCTGTGTCGGAACACATACCACTCTAAAATGACATCTACATTACGCAACTATTTAATTATTACCGGGGGTTACTGGGCCTTTACCATCACCGATGGTGCTATTCGCATGCTGGTGGTTTTATATTTCCATCTGCTTGGCTACTCGCCTTTTGAAGTAGCCATGTTGTTTTTGTTTTATGAGTTTTTTGGCATCATTACCAATCTATTAGGTGGTTGGTTAGGCTCACGTATGGGTCTAAATTTGACTATGCATATCGGCATGAGCATGCAGGTAGTTGCACTGGCTCTGTTAATGGCACCACAAGCCTGGTTAAGTATTGCCTATGTTATGTTTGCCCAGGCATTGTCCGGCATAGCTAAAGATTTAAATAAAATGTCCGCTAAGGCCAGTGTTAAAAGTCTGCTTCCACAGAATGAAAACAATGAAACAAAACTATTTAAATGGATAGCCTTGCTCACCGGCTCAAAAAATGCACTCAAAGGTTTTGGCTTTTTCCTCGGTGCATTCCTATCTGATTGTTGCCTGGTCAGAGCATGATAAGGTTGCCATGAATGTGGGTTTTTATTATATGGCAAATGCAGGGGGGCGTTTAACAGGTACTGTGTTATCTGGTTTACTATATCAAATGTACGGACTTATGGGTTGTTTGTGGGTATCCAGTGGATTTGTTTTAATAGCAGCACTTCTCTCTTTTGCTTTGCCAGTAAACAGGATAGAATAACTAATGTGTATCACTGCTGTCCCGTTAACTTTTTAAAAGATTAATAACCAGTCTGATATGAGTGGCACTCACTAATGAATCGGGTGAAAAGAATACCTGTTCTTATATCACAGAACATAACAATAATCGTTTTTCCTGTAGGCGTTAGCTTTAGCTGACGATGCACCTGGCAAAGCGAAGCTATAACCTTAATGGCTCGCTTCGCATCGCAGTCATTATCGTCAGCTAAAGCTAACTCCTACAGGTGCTATTTTTCTGCCATTCAGCTTCATCTCTCTGTAATGAAATTTAAACAGAATAATTAAGGGTATTATTATGCTAATGGGGTTACTTGTTATCTGGCTGATCACAGCTATCGGCTTATGGCTGGTTACCTTACTGGTGCCGGGTATACGTGCAAAATCTGTGACTTCTTTGCTGCTGGCAGCAATGGTACTTGGTCTCATCAATGCATTTATTCGACCCCTGCTATGGGTTCTTACACTTCCATTGACTGTTTTTACATTTGGTTTTTTTGCATTAATTATTAATGCATTTATGATTAAAATTACCGCAGGCATTGTGAGAGGTTTTGAAGTCGATAGCTTTGGCAGTGCGCTTCTGGCAGCTATCATTATGGCGGTGCTGGCCATTACTGGATTTATTTTTCTGCAATTATTTTTGTTTGATAGTGTGTTCTGGTTACAGATAGAATCTGGTAATACTCAGATTAGAATATAACAGTGATAACTACCCATATTGGTGTATCCAGTCGGCAGATCTATTCTTTCAGGCTTGATTTATAACCAGCATTTTCTGTTGCCGTAGTGAGCGCTTCAATACTGGTTTTTTCCGGGTCAAATGTTACCGTCGCCGTTTTAGTATCGTAGTCGGCTTTTGCTTCAATTACACCGGGTACTTTCTGTAAAGCTTTACGAATGGTGATTGGGCAAAATTTGCAGGTCATACCCGGCACATCAAGGATGACAGTTTTTGATTCTGCGGCGGTGCTGGAAAAAGGCAGTAACAAAGCACTGATAAGC
>QIDK01000202.1 GCA_003228405.1 Gammaproteobacteria bacterium | reverse complement strand
CCTGGCTGATGCAATATAACCCCGACCCTGTGCACTAAGGCTTTAGAGTTTGCAGGTCGCGTATACACAGCAGGCTTTTTAAAACTAATGTATACCAGCCTTTACGATTTTTATTCTGACTGATATTATTCTTTATTTGCGCGCATTCGCGTTTATTCGCGCTCATCTGCGGTTTCTTTTTCTTTTATCTTTTTGATTTTAATGATTATTTTTATGGGGATAGCCCAGACCCCAACCTGTAAATGGATAAGGTAATGTCATCTATTATACGCTTCTGTTTCTGTGACAGACAGGTTACAATTCGCAATCTTAAAATTGATAATGCTGGAGTCACTAATGGCCTGGAATGAGCCCGGTGGAAATAAAAACAAAGACCCCTGGGGCAATCGTGGTAACGATCAGGGACCACCTGACCTCGATGAAGTGTTTAAAAAATTCATGGATAAGTTTAATGGTCTGTTCGGTGGTGCTGGCGGCGGTGGCGGCGGATCCTCATCGGGCAATAGCGCATCCGGCATTATTATATTACTGGTGATAGGGGTCATAATCTGGCTGCTCACCGGCACCTATAAAATTGCTGAAGCAGAACGCGGTGTGGTATTGCGTTTTGGTGCTCATGCCTACACGGTTGAGTCGGGCCTGCACTGGCATATGCCGTCACCAATTGAAAAAGTGCTTAAAGTAGATGTGAGCAATATTCACGAATATGCCTACAAGGGCACTATGCTGACGCAGGATCAGAACATTATTGATATTGAAATTACAGTGCAATATCAGGTGGGCTCAGCAGAAGATTACTTCTTTAATATGCGTAATCCGGTGCGTACCCTGGCAGAAGCCTCTGAAAGTGCATTACGTCAGCATATTGGCCGTAGCACCATGGACTATGTATTTGGTGATGGACGTGAAGATATTGCGATTAGCACACAGGAAACCATTCAGAAAATTATAGATAACTATAAGTCTGGCATAACGGTGGTTCGAGTCAATATGCAGGAAGCCAAGCCGCCCGAGCCTGTAAAAGCTTCATTTGAAGATGTTACCAAGGCTGTAGAAGACGAAGATAAATTAAAAAATCAGGCAGAAGCCTATCGCAATGAAATTTTACCCAACGCACGTGGGCAGGCGGCTGAAATGCTGGAAAGCGCCAAAGCCTATGAACAGGAAGTAGTTGCTCGTGCAGAGGGTGATGCACAACGTTTCACCAAGCTTTATAAAGAATATCGTAGAGCACCGGAGATTACCCGTGATCGTCTTTATATTGAAGCGGTTGAATCTGTATTAAGCCAGACCAGTAAAATTATGGTGGATGTTGAAGGCGGTAATAATTTGATTTATCTGCCTTTAGACAAGATGATGCAGGATCGAGGAATGAGCCGTAGTTCGGGGCAGAATGCCGAGCGATTAATTGATTCTGCACGGGGTAGTGATTTTGATAATAATAATTTTAGAAGCCGTTCTTCGCGTAACAGGGAGACAAGATAATGTATAAACTTATTGGCATTATTGCTGTTCCTTTATTAATACTGGCTTACAGCGCTACTTTCTTCGTTGATGAGCGTGAAAAAGCGATTCTTCTGGCATTTGGTAAAATTGATAAAACTGGTTTCACTCCAGGCATTCATTTCAAATTGCCATATCCATTTAATGAAATCAGAAAACTCGATGGTCGCATACTCACAATTGACCAACGCCCGGTGCGTTTCATAACCAAAGAAAAGCAGCATATGGTGGTCGATTCATTTGTTAAGTGGCGCATTGACGATGAAGCAAAATACTATACTGCAACCTCTGGTGGTCGTGAGCAAAATGCAGCTTCACTCATTTATCGTATGGTTGATGATGGCCTGCGTAATGAATTTGCCAAGCGTACAGTTCAGGAAGTGATTGCACAGGATCGAACGCAGATAATGAGTTTACTGACCAGTAATATTGATGAAAAATCGGATTCTTTAGGCATACAGATTATCGATGTTCGAATCAAACGTATCGACTTCCCGGAGAAAATCAGCCAGAACGTATATGAGCGTATGCGCACAGAACGTGAACGTCTGGCGCGTGAGCATCGCTCAAAAGGTGAAGAATCGGCAACCAGAATTCGTGCCGATGCGGATGCACAAAGTCGTATTTTAGTAGCAGAAGCCTATCGTGATTCTGAATCATTGCGTGGTACAGGTGATGCACAAGCCGCGGAAATATATGCCAAAGCCTATAGCCGTGACCGT
The DNA here is from genome assembly GCA_003228405.1 of Gammaproteobacteria bacterium. Lineage (GTDB taxonomy): Bacteria > Pseudomonadota > Gammaproteobacteria > SZUA-229 > SZUA-229 > SZUA-229. The sequence goes on along the minus strand of QIDK01000202.1, from coordinate 15,124 downwards.
GATTTTTATCGTTTTTATAGAAGTATGGAAGCCTATAAGAATTCCTTCTCTAATAAAGGCGATATCATGCTGCTAGAACCGGACTCTGATTTCTTTAGATATTTTAAGAGTGCCAGCGGTAAATCGAAGTAATAAAATAAAGCTTTGAGCCGGACAGCAATGTCCGGCTTTTGTGCGCATGGAAGGGCGGTATTTCGAGATATGGAATAAGTGGTCGAGGGGATATAAAAGATACAAACCTGCTTACGCTAAAACAATGCAGCTTAACCCGGATCTCCCCGTGACCAGCTTATTCATTCTGATATACCTGTTACATTAATACGTATATCACTCCCTGTTTGTGAAACAGGAGAGCTAAAACATAAAGGTTTTTAGTGAAACAATGATAGCCTGGACCGAACTTTTTAGCGCCCTGGCGCTGGTGCTGATAATAGAAGGCGTAATGCCATTTATAAGCCCCAAAGGCTGGCGACAAACTATGCAACAGGCAAGTCGGTTAGAAGATAAAACGCTGCGCGGCATTGGTTTTGCCAGCATGCTACTGGGTGTGGTTTTGCTGTTTTTAATGCGTTAGGCTGAATAATTAAGAGCATGTTTAAAAGAGCACAATGAAAAACGCAACAACAAATAATCGCTGGTTACTGCCCCAGGGCATAGAAGAATCACTGCCCGCAGAATCTGCGCGTCTGGAATCTTTACGTCGGAATTTACTCGATATTTATGCCAGCTGGGGTTATCAGTTAGTGATGCCACCGATGATAGAGTTTATTGATTCTTTATTAACCGGCACCGGCCATGACCTGGATTTACAGACCTTTAAGCTAATTGACCAGCTCACGGGGCGTTCCATGGGGGTGCGTGCAGATATGACACCGCAGGTGGCACGCATAGATTCACATCAGCTGAAAAATGATGCGCCTAATCGCCTGTGTTATATGGGTACCGTATTACGTACTCGTCCGGATAGTTTTGGTAGCAGCCGTAGCCCGTTTCAGGCGGGTGCCGAATTATACGGCCATGCGGGCATTGAAAGTGATGTTGAGGTTTTATGCCTGATGGCAGAAACCCTGAGAGCTTCCGGCATTAAAGAATTATCAATTGATATTGGTCATGTTGGCATTTACCGGGGCCTGGCAGAGCAGGCGGGTTTTACTGAAGAGCAGGAAGCAACCCTGTTTGAAATGATGCAGCGCAAGGCCATTCCTGAAATTCAGGTATATATCGCAGAGCAGGTTACGGATAAAGCAGTGGCTGAAATGCTGAATATTTTGCCGCAGCTACATGGTGCTGAAAACTGCTTACAAATAGCCGAAAGTAAATTTGCAAATGCAAATAGCCCGGTTAAAGAAGCACTGAAATATTTACAACAGACAGTTATAAAATTTAAGCAACGCGTAACAGATGTTGATATTCACTTTGATTTATCTGAGCTGCGTGGTTACCACTATCATACGGGTATACTGTTCGCCGCCTATACACCGGGCGAAGGCCAGGAAATTGCCAGGGGTGGTCGTTATGATGATATTGGTCAGGTGTTTGGTCGGGCACGTCCCGCTACCGGTTTTAGTACCGATTTAAAAATATTATTAAATTTAGCGGATGCTAAACCTGCAAAACAGAATGGGATTTTAGCACCGGGTGATGATGACCCTGCATTATGGCAGGCAATTAAAGCACTGCGAGCTCAGGGTGAAAAAGTTATTCAGTCACTCGCCGGCCAAACAGGCAATGCCAGTGATCTGGGTTGTAACCGGGAACTGAAAAATACTTCAGGTAAGTGGATTGTTTCATAAACGATTTTTAATCTGTCATTCCCGATAAAGGCATTACTACGGGCTTTTTGCCTCCACTCCTTTGGAGCCAGGCAGGGCCGGTTTAAAATTTAATCGTGAATGACAAAAAAAGTTCAAGTAGAGAAGGCAAGTCTAATGGGTAAGAATGTAGTTGTACTGGGTAGCCAATGGGGCGATGAAGGCAAAGGCAAGATCGTAGATCTGTTAACCGATCGTGCATCTGCGGTTGTGCGTTTTCAGGGTGGCCATAATGCGGGTCATACACTGGTGATTGGTGATAAAAAAACAGTTTTGCATCTAGTGCCGTCGGGTATTTTACGTGATAACGTCATGTGCTTAATTGGAAACGGCGTGGTGTTATCACCCTCTGCATTATTCGAAGAAATTAATATGCTGGAAAAAACTGGCATTCCGGCAAGTGAGCGACTGAAGATTTCAGAAGCCTGTCCGTTAATTATGCCCTATCACATTGCCCTCGATCAGGCGCGTGAAATTGCCAGGGGTAAAAAAGCCATCGGTACCACCGGTCGAGGTATTGGCCCGGCATACGAAGATAAAGTTTCTCGCCGTGGTTTACGTGTGGGTGACCTGTTAAATATAGAAACCTTTGCCGAAAAATTAAAAGGCGTCATGGAATATCATAACTTTGCACTGGTTAATTATTTCAAGACCGAAGCAGTTGATTACCAGACTGTACTAGATGAAATTATGGGTATGCGCGACAAAATTATATCCATGATTGAAGACATACCTGCAACACTGTATAACCTGCGCAAAGATGGCGCAAATATAATGTTTGAAGGCGCCCAGGGCACATTGCTTGATATTGATCAGGGCACATACCCTTATGTTACCTCATCCAACTGTACTGCCGGTGGTGCATGTACAGGCTCCGGTGTTGGCCCATGTGATTTAGATTATATTTTAGGTATCACCAAAGCCTACACCACGCGGGTAGGTGCAGGGCCTTTCCCAACGGAGTTGTTTGATGATGTGGGTCAGTATCTGGGTGAAAAAGGTCATGAATTTGGTGCAACAACCGGCCGCAGTCGACGTTGTGGCTGGTTTGATGGTGTTGCCCTGCGTCGCTCGGCTCAGGTAAACAGTATTACGGGCTTGTGCATTACAAAGCTGGATGTGCTGGATGGTCTGGAAATTCTCAAAATTTGTACCTCATATGAATACAATGGTGAAACACTTGAACTGCCACCCGTAGGTGCCGATGCCATTGAAAAATGCGAAGCCATTTATGAAGAAATGCCTGGCTGGTCTGAATCTACTGTTGGTGTGCGTAATAAAGACAGGCTGCCACAAAATGCCCTGAACTATCTAAAGCGCCTTGAAGAAGTGGTGGGTATACCAATTGATATTATTTCAACAGGCCCGGAAAGAGATGAAACGATTGTTCTAAGAAACCCCTACGAGTAATCATCTCCAGCTGATCGGCTCAACGTGCTTAGCCGGTCTACAGAAGACTGGCGTGTATTGACTATAGCCTGGCATAAAATGACCTGAGCACACAGCACTATTATCTTATGCTTTTGCATTCAACTAAGAGCAGGAGAATAATATGCTAAATGCAATACAGTATTTCGATCAGAAAACTCCGGGCATGATTATTGCGGGTAAAAAAGATGGCAGTAACGATCTGGGTGTTTTTTATACAGGCTCTCGTGATGATCTGGAAGTGCTTCGTGATCTGATTAATGAATCGATTGATCAGCTGCAAAGCCCCGTGAAACCAGATGGGTAAATCAGAAGAATAAATCAGAAGAATAAATCAGAGCTGGATATTAATTAAGTGTCTTTGTGTTTCGGTAACAGGCATTTAAAATGCCTGAGTAAACTTCTCCACAAATAAATCATAATCAGCCGCTGGTAATTTATTTATTCCCGCCGCGGCTTTTCGTCCACCGCCGGTTTCAAACTGACGGCACAATTCATCTGCACCGGTTTTATTGTTTAAGGGTGCACGCACACTAACCAGAAAGCATTCATTATTTTGCCTGGTTAACATGGCATGTGCCCGGTCTGTATTTTCGGTGGCTAGCTGATTGGCGTAAACACCACCGACACGTCGTGCCCATTTTTCATTGGGCAAAATAGTGATACTATGGCTGACAGATTCATATTCTGGTTTACAGATCTGTACCTGAGCTATATCTTCCTTATAGCCATTAACCAAAGTCTGGTAGTTGTCATCTGTTTCGATAAAGTCAAACGGGTTTTCATATCCGCTGATTTTTCGATATAAATTTTCGGGTGTAAAAAGTAAATCATCCAGAGATGCGCCATAGCCATTATAGTTAATACAGGTGCCGAGTAACTCCAGCTGTTGAAGTTGGGCCTTTGCAAGCCCCAGTGGCTTAGCGGTAGCCATTGCTGACAGGTGCAGATTGTCTCCAAAAGCGGCGGTTACTGCCCATGCAAGGTACTTCTGTTTAAGATGCTCATTTACCAGCAGGCTGGTGCAGGTGTTCGGGTCGGTGTTGATATTTGCCTGAAGATTATTATGGGCCGGTATATCACCGCAAAAATGGTGATCAAAATACTGGATATCCGCACCAGATTCTAATAATCTTAGCAGGTCTTCCCGGTTTTTATCCAGTGAAATGTCCAGTACCAGAATCTGATCACCGGCTTTAGCCTGCACTTTTTTAAGCAGGTTAATATCACGTTTTACGCCTGTAATCAGGGTGCTGCCCTGTGGATTGGCCAGGCGCATCTGGTGCAGAGCGCAAATGCCGTCTGCATCACCGTTAAAAACATCGAAATATTGCATTTTTGTTAAGTCCTGAGAATTAATGTTTGTTTATGCAGATCTTGATATCATATCAGTATAGGGTATGGACATAAATGGTAGTCGACAACTAGCCGAAGCCTGTTTGTCTGTTATGGATTATGGCTTTACATCGATGGGCAGGGGCTATTCCCGGTGCATAAAAACTATTGCTGGATCACATTTTTGCACAAAACAGGGAGTTAGCATTTGACAAGTTATTGTTGGCTGCTCTAAATTCATAGGTATACCATAACTATAGAAGTCCATTAGATATGAAGAAGAACAGGGTATATTTTAATAAAAAATCACGCTTAACCCTGTATCCTGAAGTCGACTCAAGCACGGACTCTAGCCTGTCTACTTTTGATGCTAGCACTATTAAATCCAGGTTACCCGGTTTACTCACCGTACAAAATGACTTTTTCCCCTGTTTTGACTGGGTCTTTCCGCCTCCTTTATTAAATAAATCAGAGCCACCAGAAGGGGCTGATGTTTTATTTTCACAGGCATCGGTTATTCCTGGGCGCTATTCAATTTATTTGCACAGCCCTTTCTGCAAATCTCTGTGCAGCTTTTGTTATTACGCCATCATACCAGGCAAAGGTATAGATCTTGCTAATCAGTATATCGATCATTTAATAAAAGAAATGCAGATGTACAGTCAGACATTTCGGGGGCAGATATGTGAATCTGTTTACTTTGGTGGCGGTACCCCAAGTTATCTGGATAACAATAATATAAAAAGAATTTTCGAAAGCCTTTATCAGTATTTTAATATTGAAGATGATGCGGAAATCACGATTGAAGCTGCACCAGGTACTTTGCCAGTAGATAAATTACAGCTGCTGCATTCTCTTGGTGTAAATCGCCTAAGTTATGGAATTCAAACATTAGATGAAGATCTGCTGTCATCCATGAATCGAGATTACTCAGTGAAGGAGGCGATGAGTGAACTGTCTCATGCGCTTGAAATTATAGGCAATGTCAATGTAGATACAATGTATGGCTTTGCAGGCGAGGCGGATGATACGCTGCTTAATACCCTGTCAAAGTTTAAAAAATTAGGCATACCCAGTTTTTCTATTTATGCACTGGACACGCAGCGCACAGAAACAAAGCTTGAATTAATCCCTCCAAAAGACGATACCTATAAAAATAAAATTCAGCAGTTTGCCAGGGCTGAAGAACTATTGATGTCCTGGGGATATCAGGCCGTATTACAAAATGTCTTTATAGATCCACAACGAGCATCCTATCGGCACCAGCTGCGCCGCTGGGATAATTTACCATTGCTCGCCATGGGCATAAATGCACAGGGCTATGCGCCGCAACGTTCCTATCACAATGTAGGTAGCCTGAAATCTTATTTTCAGTTAATCGATGAAAACAGGCTGCCGGTTGCTTCGATTGATGAGTTAAGCGCGGAACTTGAGCTGTGTCGTGAGCTTACCAGCAAATTACGTTTTACGTTTGTTAGCATTGATGAAATAAAATATAAATATGGTATTAATATAGACAAAGTATTTGAGCATCTGATTGTATCACTTGAAGAGCTGGGCTATCTCAGCTTTGAAGAGGGTATTATCAGAATGACAGCCCAGTCAGCCTACTATAATAATATCATTCCCATGTTGTTCGCACCCGATTCATTTAAACAGCAACTTCTTGGGTTACCTGAAGAATACCTGGAGAACTTTCCTGTTCCCTATATTATGACTCAACTGGGCCGTGCTCAAAGCTGTGAATTTAATCTGCCAGATACACGCAATGAAATGAAGACAGACAGGCGTGTTTCCTGGGATCGTCGCCAGAAAACTATTATATATTCAAACACTGTTAATCGCAGAAAGAACATAGGCAGGCGAGCCAGCGATAATATAACTCACTGGTCTGCAACGAATAATGTGTAGCAATCGCTATTCGATGTATCTTGAAGTGGTGTAATTGCTTTGCTGCCTGCGGCATAATCTATTTACAGGTTCCCACACCTGCTCTAAAAGATAATCAGTATCCCTGCGGGATAGTCTATTTACGTGTCTGTGTGGTGCCGAGAAGAGGACTTGAACCTCCACGAGCCAAAGCTCACTAGCACCTGAAGCTAGCGCGTCTACCAATTCCGCCACCTCGGCATATAGGTGCGTTGGATCGAGTGATCCGGGACGGCGCGAACTTTAACGTTTACAGCTGTTTTTGTCAATCTTAAAGCATTAATATGGATTAAGGCTGTTTCTAATGGCGCAATCCATTACAGCTTTGTGTACAATTGTCTTTTGAAAATTCAGAACCCTAAAAATGGCAAAATCCAATCAGCACGACAGTAAGCACAATCCTAAAAAAATCAAAAAGCGTCACAAAAAATCACATTCTAAAGCCGGGTCTTCTAGTCAGCAGGCGGAAAAACCACTTGTAGACCCGCAACATGAGCGTGAAGCCAGTAATTACGAAAACCCGATTGCCAGTCGTGAGCTTATTTTAGAGGTGATTCATGAGATAGGCGCCATGTCTCATGATCACCTGCTAAGTCGTCTTGAGATGCACTCGCCAGAGCAGAAAGAGGCGCTGCGCCGTCGTTTAAACGCCATGGTGCGTGATGGACAGCTGATTCGAAATCGTCGGGATGGCTATGTGCCAGTCAATGAAGAAGACTTAATTAGCGGCCGGGTAATTGCTCACCCGGATGGTTTTGGCTTTCTGGTGCCGGATGAAGGCGGGGAAGACCTGTTTTTACATGGTCGTCAAATGCGCACCCTATTGCATGGTGATCGAGCGGTGGTGCAGGTTTCCGGCATTGATCGTCGAGGTCGTCGTGAGGGTGCGGTGATTAATGTGATTGAGCGAGCCAATGATCGCCTCGTTGGGCGTTTGTTTATTGAATCGGGTGTCTGCTTTGTGGTTGCGGATAATAAGCGTATTACCCAGGATATTATGGTACCCCAGGATCAGCTGGGTGAGGCCGGCCATGGTCAAATCGTTATTGTTGAAATTATTCAGCAGCCCACATTCAGAAATAAGGCGCTGGGAAAAATTACCGATATTATAGGTGATCACATGGCACCGGGTATGGAAATTGATATCGCCATTCATTCCCATAGCCTTCCTTTTCTGTGGCCCGATGAAGTTAAAGAACAGATTAAGGGCATTAATACCGTTGTTACAGCGGAGGATAAAAAAGGCCGCGTTGATTTAACCGGCCTGCCTTTAGTCACCATCGATGGTGAAGATGCACGCGACTTTGATGATGCGGTGTATTGTGAGAAAACCGCGAAAGGCTGGAAGTTACTGGTTGCCATTGCCGATGTGTCACATTATGTGCAACGTGCAACTCCACTGGATGAAGAGGCGTATAATCGTGCCACATCGGTTTACTTCCCCGAGCGCGTTATTCCGATGCTGCCGGAAGTGTTATCAAATGGTCTGTGTTCTTTAAATCCAGAAGTCGATCGATTATGTATGGTGTGTGAAATGCACTTTAACAAATCGGGTAAAATGCTCAGCAGTAATTTTTCAGAAGCGGTGATGTTTTCTCATGCGCGCCTTACCTATACCCAGGTTTCCGCGATGCTGGAAGATAATGATCAGGCGCTTCGTAAAGAATATAAAGAGGTGCTGCCCCACCTGGAAACCCTGAGCTCACTTTATAAAGAACTGGTTAAGGCGCGTAAAAAGCGCGGTTCTATTGATTTTGAAACCACAGAAACTCGCATTGTATTTGATGATAATAAACGTATAGAAAAAATCGTCCCCACCTCCAGAAATGAAGCACATAAAATTATAGAAGAGTGCATGATTTCAGCTAATATTGCGGCGGCACAGTTTATTGAAAAGCATGAAATTCCCGGGCTATTTAGATCTCATCAGGGCCCTAAAGTTGACAAGATTGACGATGTAAAAGATTTTGTGTCCGGTTTAGGTTTAAAGATTAAACGTAAAGGTGACATGAATGCACTGGATTACGCCAGTATTATTAATCAGGCAAAAGGGCGTGCAGATTTTCATTTAATTCAAACCGTACTGTTACGATCAATGCAACAGGCGGTTTATTCGCCTGAAAATGAAGGCCATTTCGGTTTATCCCTTGAAAACTACGCACACTTTACATCGCCTATTCGTCGCTACCCCGATTTACTGGTTCATCGGGCCATTCGTCACGTTGTGCAGGGCAAAAAAATTGCCGGCTATTTTTATCGTGAAAGCGATATGGTGCATTTAGGTGAGCATTGTTCCGCTAATGAGCGCCGTGCAGATGAAGCAACTCGTGATGCGGTTTCATCCCTGAAGTGTGACTTTATGCAGTCACGCATCGGTGAAGATTTTAAAGGCAATATAACATCGGTTACCTCATTTGGTTTATTTATTGAGTTAAATGAAATATTTGTAGAAGGTCTGGTGCATATTACCAATCTACCAAAAGACTATTATAAATATGAGCCGGTTACGCATCGTTTATTCGGTGAGCGCACAGGGCAGATATTCCAGTTAGGTGATGCGGTCACGATTAAGGTGGCGGGTGTGAATATGGATGAGCGTAAGATAGATTTTGAATTGCTTAGCCATGACGAAAACAGAAAACGGGCACCTGTGGTTTCTATTGATTCTGGTAGAAAGAAATCAAAAGATAAGAAAAGGAAAGGTCAGAAGAAAGATAAGAAGCGATCCAGAAAACCAGAAGAGAAGAATAAAATAGCCGCCAGCAAGAAAAAATCGAACAAAAATCCAGCTGTAGAAAAGAAGCAGGTTAAAAAAGAAGAAGTTAAGAAGAAGCCAGCTAAAAAGAAGGTTGCATCTAAAAAAACAGCACCTAAGAAAAAAGTAGCACCTAAAAAGGTAGCGCCAAAGAAAAAAGCGTCACCAAAAAAGAAGTTAGTTAAGAAAAAAGTAGCGCCTAAAAAGGTGGTGCCAAAGAAAAAAACATCACCAAAAAAGAAGCCAGTTAAGAAGAAAGCAGTCGCCGTAAAAAAGGCAGCTAAAAAGAAAATAGCGCCTAAAAAAGCAGTACCTAAGAAGAAGGTAGTTAAAAAAAAGGTGGCACCAAAAAAAGCAACTAAGACGAAGATAGCTAAAAAGAAGAAATAATCGAGCATCTCATTCCCATAATAGGCTATGGGAACTAAAGAGTAGCTAATAAGTCTACCTGAAATGATGTCTGTAGCTAGTCAGTCAGACCAAAGGCAGGGCGCCTGAAGTAAGAGTCTGGCATAGTGAGCTATCAGCCTGGCGTATGAAAGTAAATTATCAGGCTGCGTTCAGGATGGCATCAAATATCGGTATTCTTGATTGAGTGATCAGATAATAATTATGTTTTTAAAGTCAATACAGATAAAATTTTTGTTTTACGCTTTCCTGCTATTGCTGCCATTTGGCAGTATAGCTGACACAAAAATACAGACCGTTGATGATTTGCGTGAATTAAAACAACTGTCTAAAGATACAAATCTACCGGTGCTTATATTGTTTACCGCAGATGATTGTGACTACTGTGAGGCGATTCGAGAAAATTATCTATTACCCATGATTAAGTCGGGTGATTACACCTCAAAAATACTATTCAGGCAGATCTATATCGAAGACTATAATTATCTACGCAATGAAAAAGGTGAACTGGTGGGGGGTGATCAAATTGCGTTGCAGCATGACATTGATGTAACACCCACTATTATATTTGTAAATGCAGACTGGAAAGAATTAACCCGGCGCATTGTGGGCCTCAATCCTGCCTATTTTGGTCAACGGCTGAATTCATCTATTTCACAGGCGGTAAATTTTCAGGCAGTTAAAAAGTAAAATTTTATTTATGAAATCAGCACAATCTGAAATTATATTTGGTTTTCATTCAGTTGAATCAGTGATTCGCAATGACCCTGTCAATATTCTGCAATTACTGGTGGAAACAAATCGCCATGATAAGCGTATTAAACAGCTCATTTCATTTGCTGAATCCCAGGGAATCTCAGTTGAGTATTTAAAAAAGACAGATTTACAGAAACAGGCAGATAGTCATAAAACCCAGGGTGTGGCGGTTCGTTATAAAACAGCAGCTAAAGTAGAAGGTAAATCACTGGAGGATATTCTGCAAAAAGAGAATGTGTTTTTACTGGTGTTAGATGGTGTAACCGACCCGCATAATTTAGGCGCCTGTTTACGCACCGCCGATGCGGCAGGTGTGGATGCGGTCATTGTACCCAAAGATCGGGCGGCGGGTTTAACCCCTACGGCCAGAAAAGTGGCCTGTGGTGCTGCGGAGAGCATGCCCTTTTTTCAGGTAACCAACCTGGCGCGTATCTTAAAGCAGTTAAAAGATAATGATATCTGCATAACCGGTACTGCAGGCGAGGCAGAAAATAATTTATATGAAGTTGAGTTAACCGGAAAACTGGCACTGATAATGGGTGCTGAAGAAAAAGGCATGCGCAGGCTTACCCGTGAAAACTGTGATCAACTGGTTAAAATGCCGATGGCAGGTCAGGTAGAAAGTTTAAATGTATCGGTTGCTACGGGTGTATGTTTATTCGAAGCGGTCAGGCAGCGTGCAGCAATTTAATGAAACAGCTCGATTTAGTTATTCCTGGTTTTCTGGGCCCCTTTTCAAATGAAATACCCGATTATATTCAGCAACAGTTGCAACAGGCTGAATTTAAAATAATCAATAAATGGCTTTCTCGGGCTGAAATAACTAGCTTAGCCGTTAGTTCATATTATGAAACACTGGTATCTTTAATTTATCCACAGAATAAATTATCGCTGTGTCAGCTCAGTGCGCAACATGATGGTATTGATACCTCACAGGGGTTTTATTATCGGGCCGATCCGGTGCATTTTAAAGCGGAATCTGACCATGCCATATTATTAGGCACAGATTTAATTTCACCTGAGTTGCAGGAAACCCACGATTTAATTGAGTTATTTAATACGCATTTTCTGGACGATAAAATCAGCCTGCATGCAACTGTCGCCAACCGCTGGTATTTGAAATGTGATAAAGCGCTTGATCTGGAGTTTAAGGCTTTAGATTATTCGCTGGGACGTGACATAAAACATTTTATGCCCACTGGAAATGATGCGCTATGGTGGCGAAAAATTATTAATGAAGCACAGATGTTATTTTTTCAGTATGAAATAAACCACAGCCGTGAGGCAAAAGGTCAGTTAAGCATTAATGGTTTATGGTTATGGGATATGGCTTTTACTATTAATAAAACAGGAACAAATACCTGTTCCTGTCAGCAATTAGTTGCCAGTGACGCTTTTGCCATTGCTCTTGCCAAACAGGCTAATCTGCTGGTTGAGCCAATAACTGAAATAAACGCTATTAAGGCAGATAGCCTGGTGGTATTAGACCCGTTATATGAATCTATCTGTTATGGTGATGTGGATGCCTGGTTTGAAACCTTAAAGCAATTCTGCATTGAGAGTTTTCCGCATATAGTTAATTGTTTAAAAACCGGCAAGGTTGATGAGATTAATATTTACCCCTGTGATGGACGAGTGTATAAAATTAAGCGTACACATTTATTAAAGTTCTGGAAGACGAGCAAACCACTTTATAAACACATAATTACCCAATAGGTTCTACCCGGAAAATGGGCTTGCTAATGCCGCAGTATATGGAAACATAGAATGCTGCAGAGTGCAGAAAATTTAACAGTTCTACCGTAAAGAAATACCTACAACTTTGTCTGGATCCTGAATGCAAGCAAAAAAAATAAAACGAGTTTCCGGTGAGATATCAGAGGCTCTTAAACAGTCTGAGCTGCACCCGGTATTACAAAAAGTATTAAGTCATCGAAAAATTAATTCACCCGATGAAATGGACTATGCCTTAAATAAACTTATACCTCCTGCACAGCTTAAAGGTATTAATCAGGCCGTAGCCCTGATTATTATTGCGATTCAAAATAAACAGTCAATTTTAATTGTCGGGGATTTTGATGCAGATGGTGCAACCAGCACAGCCGTGTGTGTGCGTGCATTAAAAATGCTGGGTCATAAGCATGTTTCATATCTAGTGCCGAACCGGTTTGATTATGGTTATGGTCTGAGCCCGGAGATAGTTGCGGTTGCCTGTGAAAACAAACCCGATTTACTCATTACCGTAGACAATGGTATTTCCAGTATTGAGGGCGTGCGGGCTGCCAGAGACGCAGGCATTAATGTGCTGGTTACTGACCATCATCTGGCAGGGTCTGAGTTGCCCGATGCACATGTGATTGTAAACCCGAATCAGCCGGGCTGTAACTTTCCGAGTAAAAATCTTGCCGGTGTTGGTGTGATTTTTTATATCATGCTTGCATTAAGGGCTGAGCTACGTGATACGGGCTACTTTAGCCAGGCTATTGCTGAGCCCAATATGGGGCAGTTACTGGATCTGGTCGCACTGGGTACCGTGGCAGATGTGGTGCCGCTGGATGTAAATAATCGCATACTGGTATCGCAGGGGCTTAAACGAATGCAGGCGGGACGAGCCTGTGCAGGCATTCAGGAAATTTTAAAAACCGCCGGCAGGGATATCAGTAAAATTGTTTCCAGTGATCTTGGTTTTGCCATAGGTCCGAGATTAAATGCAGCGGGACGTTTGCAGGATATGTCTCTGGGCATCGAATGCTTAATTACAGATGATGTCAATACAGCCTCGGGCATAGCGCAACAGCTGGACCAGTTAAATAAAAGCAGACGGGAAATTGAGCAGGAGATGCAACAGCAGGCGATGAAAAGCCTGAAATATCTACAGGCATCCATAAGTCAGACTGAGCTACCCTACGGTATTTGTCTGTATAATGGAGACTGGCATCAGGGTGTCGTAGGTATACTGGCATCAAGAATTAAAGAAAAATTTAACCGTCCGGTAATTGTATTTGCGAAGGATAATGAAAGTCTTATAAAAGGTTCGGCACGGTCAATAAAAGGCCTGCATATTCGCGATGTGTTAGAGCTTATATCGAGCCAGAACCCGGGCATGATTATTAAGTTTGGTGGCCATGCGATGGCTGCAGGTTTGAGTATTAATAAAGCTGATTTTAAACAGTTTGAAAAATTGTTTAATCAACAGGTAAGAAAAAAACTGAATAATGATGCCCTGCAGGGCGTCATAGAATCGGATGGCGAATTAGGGGCTGATGATTTTAATTTAAGCCTGGCAGAAGCCATAAGAAATTCAGGCCCCTGGGGTCAGGGGTTTGTAGAGCCTGTATTCGACGGTGAATTTGAAGTAATAGACTGGCGAGTGGTGGGTGAGAAACACCTTAAAATGGAACTACAGTCACCCGATGCGCAGCAGTCTATTTCTGCGATTGCATTTAATTCCCCCGCATCTTTGATGCAGAAAAGTGATGGTTATATTCGTGCAGCCTATCGGCTGGATGTGAATGAGTTTAGAAATAAAAAAACAGCGCAGTTGATTGTTGAGTATTTTGAGGCGGTTTAGTTTTTAGTCATTAGTCGTAAGTCGTAAGTCGTAAGTCGTAAGGCAAAAGACAAAAGAACAGCATTTATAAAGAACTGAATATTATGACATTAATACCTTATGGATCAGTAAAAAAAATATTATTTATGTTTGAGCCGGAAACTGCGCATGAGATGTCTTTGCGTGGCTTAAATATTTTATATAAATTTAAATTAATTCATCTTTTTTTTGGCAAGGTCAGTTTGAAGCCCGTTAATGTAATGGGTATTAGTTTTCCTAACCGGGTTGGTCTTGCCGCAGGGCTTGATAAAGATGGTGAATATTTTCAGGCCTTATCCGATTGTGGTTTTGGTTTTGTTGAAATCGGCACCGTTACGCCGCTTGCACAGGATGGTAATGAAAAGCCCAGGTTATTTCGGCTGGTTAAGGCGCAGGCTATTATTAATCGCATGGGCTTTAATAATAAAGGTGTCGATAACCTGCTTAAAAATGTAAAACGCTCTGCTTTTAAAGGTGTGCTGGGTATTAATATAGGTAAAAACAGGAACACCCCGGAAGAAAAAGCGGTTGATGATTATCTGCTATGTCTTGAAAAAGTTTATGAACATGCAGATTATATTGTCATTAATATCTCATCCCCGAATACACCTGGCCTGCGTAATTTGCAGTTTGGTGAAAACCTGAAAAATTTACTAGGTGACCTAAAATTTAAACAGAAAGAACTGATTCAGCAATATGATAAATATGTGCCGTTGGTTATAAAAATTGCACCTGACATGAGTGATGAAGAAATTGAAACTCTGGCAAAAACCTTTATCGAATATTCTATTGATGGTGTGATTATCAGTAATACGACCCTGGCAAGAGACGGGGTTGAACATTTACCGAATGCTGACCAGCAGGGTGGTTTAAGCGGGCGGCCATTAAAGCAAAAATCAGATCATACATTGCAGACGATGGCATTCCATTTAAATAAAAAAATACCGATAATTGCAGTGGGCGGCATAAGCAGTGCGGCGGATGCACAAAAGAAAATTGAGTTGGGTGCAAGCCTGGTGCAGATTTACACGGGGTTTATTTATCAGGGGCCGGGGCTGGTGCATGATTGTGTTTATAAAATATAGTTGTAAGTCATTAGTCGTAAGTCGTAAG
>QIDK01000188.1 GCA_003228405.1 Gammaproteobacteria bacterium | reverse complement strand
GACTAAGCCTGTTTTCCAGGTAAGCTCTGATTAATATATCATAGGATATTGACGCCTGATTTCGTCTATTTTTTTATTTATTTCTGCAGGCAGCTTAAGCGAAATAGAATCAATATTCGTCTTTAATTGCTGCATACTGGTTGCACCTATAAGTGTTGAGCTGACAAAAGGCCGGCTATTTACAAATGCCAGAGCCATCTGGCATGCATCCAGCTCATAAGTTTTAGCCAGCTCAACATATTTTTTTACCGCCGCATCTGTGCGTGGATGAATACGATGCTCTGGCCGAGTTTCAATCGTTATTCGAGCTCCTTCCGGGCGAGCACCGTTAAGGTATTTACCGCTTAGCAAGCCTCTTGATAAGGGCGACCAGGCCAGTAAGCCACAGTCTTCATGAAGAGCTAATTCGCTAAGATCAGGTTCGAAGTGCCGACAAAGCAGGGAATATTCGTTCTGAATTGAGGCAGCTCTGGGTAAATTATTTTGCTCAGCTAAGCTCAGCCATTTATTTATTCCCCAGGCGGTTTCATTGGATAAACCCATATGGCGAATTTTCCCCTGCTGAATTAAGCCCTGCAGGGTGTGTAAAACTTCGAGAAAGTTTTCTTCTTCTGCCTGCACATCAAATTTAGGTGCGTAATTCCATATTTGCCCGAAATGATATGAGCCACGATTGGGCCAGTGTAACTGATAAAGGTCGATGTAATCTGTCTGTAATCTTTTCAGGCTGCCCTCTACCGCTAACAGAATATTTTTTTTATTGATAATATTGCCATCTCTTATCCAGCTCAAACCTGGCCCGGCTATCTTTGATGCAAGTATTACTTTTTCGCGATTTAATCTTGATGCAAACCAGTTGCCGATTATGGTTTCTGTGGTTCCATACGTTTTACTATCAGGCGGGATGGCATACATTTCTGCTGTATCAAAAAAATTAACGCCGTGTTCCAGCGCATAATCCATCTGCTCAAATCCCTGTGCCTGCGTGTTTTGAAAACCCCAGGTCATTGTACCTAAACCAATAACACTGATATCCAGCCCGCTTCGCCCCAGTTTTCTATATTCCATTTTATTTTCCTTTTTGTGGCTAAATAGATCAGGCTAAAAATCGATATTGCTAAATACTTTTTGACTTTGGGGTTGTTGGCGTCACTGAATTTCAGCGCGTATTTCCTATTTACTATACGCCTCAAGCAGAACACTTTTACCGAGCATTTCAGGTGGCTGTTGCAGCCCCATTAACTGTAAAATGGTGGGCGCTACGCTGCTTAAACCCATGCCGGTATTTAAGTGCCAGTTTTCCCTGTCGATAATCATGCAGGGCACGGGGTATACCGTGTGTTGCGTATGTGGTTCGCCGGTGATCGGGTCTACCATTTCATCGCAGTTACCATGATCAGAGGTTAGAAATACGGAATAGTCTTCTGCCACTGCCACATCCAGCAAACGTCCGACCTGGGTATCCATCGCTTCAACGGCTGCAATAACGGCTTCACGTTTGGCGGTATGCCCCACCATGTCTCCATTGGCAAAGTTAACCACCAGAAAACCATGCTCATGTGATTGCAGGGCCTCGATCATTGAATCGGCTACATCTTCAGCACTCATTTCAGGGCACTGATCATAGGTCGCCACTTTAGGCGATGGAATCATCATTCTTTCTTCACCGGCCCAGGTTTCTTCGCGGCCACCATTAAAGAAGAAAGTTACATGAGCATATTTTTCTGTCTCGGAGCAGTGAAACTGCTTAAAGCCTGCACGACTAACCACAGAAGCCAGTGTGGTGGTCGGCCGTTGTGGTGCAAAGGCAATGGGTAATAAAAAGTGCGGATCATATTCTGTTAAACAGGTCACCGTTACCGGCTCATAACTTCCCCGTTCAAAACTTTCAAATTCTGTCTGACTTAATGCAGCACTTAACTGACGTGGACGATCATTTCTAAAATTAAAGAAAATGATATTGTCTTCTTCTTCAATTTTTTCTGCCTGCGGCAAAATGCAGGGCAAAATAAATTCATCGGTGAGGTCATTATTGTATGAAGCTTCTATGGCATAATGTGCCGCTTCGTGTTGCTCACCCTCAAGGTTTGCCATTGCTCTCCAGGCAATTTCGGTTCTATCCCAGCGATTATCACGATCCATTGCATAATAACGCCCGCAAACGGTAGCAATGGCACCACCCGCATCTTCCAGTGCATCTTCCAGCTCTTTCAGGTAACCCATGGCGGCCATTGGCGCGGTATCACGGCCATCCGTTATCATATGCACCAGTGGTTTTACCCTGTAGCTTGCGCACATCCTGATCAGGGCACACAAGTGTCGAGTGTGGCTATGCACACCGCCATCTGATACCAGACCCACCAGATGCATGGGGCGCTCATGTTTAACTGCGTCTTCCATTGCGGCAATCAGCGCCGCATTTTCGAAAAATTCACCACTTTCTATGGAGTCATCTACGCGCACCAGATCCTGTTTCATAATGGTGCCGCAGCCCAGTGTCAGGTGGCCTACTTCTGAGTTTCCCATCTGGCCACTGGGTAAACCGACCGCATGTCCGGAGGCATCCAGAGTGATATGGGTATTTTTGGAGAAATATTCATCTAATCGCGGTGTACTGGCTTCAGCAACCGCATTGTTAATTCGGCTTGGGTTAACCCCAAAACCATCTAGTATAATAAGTACCGTAGGACAACGGGGGACACTTCGCTTGCGCTTTTCAGCCATTTTTTGCTCGATTCTCTATATTCTATTTTCGGCGCACATTATACCCGAGATCGGCCGTGCTGTGGGGGGATATTGGAAATTGCATAACGATATATGAGAAAAATTTCACAATATATTACCCATTTAAAAAAATAGCCGAACTACAATTTTGGGCCCTTGCCGTCTTCAGCTTCTATTCGATCAAGTTCTGATTCCATATCATCTTCTGATAGTGGCTGATACTCGTCCTCTTTAACATCTTTCTTTTTCAATACTCTTGATAATAACAGGCCCACCTCGAACAGAAACCACATCGGAATGGCCAGCATAATTTGTGATGCCGGGTCTGGCGGGGTTAGTAACATGCCAAAAATAAATGCACCGACAATAATATAGGGCCTTTTCTCTGCCAGGCTCTGGGGTGTAGTAACGCCGCCCAATACTAATAAAATGGTGGCTATGGGCACTTCAAAAGCAATGCCAAATGCGAAGAACATTTTCAGGGTAAAGTCGAGGTAATAGGTAATATCTGGCGCGTGCGTTACACCATCTATAGCCATCGACATCATAAAGGTGAATACATTTGGCAGCACGATAAAATAGGCGAATACAATGCCAACATAAAACAGAATGGCGCTGGATACAATTAAGGGTAGCGCCATTTTCTTTTCGTGCCGGTATAAACCCGGTGCAATAAAAGCCCATGACTGAAATATGATATAAGGAAATGCAGCAAAGATGGACATAATAAATGCCAGCTTTATCGGCGTTAGAAAGGGGGAAATAACACCCGTCGCAATCATACTGCCGCCTTCCGGCAAATTATTTACCAGTGGCAGCGCCAGAATATGGTAAATATCGTTTGCAAAAGGAAAGGCAAACAGAAAGATAACAATAATAACAATAACACTGCGCAGCAGGCGATCACGCAACTCCATCAGGTGGCCAATAAAACCGGTTTCCTGTTTTTCGTTTTCGTTATTGCCTAACTCTTTTTCTTTTGAGCCAGCTTCTGGTTCACTCATTGCGCCTTATCCAGAGGCTGTTTTGCCGGTATACTTTTATCAGTTTCAAGTGCTGAAGATTCAATTTTTTCTTCACTTTCCCGGGCTTTATCATCTTCTTCTATGATGTCGTATTGTGGCCCTGCAGCGTTTGCGGCTTCTTCATGGGATGACCCCGGGTCATCTATATCTATATCATCAAACTGATTATGGTATTCGCTGTTGATAGAATCGCCTGAATCGGTAATTTTATTCTGTAACTCACGAATCTGTACTTCCTGATTATGCAGCAAGCGCTTCACTTCAGAGGTATCAAATTCTGCTTCTACCTGTGATTTCATACCATCCAGATAGCGCCTGGTTTTACCAATCCAGTAACCTACCGTTTTAGCTACTTTTGGCAGGCGCTCAGGGCCCAGCACCAGAAGTCCCAGCACCAGGATAATCGCGAGTTCTAAAAAACCGACATCAAACATAGCAATAGTTAATCAGCAACTAGGCGCTATCTTTTTCTTTTTTAGTGACTTCAGCGTCAATAACATCACCTTCTTTGCTTTCCAGCTTGCTATCAAGGCCTTTGTCCGCTTCTTTTTCACCATCTTTCATAGCTTTTTTAAAACTGTTAATTGCAGAACCCATGTCTCCGCCGATATTGCGTAACTTTTTTGTACCAAATAATAAAATTACTATGCCTAATACAATGGCTAACTGCCAGATACTAAAACCCATTTCTTTCTCCTCAATGACTCAATCACCAGAACTTACTGGTTTAACTTTTTCGAGCTGCTTTTTCTTCAAGCCCGGACAGGCCAAATCGTCTGTCCAGCTCATTTAATACATCATCAGGGCTTAAGCCCTGCTGCGCTAATAACACCATTGTGTGAAACCATAAATCTGCGGTTTCATAAATAATTTTTTCTGCATCACCATCTTTGGCGGCCATCACTGTTTCTGTGGCTTCTTCACCTATTTTTTTGAGGATGCTGTCCAGCCCCTTACTATATAGTTTAGCAACATAGGAAGAATCCGGGTCGGCCTGTTTGCGCTGTTCCAGCACTTCCGCCAGCTTTGATAATACGTCGCTCATAGGTTTAATATATTTCTTTGGGGTCTTTAATGACGTTATCAACGGTGACCCATTCACCATTTTGAAATTCACGGTAAAAACAGCTTTCTCTACCTGTATGACAGGCAATACCACCGGTTTGTTCTATTTGCAGGGAAATTACATCTGCATCACAGTCTAAACGCAGTGATTTCACTTTTTGAGTATGACCAGATTCTTCGCCTTTATGCCACAGTTTCTGCCGTGAGCGCGAATAATACACCGCTTCGCCTGTTGCTACGGTTAAACCCAGTGATTCACGGTTCATCCAGGCAAGCATTAATACTCTGCCAGATTCTGCATCCTGCGCGATTGCGGGTACCAGGCCGTCTTCAGTCCATTTAATTTCATCTAGCCAGTCATCGTTCATCAGAATATTTTAACATAGGTGGAATAATGATGTTTTTACTTCACCCCTGGAAAAAGAGGTGTTTAAAGCCGAACTTCTATACCTTTTGAGGCCATATGCTGCTTGGCCTGTGCTACCGAATATTCGGCAAAATGAAATATGCTGGCGGCGAGCACCGCATCGGCCCTGCCTTTAATAATCCCATCTGCAAGATGATCAAGATTACCCACGCCGCCAGAAGCGATAACAGGAATACTCACCGCATCACTAATGGCAGCGGTTAATTCCAGGTCAAAGCCAATTTTAGTGCCATCTCGATCCATACTGGTCAGGAGTATTTCGCCTGCACCATAATCTGCCATTTTTCTGGCCCATTCTATGGCATCTATCCCTGTTGGTTTGCGCCCGCCGTGGGTAAAAATTTCCCATCGATCCGGCTCAGCTTGAGCACTGACTTTTTTCGCATCAATGGCTACCACAATACATTGCGAGCCAACTCGTTCACTGGCTTGTTTTACAAATTCCGGGTTAAATACGGCAGCGGTATTGATGGCCACTTTATCTGCACCCGCATTTAACATGCGCCGCACATCTTTAACTTCGCGTATGCCGCCACCCACTGTTAACGGAATAAAAACCTGCTCTGCAACCTGCTCAACAACATGCACTATGGTTTCGCGGTCGTCGGAGCTGGCGGTGATATCTAAAAAGGTTATTTCATCCGCACCTTCACGGTCATAGCGACGAGCCACTTCAACCGGATCGCCAGCATCGCGAATATCGACAAATTTCACGCCTTTAACGACGCGACCATTTTTTACATCTAAACAGGGGATAATTCTTTTGGCGAGTGACATATTTTTGGTGTTTCCGTTATTCCCGAATGCCTGTGCCGAGAATCCAGGTTGAATTATATACGCTCGCAAATTCCCCGACACAGGCATTAGGGGATAACAATTTTGTTTCTGGCTATCGACTACAGATGAACGAGCAATGATGTGCTCTAAGCCTGTTCATCCACCCATTTCTGCGCCGCCGCAAAATCCAGCGTGCCTTCATAAATTGCACGCCCGGTAATGGCGCCCATAATGCCTTCGTCTTCTACCTTCGTCAGGGCTTTAATATCATCCATATTGGTAATGCCACCGGAGGCAACAACCGGAATATGAATGGCCTGGGCCAGTTTTACCGTGGATTCAACATTCACACCCTGCATCATGCCATCACGGGAAATGTCGGTATAAATAATGGCTTCTACTCCATCTTCTTCAAAGCGCTGCGCCATATCAATCACATCGTGGCGCGAAACTTTTGACCAGCCTTCGGTGGCTACCTTGCCATTTTTTGCATCCAGGCCGACGATAATGTGGCCGGGAAATCCGGCGCATATTTCGCTGATAAAGTGCGGATCGGTAACCGCTTTAGTGCCGATAATGACATAACGCACACCCGCATCTAAATAGGTTTCAATGGTTTCTTCATCGCGAATACCGCCGCCAATCTGTACCGGCACATCGGGATAAGCTTCTACAATATTATGCACAACGTCTGCGTTTACCGGCTTGCCTGCAAAGGCACCATTTAAATCAACCAGAT
This sequence comes from Gammaproteobacteria bacterium, assembly GCA_003228405.1. Lineage (GTDB taxonomy): Bacteria > Pseudomonadota > Gammaproteobacteria > SZUA-229 > SZUA-229 > SZUA-229. The sequence continues at coordinate 2,235 of QIDK01000188.1, read as the reverse complement.
GCAGCCGTCGGCAACCCGCTTCTACCCATTTACCTGCCATGGCCACGGGATCATCTGAAAACACCGTATTGTCTTCCATTTTACCCTGGCGCAGGCGAACACACTGGCCGTCTTTTAAATCAATAGCGGGTATCAGTAACATTTTATTTTTTTACCTTTTTAATTCCCATTCCACTGAGTGAAATTTTTCAATAACTGGAGTCCATCCCGGGCGCTTTTTTCAGGATGACACTGCACTGCAAACACCTTATCTCTGGCAATGGCAGAAACAAATTCAAAACCATAATCACTGGTCGCTGCAATCAGGCTTTTATCCGCCGGATCCATATAATAACTATGCACAAAATAAAAGCGGCTGTGATTGTTAATGTTATGCCATAACGGGTGATCTATACACTGATCTACCCCGTTCCATCCCATATGCGGTATTTTTAATTTTTCACCCTGTGCAGACTGTACGTTTTTTTCAAAGACACGCACATTGCCCTCATATAAACCGAGGCAGTCAATGCCGTTATTTTCTTCGCTATGGGCTAACAGAACCTGCATGCCCATGCAGATGCCAAGAAAAGGTTTTTCTGTGGCGGCATCTAAAATCAGCCGGGTTAATTTGCGATCTTTTAATTCACGCATGCAGTCTCGTGCTGCTCCCTGGCCGGGAAACACAATACGTTCTGCATTGGCTATTTCAGCCGCATCGGATGAAATAATAACGCGTTGATTAGGCGCCACATGTTCTATGGCTTTAGCCACCGAGCGCAAATTACCCATACCGTAATCAACGACAACAATTTGTGCCACTTACAGGCTGCCTTTAGTAGACGGCATAACCCCCTGCATGCGCGGGTCTGCTTCCAGTGCCATACGAAGCGCCCGGCCAAAAGCCTTAAAAATGGTTTCTGCGACATGGTGTGCATTGCGACCACGTATAGAATCTATGTGCAATGTGACGTTTGCGTGATTTACAAAGCCCTGAAAAAATTCAAAAAACAGGTCTACATCAAAGCCGCCGATACTGGCCCGGGGAAACTCCACCGGCATCTCAAGCCCGGGGCGACCCGAAAAATCAATTACCACGCGAGACAGGGCTTCATCTAATGGCACATAGGCATGGCCATAGCGCCGAATGCCTGTTTTATCGCCCAGCGCCTGTGCAAATGCCTGACCCAGGGTAATACCAATATCTTCTACCGTGTGGTGTGCATCTATTTCTAAATCACCTTTGGCCTGAATATTTAAATCAATCAGGCCATGACGTGCTACCTGATCGAGCATGTGATCAAGAAAGGGAACACCGGTATTAAATTTTGACTGGCCACTGCCATCCAGATTAATTTCAGCCGTTATTTGGGTTTCCAGCGTATCGCGGGCGACAATCGCGGTGCGATCAGACATTTAATTTGCTCTCCACAGAGTGTTATAGATGGTTAAGAGGCATAGGATACACTGTATACACTACCGGGAAAAGGCACTAGTAGTGTATTTTAAGAACCGGCAGGGGAGTTTGAGCAAAGCACGGAAAGAACAAAACAGAAGGCCCGGCACTGTAAGCCGGGCATTTTAGTAAATTTGTAATTCTGTAATCTATTTTGCCGTGTTTTGTGTAGTGTATTTCATTCGCGTGAAATAGCAGTTTAGAAAAGTAGAAGCCGCAAATGCAAGCCACAGAAACAGAAAGCTAAACGCATAAGCCTGAATTCGAAACAGGCCTTCGTCTATATCCAGCATCATGGCAACTGCAATATCTGCAGGGTCAATCACTGCAAATACCATAAATACTAATACACCGACAACTAACGCATTGGTCCATAAATAGGAAATAATACATTTACAACTGGGTGCATCATTCATAAATAACCTCCTGGGGAGATATAGATCATTTAAAAACTTGCGCGGATATTAGCAGCTAACTCTGGTAAAAACCGCTAATTACAGAACACATATACCAGAGACCCTCGTAATTAAGGCTTAATTAGACGTTTTCTGGTATTTATTGAATGATTATATATTTCTTTATTGATTTGAATCAAATAAACAATATTTATGGGCTAAAAGTCTTCATAATATACGCTTATGACTGTTTTATAATTCAACACCTTGCCGCATAAGATCACAACATTTAAATAGATACTTACATTGCAGTCCCGTTAACTTAAAAAAACATCGTCATACCTGCGCAGGCAGGTATCCAGTGTCTATAAGCTTATCAAAGCCGCTAGATTCCTGCCTGCGCAG
>QIDK01000071.1 GCA_003228405.1 Gammaproteobacteria bacterium | reverse complement strand
TGTACTATCAGCACAGTTGGGCTTCGTGCCTCAGCGCCAACCTACGAAAAACCAGCTATTGTGGCTATCCTGGCTTAAGTAAGTGACATTCGGCTCTGACCCCTGAGGCGCAAATATGCATTTAAAGCCATCTTTATCTGGTAATATACGCAAATGATTAAATACCCAGATATAAACCCGGTCGCCCTGGATTTAGGCTTTGCAAATATCCACTGGTACGGCCTGATGTACCTGTTCGCATTTCTATTTGCCTGGTGGCTTGGGAACTACCGGGCTAAGCAAGCAGAATCCGGCTGGAATACAGATCAGGTTTCTGATGTCATATTTTATGGTGCTCTTGGGGTGATCCTGGGGGGCAGAATTGGCTATATTCTTTTTTATAATTTCGATCACTTTATCGACAATCCGGCTATTATAATTCGCATATGGGAAGGCGGCATGTCTTTTCATGGTGGAATGCTCGGTGTTTTTTTAGCATTGTATTTGTTTGGTAGAAAAACCGGCAAAACATTTTTTCAGGTGAGTGATTTTATTGCGCCCATGGTTCCACTAGGCCTGGGTTTTGGACGTCTTGGAAACTTTATAAATAAAGAGCTCTGGGGCCGGCCTGTTGACTCTTCAATTCCCTGGGCGCTGGATTATGGAGACCAAATTGCGCGGCATCCATCATCACTGTATCAGGCCTTAAGTGAGGGCCTTCTGCTATTTATTATTCTTTTTATCTATTCCAGAAAGCCACGCCCAACCATGGCCGTAAGTGGCGTATTTATGATGGCTTATGGAAGCTTCCGCTTTATTACCGAATTTTATAGAATACCGGATGCGCATCTGGGGTTTGTAATGTTCGACTGGATGACCAAAGGTCAGCAGCTTTCTATACCGATGATATTATTTGGAATATTTATATTTGTTCTGGCCTACAGAAAAGATACAGAAAAGCATACGACCGAGAAAGCATGAAACAGTATCTGCAATTAATGATGGCGTACACAAAGGTGATCGAACAGGCACAGGCACTTTATCTGTTTTCGGTTATCAAATGCGCTTTGATCTGGCTGCAGGTTTCCCTCTGGTGACGACTAAAAAATGCCATTTAAAATCTATTATTCATGAATTACTATGGTTTTTAAAAGGTGAGACCAACACAAAATACCTGTTTGATAATGGGGTGAAAATCTGGGATGCCTGGGCCGATGACGCTGGAGATTTAGGGCCTGTTTATGGCTATCAATGGCGTAACTGGCCATCACCTCAGGGTAATCATATCGATCAGATAGCAGAAATTATCCAGTTGTTAAAATCTAATCCTGATAGTCGTCGCATAATAGTGTCTGCATGGAATGTGGCTGATTTACCAGATGAATCGATCGCACCACAGGACAATGTAAAGCTGGGGAAAATGGCTCTGGCGCCCTGTCATGCTTTTTTTCAATTTTATGTGGCGGATGGGAAACTGTCCTGTCAGTTGTATCAGCGCAGTGCTGACATATTCCTTGGCGTGCCATTTAATATAGCGTCATACGCTTTACTTACCATGATGATTGCACAGGTAACAGATTTAGAAGTAGGTGATTTTATACATACTTTAGGTGATGCACATTTGTATAGTAATCATCTTCAGCAGGTAGATGAACAATTATCCCGCAAGCCTTTTAGTTTGCCGGCAGTAAAAATTAACGCTCAGGTTAAAGATATATCTGGTTTTAAATTTGAAGATTTTGAATTAACAAATTACGAAGCACATCCGCATATTAAAGCCCCCATATCTATATGATAATATCTTTGATCGCTGCGCTGGATAAAAATAACTTAATCGGTGCTTATAATGAAATGCCCTGGCATTTACCTGCAGACTTTAAACATTTTAAACAGGTTACAATGGGAAAGCCCGTGATCATGGGGCGGAAAACTTTTCAGTCTATAGGCAGACCACTGCCGGGCAGGCAGAATATTGTTATCAGTCGCAATGGTTTTGCCGCTGATGGAATTACATCGGCACAAAGTATTGAAGAAGCGCTTGAATTATCTGCCGATGCTGAAGAAGTGATGATTATTGGTGGCGGCAGCTTTTACAGGCAGATGATCGATAAAGCTGATCGCATGTATCTAACGCATGTGGAAGCAGAATGTGAAGGGGATACCTGGTTTCCCAGCTTTGATTTGAACGACTGGCATATAATATCGCAACAAAAACATCTTGCAGATGAAAGAAATAATTTTAGTTTCGATATTGTGGTATATGAGCGTAAGTGATTAAACTTATAAAGTGGGTAACCGGTATTCGGGGCATTGAACCGATGTTATTTTTTTCATTTTATGGTTAATTTTAAGTGCGCTAAGTTTGCCACCCCATAAACAGCCGGTATCCAACGGGTGTAAATGTTCATATTCCGGGTTTTTTAGTGTAGACCAGTGTCCAAACACAATATTTAAATCTTTTTCTTTTCTTTCCATTTCAAACCACGGGTGAATATCAGCATCCTGTTTGCCTGGGGCGCCTTTATCTTTCAGGCAAAGTTTCAAATTATCATTAATATAGCGCATACGTGTAAAACAGTTAGTAATAAAACGCAGCCTGTCCCAGCCTGTTAGATTGTTTGACCATTTTGCTGGTTTGTCACCATACATATGATGAAAAAACTCATGTGCTTTTGGGCCCTGTAAAACAGTTTCTATTTCTGTGGCATAACATAACGTCTGATTAATAGTCCAGCGTGGATAAATACCAGCATGTACAAGGCAGACATTATTTTTTTTTTGATAGTGTACTAAGGGGCGTTGAATTAACCAGTCGAGTAAAAGTTCTGAGTCACTTGCATCCAGGATATTTTGTATGGTGTCATTCTTACCCTGTTTGCGTCGGCCATTAGCGATGGCTAGCAGATGCAGGTCGTGATTGCCGAGAACGGTTATGGCATTGTCCTGCAGAGATTTTATAAAGCGAATAGTTTTTAATGAGTCGGGTCCGCGATTGACAATATCGCCGGCAAACCAGAGTTTATCCCTGTCTGATTTAAACTCCAGTTTACTGAGCAGTTCTTTAAGTTGAGAATAGCATCCCTGAATATCACCGATTGCATAGGTAGCCATAATCAGGAGTCTAATTTCTGCAGGTCGATTAAGCGAAACCAGTCACTCATAAATGCGGGTTTGTCCTGCAATAGATGTAAATTTGGACATTGCTCCAGCAAATATTCAAAAACAACATCAGTACGTGTTGCAATATGTCGAATAAAAATATTGATAAAGCGACGCCCAGGAGCAAATTGACCGGGTTTTATGAACTTGTCCATAATATATATTTTGCCGCCGGGTTTAACGACTCTACAGGCTTCCTGTAATGCTTTTAATGGTTCGGGCACAACGGCAAGTATCAAGTTCATTAATACAATATCAAACTGATTATCTGCAAACGGGAGTTGCATAACATCTGCGGTCAGTAGCTCTATTTCAAAGTCATGTTGTTTAACTCGAAGCTGACATCGTTCCAGCATGGCAGGGGTCAGGTCGGTTGCTGTGTAATGATGCTGCTCGGGTAGAAAAGGGATATCCAGCCCGGTGCCAATACCGTTGATTAAAACTTTCTGCGGTAAGCCCTGATGAAGTCTTTGTAAACTGGCTTTACGCATAGACTGTGTAGGAGATGCGACAATGGCATCATAGATTGGGGCTAACAGTGTGTAACTAAATTTTAGCCCCATTAAATCAACCTGAATTAATGTAAAGTGCTTGGAGCCAGTAAATAGAATTCAGGGATATCGGCATCAAAGTGGAAGCCATCATCAGCAATCATCTGATAACTGCCAGACATAGAGCCACTTGATGTTTTCATCATAGTGCCACTGGTGTACTGGAAGCCTTCACCAGGTTTAAGGTGGGGTTGTTCACCTACTACGCCATCACCTTTAATTTCCTGAATACTGCCAATTGCATCAGTAATAACCCAGTGTCGGGTAAGCAGGCGGGCAGGCTGATTGCCGTCATTAATAATGGTAACCGTATATGAAAATACATAATGGCCCTGGTCAGGCCGGGACTGTTCTTCAATGTAAGTAGGGGTTACCTCAACACTGATCTTATATGGGTTTTCATTCATTTAACAATATCACTTTGACTTTTATACAGTTTACCAGAAAACCCGAATGCATGTTAAATACAAAATACACCAGACAGTAGCATATTCGATGCCCTGGGAACCGCTGGTCAGGTCAAAATTGCTTGCGCATGCTGAAGGGGCTTACAGGCATGCCTCATGCTAATTTTTCGGTGCTAGACCTGTTTCGAAAGCTACTTTTCCTGGTCATAGTATATAGGGTGATGACCTGATAACGAACAGACCTTTAATTCTATACTTACATTAGAGGTCCCCCTGTCAGCTTGTGAGGCTACAGGCTATTATAAATATCAGCAAATTGCTGCAGGGTAAGTGACTGGGCTCGGGCTGCAGGGTCAATTCCAGCAGCCTCAAGCTGTTGTGCTGAGCATACGTCTTTCAATACATTTCGCAGGGTCTTTCTGCGCTGAGAAAATGCCAGGGTTATCAGTTTAGCGAAGGCTGCATCATCATCGATCTTTATCGGTTTTTCTGCATGGGGTATTAGTCGAACAATAGCAGAATCTACTTTTGGTATGGGCTCAAATGATTCTGGTGGCACAATAAAAAGTGCGGTTACCTGAAAATAATATTGAGCCATTACCGACAGACGGCTGTAGTTGCTGGTGTCAGGTTTTGCTGCTAATCGCTGCACCACTTCTTTTTGCAGCATGAAGTACATGTCCTGAATAATATCGCTGTACTCCACCAGATGAAAAATAATCGGGGTTGAAATGTTATAGGGTAAATTTCCGATAATGCGCAATGGCTTTTCATAGTTAAGTTCTGAAAAATTAAAATTAAGAACATCAACATTGTGTATTCTTAGTTTGTTTGACTGAACCAGATCAAGGCCGCAATTAAGCTGAAGTTTAGGAATGATATCTCTATCCAGTTCTACTACATCCATCTCATTAACAATTTTTAAAATGGGGCAGGTTAAAGCGCCGAGTCCGGGGCCAATTTCAATCAGCCGCTGACCCGGTTTTGGATTAATACATTGTATGATGCGATGAATAATGCCGGGATCAGATAAAAAATTCTGTCCAAATCGTTTTCTTGCACGGTGTTGTATAGCCATGTTTAATAAACCATTTCGATATTCTGGTTGTTTGCAAGATGAATGGCGGTATTCAGTGCGGCTACATAGCTACCTGTATTCACCTGTGAAGATGCGGCCAGGTTCAGGGCGGTACCATGATCAACCGATGTGCGAATGATCGACAGGCCCAGTGTAATGTTAATGGCATGACCAAAGCCGACGTGTTTTAACACGGGCAGGCCCTGATCATGGTACATGGCTAAAACAGCATCAGCAGTCTTTAGGTATTTTGGGGTAAAGACAGTATCGGCAGGTATTGGACCGCTTAAATTATAACCCTGACGTGTTAATTTTTCTAACACAGGTGAAATAATATTAATTTCCTCCAGTCCCATATGACCATCTTCACCTGCATGAGGGTTAAGCCCGCAGACCAGAATATGTGGATTTTTAATGCCGTATTTCTGCTGCAAATCATTATGTAAAATAGTGATAATTTGTTGCAGCATATTTTTATTAATGGCGCCGCTTACCTGGCTTAATGGCAGGTGAGTTGTAGCCAGTGCAACGCGTAATTTTTCAGCCTCAGCTGCCAGCATCATCACTGGTGTACCTGACGTTAATTCAGCAAGATATTCTGTATGGCCAGAAAAGGCAATGCCTGCGTTATTAATTATGCCTTTGTGAATCGGGCCGGTTACCAGTGCCTGTGTCTGATTGTTTTGCTGCGATTTAACTGCAACACGAATGCACTCTAAAACATAGTGCGAATTATTTATATTTAGTGATCCAGCTTGCACTCTTTCAGATAATTTTACGGGCCATACAAGCATGGTATTGCTATCAGGCTGCGGAATTGATTCAAGCGATGAAAGCGTTTGAATATTGACTTCTAAATTGAGAGCCTGGGCTCGCTCACAAAGTAAGTCAGGATCAGAAAAATAAATTCTATTACATTTGAATTCATTATGTGCCGTTAGAATTGCGAGGTCGGGGCCAATACCTGCAGGCTCACCAGGTGTAATTGCAATTACGGGTAGCATTTTTAACCATCAATCTCTATACGATATTCAACATAAGCTTCATCACGAGCACGGCGTAACCATAGCTGTAGTTCTTCATCTGCTTTGCGGTTCTGTATGGCAGCTTTAGCCTTGTTACGAATAAGCTGTACAGTATCATCCTGATCTCGGCGATCAAGAACCTGAAGAATATGCCAGCCAAACTGGCTTTTAAAAGGTTCTGAAGTCTGATTTTTCTTAAGAGAATTCATAACCTGTGTAAACCGGGGCACATAGGTACCTTCGGTTGCCCAGCCTAAATCACCTCCTGTATTTTTAGAGCCAGGATCCTGTGAAAATTCTGCAGCAAGTTTGGTAAAATCTTCGCCCTTATCAAGCCTTTTTTTAACCTGCACCAGTTTTTTTCGGGCATCTTCATCTGTGGTGATTTCATCTGCCTGTATTAAAATGTGCCTGGCAAGAGTCTGTTTAACAATATGCTGTTGAGTTTTCCTTTCCAGTAATTTAAGTATATGAAATCCACCTGCACTACGTAAAGGTTCTGAAATCTGATTTATATTTAGATTACGGGTTGCATCAAGAAATAGGGATGGTAGCTGGGCAGCGCTACGCCAGCCAAGGTCGCCACCTTTTAATGCGTGTCGACCATCTGAAAAACGTAATGCGACATCATTGAATGAGTCACCATTTTTAAGCTGCGTTATAGCCTTTTTGGCTTTTTTTAAAGCATTGCTTACATCTTCTGGCGATGCAGCTTCGGGCGTAGCTATAAGAATATGGGCAAGATGATATTTATCATTTGCTGCATCACCTGACTGCTTTTGTTGTTCCAGGAAAATATCTATTTCCTGTTGTGAAACTTTTACCTGGCTAAAAATCATGCGTTGCTGTAATTGACGAATTACCATGTCTTTGCGAGTTTGCTCACGAAAATTCTCGTAGCGGATGCCTTTTTTTTCCAGCATGCGATGCATTTTGTCTAGCGTGGTTCTGTTTCTTTTGGCAATAGATTCCAGAGCCCTGTTCAGGCTCAGATCATCTATAACGATACCCTGAGCTTTTGCTAACTGCAATTGAATGCTATTTATAATAATGCGCTCAATAACCTGCTTTTTTAACAGTTTTTCAGGAGGGGGTGACTGGCCCTGGATTTGCATCTGACGTTTGAAATCATTTAGCTGGTTGTTAATTTCCTGCTTGCTGATGATGCTTTCATTTACAATTACTGCAATTGAGTCGAGTTCTTCAATAGCAAATGCAGTTGAAGAAAAAAGTGTAAAGCAGGTGCTAAATAACAGGGATAAAAATTTCATACTGTGGAGCTGCATATTAGAAATCCGGTTGATAGCCAAGGATAGCATATTTAAGGGTGTTGGTTGCTTCTTTGTCAGTTATGCTGCCAAAGCCTTTAAGAACAAACTGCAGCATAATAGATGTATTATATGGGTCATCAGTATTTCTGGCGCTATCAGTAATGTAACGCTGTGATAATAACCGTATTGCCCAGCAGCAGGATTCGTATTCAATACCTACCATGGTTGCATTATCACGTTCTTCTGTAAGTGAATAATTCCAGCGACTTAATAACGAATAGTTTCTTGCAAATGGCCAGACAAAAGACAGGTCGGTTTGTTCTAAGTTATTTATTTCATTAATCGGGTCTCGATAAAAACGGTAGCCAATATTAAATACAGATTTGTTAGATGTTGCATAGTTTAACTGCACGCTGCGTTTATCAGAGCTATCTGTTTCAGTGTTCCATTGATACGTGGCACGAGCTTTCCAGCGATTCAGGCTGCCACCAACTTCGGTAATAATATCGGAGTTATTAGAGGTATTAACTATATTATTCAAAGAAACCCGCTGATCTTCAAAGTAGTAAATTTGACCAATGCTTATATTAAATAGTTCACGCCCATTGTTTTTATTCAGGATACGGGAACTAAGCGCAAGTGTTAACTGGTTTGCATCACCAATTCTATCTATGCCATTAAATCTATTTTCTCGAAATAATGAGGCAAAGCTAAAATCCTGCTTTGATGAGTCAAAAACAGGAATTGCTGACTGATCTTTATATGGAATATTTAGATAAAATAATCTGGGTTCGAGTGTTTGTATAAATGAGCTGGCTGACATATCGCGCTCAAAAAACAGGCCGCTATCAAGGCTGATAACACTTAAGCCTCTGTTATCAAGGTTAGCATCAACACCAGTGGTATCGGTTGTATCATACTGAGTGAATATGTAACCTGCAGATGGCTTAATAAACCATGCATTACTTTCTACAGGCAAGCTTAGTTTAGGATAAATGTGAAATCGTGATCCCTGTGCTTTAGTGGTGCTTTCGTGTTCAAATTCAACCCATTCAGTGTTCAATGAGGCCTGTAGATAGCTATTATCGCTTTCAAAATAATCTTCTTTTGCCTGTAGTGTAATCTGCGGCAAACGGCGGTAAGGCCGGTTATTCAGGGCGATATTGTTATCAATTGTCTGAAAAGTTTGCGCCATTAGCCCTGCGCTCCAGCTATCGCCTGCGTAATTAAAGTTTGCATTTCTTTCAAGGTGGGTGATGTTGGTGGTGCTAAAATTACTTCCCATATCTTTTAAATACTCTGCATCGGAGGCATCATTCAGCAGTAAGTTAAAGCTAAGTTTATCAGTAATTATGCTCTTGTTATCAAAATGAAACAGGTAGCGTTGTTCATTCAACTCTTTGTCATTATTTAAATATTCAAAATTTAAATTGCCGCGGCTAGTGTGGCTAAGGTATCGATAATCGGTGGCTAGCATGGGGCCACGGTTATTCATATAGACGGGTGTGATCACCGCATCCTGATTGGGTGCAATATTCCAGTACCAGGGGAGACTAAACTCAAAGCCTTTGGAGCTGGATGAACCAATGCTGGGTGTTAAAAGACCAGAGCGGCGTTCATCGCCCAGAGGGAACTGAATCCATGGAAAATAAAATACAGGAACTTCACTTAACCAGAAAACCGTGTGTTTGGCAGTGCCAACAGCTCTGTTCTGGTCTAACTCCAGCCATGCGGTATCCAGATGCCAGTCCTGCTTACCCGGGGGGCAGGTAGAAAACTGTGTATCAAGTAATATGGACGTATTGTTCTCAGAAATGCTGAATAAGGGTGCTTTACCCAGAAGATGAGTCTCGGGCATGTAATAAGTGCTATTAACAAATTCACCTGCATTCGTCTGTAAGTTTAGCCAGCCACTATCCGCACTGATGGCCATATTTCCCGTATCACCATGTATCTTTCCTTCAAGTTGTAGTTTCTGAGTGTCTTTATTGTGTATCGCCTTATCTGCATGCAGGCGTAACTGATGTTGCTCTATTAAAACATCACCCGTAAAAATGCTAATAGATTTGCCTATGTTTTGCACCTGTTCGGCGCTTACATCGGTTGCGCCTAAGCTGTCATCTGAAAATACAGGAGGCGGAGTATATTGTAATGAAGAGTAGCTATCTGCCGGGCATTGGCTGAATGAAACAACATCAGGGTTTGTTGTCTCAGTTCCCCATAACAGTGTAGGGGTGAGTGCTAGCAGGGCACTATTTAAACAGAGATACTTAAAAGTCATTATTGTTGTAAATAATTTTGATGCTACTCATGGATTAAAGCCTGTATTGTATCTTGATTGAACCCAGTTAGTAGAAGGAATATCGAAATTTGTTAATGTCTTTTATTAGCTATAAGTGGAATTAGTCAGTTTTATTTGTTCATTGGATGGTTGCACTGTTAAGACTCATCTGCATCGGGGACAGACCGGTGCCCATTTTTAATTGATATGGGGCGCTCTGTCCCTGAGCTATCCCCACAAATATCTCTAAAAGCAAAAAGCATTT
>QIDK01000099.1 GCA_003228405.1 Gammaproteobacteria bacterium | reverse complement strand
CGATTTTTAGTATTAATATTATTGTTTACTGCTACCGCTTGTAGTAACCACACGTCTAGAAAAAACAACCAAGAGACATCCAATCTCATCAATAAGTTTTCTGAAGCTATTAATCAGTACAATAATCAGGTGGTAGCACCGATAATGTACCTTGTATCAACCGCCTGCTCTAAACGACACGACAATGGAACATGGCCATCTATTGCAGAACCTACACCACAAAATAGCTTGTTCGAAGAGAATATTATTCTAAGTAAAACACCTGAATATGCAGCAAGATACAAATTAAAAACAACAAAAGACTTCTGGAATGTCCATTTAACCTACTCAGATACAGAAAAAAATGCTAGCTGCAACGGCTCTATTGTCATTAGAAGCGCCGAAGACAAAGAAATATTTCAATTACCTATTAATATGAAAGTTTCTAAAGCAAAAGAATCGCTGGCTCTTCCTTACGAATCATTCCAGAAAAAATACAAGCCTGTCTCCTTCATAATAGCACTAGCACTTGCGGCGGATAAAAAATCCAACAAGCAAAAAACACCTGAAAAAAATAACAATTCATTTTCTGTTATAACTGAAATTGTTATAGCTGCGTCTATTTGTGCATTACTTGACAGCAACCTTAATCAATGCCCAATTACTTTATCCGGCAAGAGAAATACCAGCAAAAATAAAAACGATGAAATGCAACTAATATTAAATAACAAACTTAAAAAATTATTTAATGAAAATAATTAGGTATAACAAACCACTAAACTTGACCGGCGCAAAAAACGCGCCGCCAAGTTAGCTCAACCGCTATGTGCAATAAAATATGAAACGGATTTTAAAAATAACACTATACGCAATACTGGTTTTAGTATTAATTGCAGCTGCAGTAATAGCTTATTTTTGGTTTACGCATGAACCTAATTGGCACGTTGAAGAAAATGCTGCTAAGTCAGAATCGCATCCATACGCCGGATTCTGGAAAGATGAAAACTGCAATGACGAGTGGGGCTGGGCTATCGGCCCGGCAGGTGATAACTTATACTACATTTCATTTTGCGGGCCAGGTGGTTGCTTTGCAGAAGACACTTATCGTGACAATACAACAATTATTAATGATCCAAAATATAATATTGTCGACGAAAACACTATTGATTTTTGGTCACGGAGTGGCTGGTCTACGCATGTCAGGTGCCCTGGTCGCACATAACAAGTCACGCAGATTCGCTCTGTATTGTGGCCAACTGGGCTCAAGCGTTAACTGCATAAATGAGTGAATACGCACCGGAATATACCAAGAGAGAGCGCATTGTACTTGTTCTCAAAATGCTAGCCTGGGCTATACCGACTTATCTTGTTGCGCAATTCTGGTTTTTTGATTGGCTCTCCGAATACTCAGAAAATGCCAATTGCTACAATTACGGAAACATAAATGGTGTCCATTTAGTATTATATGGCTTGTTTGTCTTTATGCCATTGTCACTTGGGATAATTCTATTCTTGTTTGAGGGCGTGCGTAGCATTAAAGTCATCAAATTTGGCCAAAACCCATTGCCTAACGAGAAAGTGTTCAGACCCACAAAGTATAAGTATGGTGCTGCTGCAAAAGTGCAGCCTTTGGGCATATTTTCTATAATTATATTCTTAGCAGGGCTATCCATTTGGGGTGGGTTTCAAGCACACGAGCTAACTAGAGATATTAAACCGTGTGCAGTTAACAAATCGCTCAACCAGATCGGCGCAAACAACGCAACTTCTGCTTAGCTCAACATCAGGTTAGTAAAACAACATGAAGCACAGGAAGACATTACTAAAAATAATTACAATAGCATGGACATTAATAGCTTTGTCTGCAATATATTCATATTATTTTAGAGATAACTCTGTGAATACCAGTCCACTAGAAATACTTACACATATTTCGTTTGTGCTATTTTCTTGTATTTCATTAATTTTAATAAAAACAAATAAGTACACCTTTTATAATAATGGCGTGATTATGTTTTTTAGTTTTTATTTTTTGATAAATTCTTATATAGTTATAAATGTATATATATCTACAGACATCTCGCTGTCTTTAATAGAACATATTGCAAAATTTGGCATCCCTGTATTATTTTATATCCTGTTATACATAAGGAAAACTGATTTAATAAAATATAAGAAAATAGACGCTATACAATAATTGCATGGCATTATAAAATTCGGGTTTTCGTGCATTTGCAACAATAACTATTAGGTATCGAACAGTATGACCACAAATCAAAATGACAAGTATATTTTCTATACTAAAATGGCATGGATTATTTACATCCTGTTGACTATCGCACTTATCGCAGTATTAGTAATATTTGTCGCCCAGGACAACGAGGAAAGGTTCTTCTACGGGTTAATGCCTGCTGCTGCAGCTTATGTTTTACGCCCAATGAATAAACCCTTTAGCAAGCTCATTTTTAAGTTCACTGGCATTTCTCACCCCACAGACGAGTAAGGGGCTCAGAACCCTTTAACTCAAATAACTATTTAAAAACCCTTTCTCCTCTCTACGCCACAATAATATCTATAGTGCCTTTTCAATAATTATTGCCTTTTGTGTGCGAGGCTTTTATTCTTCTGAATCCAGTTGCTTTATCCTTTGTAGAGGTACGCATGAACAATCCGGTTATAGCAGATAACAAACCCGTAAAAGTCAGCCTTAAAAAGGGCCAGGAATATCATTTCTGCACATGCGGAAAATCTCGAAGCCAGCCCTTTTGTGATGGATCACATGCTGGTACAGCATTCACACCACGCGTCATAGTTTCAGATGTTGATGACGATGATGCTTATTTGTGCGCCTGTAAACACACGCGCAATACGCCTTTTTGCGATGGCTCTCATAAACATTTTTCAGATGACCAGATTGGCAAGGAAGGCCCCGGCATCGATGCCGATGAAAGCCCTGTACCCAAACCACGTGCCACACCGGAAGAACCTGCCGTAGAGTTCATTCATCAACTGGCGCGTGATGGCCTGTCGAACTTTGGTCATCATGGCCCTATGGGGGCGATGGGCACACCACGTAACAAACTACCCCAGTGGGATGATATACAAATCATGACTGCGCAGTTAGCGACTAAACCCCTGCTGGAAGATGTGGGTGTTAGAACCGAACTGGTCATCGGCCCGGAATGCAAAAAGCCGTTGACTCTAAGTATCCCATTATTTGTTTCTGATATGAGTTTCGGCGCTTTATCAGAAGAAGCAAAAATCTCCCTCGCCAAAGGTGCTGAACTAGCCGGCACCGGGATATGCTCTGGCGAAGGTGGCATGCTGCCTGAAGAACAGCAAGCCAATAGCCATTATTTTTACGAGCTTGCCAGCGCCATGTTCGGCTATAACGAATCCCTCATGGAAAAAATACAGGCGTTTCACTTTAAAGGTGGCCAGGGAGCAAAAACCGGAACCGGCGGTCATCTACCCGGAATAAAGAACACCGGCCGAATTCCTGAAGTGCGCGGCATTCCAGAGGGCGAAGCCGCGATATCTCCGCCGACCTTTGCTGACTTAAGCGCTCCTGAAGACTTTAAAAAGTTTGCGGATCGTGTGCGTGAAATTTCTGGCGGAGTCCCTATCGGCTTTAAACTAAGCGCCAATCATATCGAAAAAGACATTGCCTTCGCTATCGAAGCCAGCGCAGATTATATTATTCTTGATGGTCGCGGTGGTGGCACCGGCGCAGCGCCGCTGCTGTTTCGCGATCACATTAGTGTAGCTACCATTCCCGCACTGGCGCGCGCAAGGCATTATCTGGACAAACAGGGCCTGAGCGGAAAAGTAACGCTCATTGTAACCGGTGGCTTAAGAGTGCCCAGTGATTTTATAAAAGCCATGGCTTTAGGCGCAGACGGCATTGCACTTTCAAACAGCGCCATGCAGGCCATTGGTTGTATTGGCGCAAGAATATGTCACACCAATAACTGCCCTGCCGGTATCGCTACACAAAAGCTGGAATTACGGCAACGACTGAATATTGATGGCGCTGCACAAAAATTAAACAGGTTCTTTGAATCGTCTGTTGAATTAATGCAGGTGATGGCAAGAGCATGCGGTCACGACCATCTCAACGGTTTCAATAAAAATGACATCGCCACAATAGATTCAGAGCTCGCTAAAATTTCCGGTGTAGAATTTGCTGGATATGACATCAATCGGTAGAATTCCCCACAAAACGACCTACAATTAAAAATGTAGACGTAGTTTAATATTGATTGTTATTGGGAGTAATTTTAAGGATAGAAATAAACGAGTTCTCGGCAAAATTATGGCCCGGCTGTTCGTAGCAACATCTATTTGTTTTTTTGTAGTATGGTTTACTGGAAAAAATGACTTATTGTCAGCGTTTATTCCTTATTCGAACATATTATCTGACAACTATCTTTTTAGCGGTATCATGTTAATTGGGTATATAGCAGCAACCTCTAATAAAAATGAAGCCATTTAGTATTAACTACTACCGTTAAAAGCGCTCTCAATACGCCACGCCGTTTCATTCTGCTCTGCAGAACAGGTAAAGTAGTTTTTACTCTGACCCCAAATATCCGTAAAAGAACAAAATGAGGAAGACGCCCAAACTCAAAAGTATAATAAAAAATGATACCGGCGCATTCATGTGTGCCTGGCTTCCAGTTTTTTTTGCAACTATAGCAGTTGGTTTGTTTATATATTCAGAGTCAACCAGAGATAATTATACAGTTCTGGAAATTCTTTACTTATCTCCAATTATATTTATTAGCTTATCTGCCTGCCTTTGGCCATTTATAATCTGGTGGTGGTACTCGATATATATTGCTTTTAAAAATGGCACGATAATAGAGGCAACAATCTCTCACAATAAAATTAAAAATTCTTTTGATTTAGGCGTTATTTACACGTTTGAATACCAGGGAAAGAAATTTGAACATATTGCATCTCTAATCCCCAATAAAACAACAAAAGAAATAGCAACCATGCAATCTTTCGATATAGTATTTAATCCTGTAAATAATTTATCTTTTATTAAAAATGTATATATCTAGCGAGCCCAGCCAGATAATGAACCCCTAAACATTAAAAGCAATGATAAAAACAATAATACAAAAAGCTCTTAGCACAGAGACTAAACCCTGGAAGAAAAAAGCAAGCGCATTATTTTATTCACTGATGTGTGTATTTTCTATTATCGCTTTATTCACAAGCCTTCAAAATGCGCCATTCGATAAAAAAGAATTTTTATCGAATTTATTTGGTATTTCTTTAATTTGGCTGGTTTCAGAATTATTGCTTATCTGGTTTTTTTATAAATCAAATGCTATACCGATGTATGCCAGATCTGCCTTCGGCTTTATTATTGCCTTCAGTAATTTATGGTTCCTTTATTTTGTACTGTATAAGCTTTCTGCATGAAAGCTGCCAGAACACTTAACCGTGTGTTGCATACCGGGTAATCAATTAAGGCAAGCAATTAAGGGATCAGAGCCCTTTAGCTCAGCAAAGCACAGGAAGAATAAATGCCCATTCCCCCCAGCTCTACTGGTAGTTCACGAACAACTTTACCGGCACGTACTTGTGAAACGGTGTCGCACTGATCGGATCACAATGCTTAACATCTGTGAGCAGGTTAATCTGCGGGCCGTGCGCCTGGCGCTTACCGTTTTTATCAGGGTAGTCGAGACCGTAGCCGTGCGGCAGGCTGACCACACCCGGGCGCACACTGTCACAGATTTTTATCTGGACCGTCAGGCTGCCGCGCTCTGATTCGCAGATCGCAGATGCTCCGTCTTGCAGGTGGTAAAGCGCAGCGTCTTGCGGGTGAATACGCAAGGCACCTTCCGGGTCTCCTTTTCTCCAGAGAGGGTCACGGAAAATGGTGTTGGCATTGAAGCTGCGCCGCTCTCCGGCGATCAGTACCAGGGGATAGTCTTTCTGTTCGTCGCAACGTTGATCACGCAACGCCTGTAGTGCATCGAGCATTTCAGGTATCTGGAGATGCACTTTACCGTCGGCATGCCGAATGAATGACCAGGTGTCTTCGTACTGGTGCTCGCTTAACAAGGTTCCGCTGTGGTCGTTCATAATGCGCTCGAACAAGCGCTCGGCCAGTTGTGCACCGCGTCCCTTCAGACCCGTGCGGCATACTGCCGCCGCGTGTCGCCGCACATACAGCTGACTGGCACCCCAGAAAGGCGCCGCCGCTGCCGCACCAGCAGGCAGTGTCTGGCCGAGTGTTTCGCGTAGCAGGAAAGGCAACGCCCGCTTCAGGCGAGGGCGTAAGGCCAGCGTCATGATCAGCATGTTGCGAAAAATGCCGAGACCGGGCCAACGCTGATGCAGGCGCGCTGCCGCACTCAACAGCGGGAATGTCTTCGGTATACTGCCCGTGGCAATCGCCAGACGCTGGTAGATTTCAGGCTCGGGCAAGGTGTTCGCCAGGGGTGCAAACAGCGGTTTCCTCAGGTGGAAACCATTTACCGGGAAGTCCAGGTTAAAAAAGGTGGCCTCCCATTTTTCGAACTGGGATGCAGCGGGTAACACGTAGTGGGCCTGTTGTGCGGTTTCTGACATCGCAACATCGACGACCACCAGTAGTTCCAGCTTGTCAAAGGCCTGACGATACGCCTGCGTATCAGCTGCCGATACCGCCGGGTTGGCGCTGTCCACGATCAGGGCGCGTGTGCGTGCGGCATGCTCGGTGTCGATTTCGGCTGGCAGCACATTGGGTGGGAATAGACCGGCGATCTCGGGTACACCAGTGACAGCAGTCTTTGGTAGCGGATGGCGCTTGCCACGCGCTTCGGAGTGAGCGATCAGGGGAATAAAAAAACTGTGGAAGTTGTTGCCGCCCTTCTTGCCCAGGTTACCGGTAACCAGAAACAGCAATTTTTCAAGGTACGAGTTGAGGGTACTGTTCAGACTCTGCTGTATTCCCAGGTCGACGCGCACGGCAGCACTGTTTGCTGTCGCCAGTCGCCGTGTTGCTGCCTGTACGGCATCCCGTTCAAGTCCGGCCCGCGTTATATAGTCGTCGACCGGAACTTCCATCAAGACTTCGCGCAGTGCGCTGAAACCTGTTGTGTGCTGATCCAGGAACGACGTGTCCTGCAGGTTTTCGCGCACGATGATCGCCAGCATCGCCGACAGTAGAAAAGCATCGGTACCGGGTCGCAACTGGAGGTGAATGTCAGCCATCTTTGCCGTCTTGGTACAGCGTGGATCCACGACAATCATGGTGCGTTCAGGATTCTTTGCGATGTCTTTCAGGGCAGTTCGGGCGTTGCGGATGCCGTGCGCCTGCCAGGGGTTGGTACCGATAAACATGACACAATCGCTGTGCTCGATATCTTCGGTGATGTGGCAGGTCTGCCGGCCGAACAGTTGACCGTTTACCCAAAAATCTCCCGTCTTTTCCTGTGCCAGGGCGGAATAGTAGTGAGGGATTCCCAATGTAGAGCGAAACGCACTGGCATACATCGCGCCGATATGATTACCCTGCCCGCCTCCGCCGTAATAGGCCAGGCAGCGCTTGCCGTGGGTACCGCGTAGCGCCAGCAGTCTGGACGCAATTTCTGAAATCGCGGTATCCCAGGAGATGGCTTCGAAGCTTCCATCGGCCGTTTTTCTCAGCGGCTGGCTTAGCCGGTCTGCATGATTCTGATAGTAATCCAGCCGCGTGGCTTTCTGGCACAGGTATCCGGCGCTAATCGGGTGTTGTTTGTCACCGCGAATTTTTACCAGACGGCCATTTTCTGTTTGCACGCTCAGGCCACAGTTGCGTGAGCACAGAATGCAGGCGGTCGGTTTCCAATCCGTCATGTGCAAAGGATATCCATAGGAAGATTCTACAGGCTTCTTGCAGCTTTCATGACAGAGGTTTTCTCCGTGCAAGTCACTAAAAATTCGTGCGTAGCTGTAAAAACACACGAGAACACGAGAATAGGTGTCAGAGCACAATTATTCCTAATATAGCCAACACAGATCTTTCATATTAGGATTGATAACGACCCGCATTAATTTTCCCTGGCCTCTTGCCGTTGCTTTGCCTTCGTTAAAATCCTGAGTTTTTCATTCTGATCAGCCTCGCCCCATTTTATTATTTCTTCGATGGTTCGAAAACAACCCAGGCAAATATCATCACCATCAAGACAGCAGTTACGCACACAGGGTGATGGCACTTCTGTCATTACATGTTTTTAACTAACGCACGTTGTAATAAATTTTTTCTGATATTTCATGCCATGCCGTTACCTGCTTTCTGAACTTATTGTATGAGGCATAAATTCTTTCGGCGGCTTTATTTTTTCCGGCAAGTTCTGATACCACCTCATCTGACAGCGTCTTGAGTTTTTCCAGCACATCATCTGGCAGTCTGCGCAAATCAACTTTGTGTTTGTTAACCAGTGTATCGAGTGCCGCATTATTTTTCGCTGTGTACTCGGTTGACATATCCTGGTTAACAACTTTGCATGCATTTAAAACAATTGTCTGCAAATCTTTTGGCAAGATATCAAAGGCTTTTTTATTAATGAGGGCTTCGAGTGTTGTACCCGGTTCGTGCCAGCCGGGGTAGTAATAATATTTAGCAGCTTTGTGCAAACCAAAAGCCAGGTCGTTATAGGGGCCGACCCATTCTGTGGCGTCGATGGCGCCGGTTTTTAATGAAGTAAACAATTCGCCACCCGGTAAATTGACCGGTGTACCGCCTGCACGTTTCAGCACTTCACCGCCAAGACCCGGGATGCGCATCTTTAAGCCTTTTAAATCATTAACACTGTTTATCTCTTTGTTAAACCAGCCCGCCATTTGTACGGTTGTGTTGCCTGCGGCTGCTGGGATAACGCCGAACGGTTCGTAAGTCTCCTGCCACAATTCCATACCACCACCATGATACAACCATGCTGTCATTTCCTGTGAATTAAGACCGAACGGCACCGTTGAGAAAAACTGGGCTTCTTCAATTTTCCCTTTCCAGTAATAAGCTGCACCGTGACCCATTTGTGCCGTGCCTCGTGATACCGCATCAAATACTTCGAAGGCTGGCACTAACTCTCCACCACCGTAAACTTTTACTTTAATACGACCATTGGTCATATCAGTGATGAGTTTTGCTAACTGGTTGGCGCCCGTGCCCAAAACCGGAAAGTTTTTTGGCCAGGTGGTAACCATTTTCCATTTAATT
>QIDK01000101.1 GCA_003228405.1 Gammaproteobacteria bacterium | reverse complement strand
AGGACACTACCTTCCATGGTGCCGCACTCCCGGCCCCGCATCCCTGCGGGTCGTTAATCGAGCTGCGATTGTACATATGTACAATCGGTCTCGATTAACCCTTTTTCATCAGGTCGAAGAATTCGTTGTTGGTTTTGGTTCTTGATAAACGCTCTAACATAAACTCAATTGCCGCAGTTTCATCCATTGGATGCAGCACCTTGCGCAGTACCCACATCATTTGCAGCTCATCTGCGTCTGTGAGTTTTTCTTCACGACGTGTGCCAGATCGGTTTATATTAATGCCAGGGTAAATACGTTTTTCTGTAATCTTACGATCCAGGTGAATTTCAGAGTTACCTGTGCCCTTAAACTCTTCGTAGATAACCTCATCCATTTTAGAGCCGGTATCTATCAGTGCAGTCGCCATAATCGTAATGCTGCCGCCTTCTTCGATATTACGTGCAGCACCGAAGAAACGTTTTGGGCGATGCAATGCATGGGCATCTACACCACCGGTAAGCACTTTACCCGATGACGGAATTACGGTGTTGTATGCACGAGCCAGTCGGGTAATTGAGTCTAATAAAATCACCACGTCTTTTTTATGCTCAGCCAGGCGTTTGGCTTTTTCAATAACCATTTCTGCAACCTGTACATGACGGCTGGCGGGTTCATCAAACGTCGATGACACCACTTCACCGCGCACCATGCGCTGCATTTCGGTTACTTCTTCAGGGCGCTCATCGATAAGCAGAACAATGAGATAACATTCGGGATGGTTAGCTGCAATCGATTGCGCCATATTACTAAGCAACATGGTTTTACCGGCTTTGGGTGGCGATACAATCAAACCACGCTGGCCTTTACCAATGGGTGAAACCAGGTCAATAATCCGACCGGTAATATCTTCTGAGCTACCATTCCCCCGCTCCAGGCTTAAACGTTCTTCCGGGTGTAATGGGGTTAAATTTTCAAATGCGACTTTATTTTTTGCCTGCTCTGGTGGATCAAAATTAATGGTATCGACCTTCAACATTGCGAAATATCGCTCGCTATCTTTAGGTGGCCTTATCTTTCCAGCCAGAGTATCTCCGGTTCTTAAACCAAAGCGTCTGATCTGACTGGGTGATACATAAATATCATCCGGGCCGGCCAGGTATGAGCCTTCGGCGGATCTTAAAAAACCGAAGCCATCCTGTAAAATTTCCAGCACACCATCGCCAAAAATATCTTCACCACTTTTGGCGTGAGCTTTGAGAATGGCAAATATAATGTCCTGTTTTTTTGCTCGGGCCAGATTTTCCAGTTTCATGGATTGAGCGATTTCAACAAGTTCAGGTGAGGGTTTTTTCTTTAGTTCAGATAGATTCATAATAGGAATAGTTTTGAATGGTTATGATTAGACGGAATATGCCTTAATTAAACATATAGCTGGATAAATAAAGATATTGATAAAAATAAATTCTTGGTTTTTTAAATGAGCTTTCAGGCTGGATTTAGCCAGTTTTTTTTAAAGATCGCATTCAGGTCGGCTAAGAATTTGCCGGCTGCGATTGTTATTTGATGAAATATAGCACACAATTTGCAGATCGTCTATGTTTTAGACGATCTGCCTGATATTAAATATTACTGTCCAGAAATGCGGTTAACTGTGATTTTGATAAGGCACCTACTTTGGTAGCTTCCACTTCACCATTTTTAAACAGCATCAGTGTAGGAATACCACGAATACCAAATTTGGGTGGTGTACCCGGGTTTTCATCAATATTCAGTTTAGTGATTTTTATCTTGCCATCATAATCACCGGCGATTTCTTCTAATATCGGCGCAATCATTTTGCAGGGTCCGCACCATTCTGCCCAGTAATCAACCAGCACGGGTACATCAGAATTTAGTACATCACTTTCGAAACTGTCATCAGATACATGAACTATCTCACTCACAGTGTTTAACCTCCGGGTTTGGAATTTTCAGGTCTAATAACCAATCTTGAGTACATATTATACAGGCTGATTGACTTTAAGACGGGATATTTATTATTAGCGATTTTTTCAGATTTGTACAGTCCGGCCTGTTGCTTTAAGCTACACCCATGAGTACACATCTGACTGATCAACGATTTGATCAATATAAATTACCTGATTCACTTCTGCAAGGACTGAATCAGGCCGGATTTCAACAATGCACCCCGATTCAGGCAGACAGCCTGCCGCTATCACTGGCAGGCACCGATGTCGCGGGAGAGGCACAAACCGGTACCGGCAAGACCATTGCCTTTCTGGTTGCAGTTTATAACAGGTTGATGACCGAGCCTGCAGCAGAAGGTCGCAAACCTAACCAGCCGCGGGCTTTGATACTGGCCCCGACCCGGGAGCTGGCAATACAGATTCATAAAGATGCGCAGCTAATTGGCAGCCAGACCGGACTCAAACTGGCATTAATTTATGGTGGCACCGATTATGAGCAGCAGCAAAAATCCATTAGTGAGGGTGTGGATATCTTAATTGGCACCCCCGGCCGACTGATCGATTTTTTCAAACAGCATATTTATAACCTGAAAATGGTGCAGTCTCTGGTATTAGATGAGGCCGATCGCATGTTCGATCTGGGCTTTATTAATGATATTCGTTATTTAATACGCCGCTGTCCTGAACCTACCCAGCGGTTGAGCATGTTATTTTCCGCCACCCTGTCTTTCCGCGTGCAGGAGCTGGCCTATGAGCATATGAATGCGCCGCAGCATATTAAAATTCAGTCTGAGAACCGAACCGCGGATAAAATTGAAGAACGGGTTTACTACCCCGCAAACAATGAAAAAATCCCCCTGTTATTAGGCCTGTTTCAGAAAGAAAACCCCACCCGCAGCATTATCTTTGTCAATACTAAACGTGTAGCAGAAAATATTAATGCCTGGTTAACGGGCAATGATTACCCGCCGGCGATTCTTTCCGGCGATGTGCCCCAGAAAAAGCGGCAGAGTCTGTTAAAGCAATTTCAGGATGGTGAATATAAAATACTGGTGGCCACCGATGTGGCGGCGCGTGGCCTGCATATCCCTGAGGTGAGCCATGTGTTTAATTTTGATTTACCGCAGCAGGCTGAAGATTATGTGCATCGCATTGGCCGCACCGCCCGAGCCGGTGCTTCTGGCACGGCAATTAGTTTTGCCTGTGAAGACTATGCCCATTTTCTAACTGAAATTGAGGAATTTGTCGGCCATAGTATTCCCAATGAAGCCGTCAGCAGCGATTTGCTGGTAGAGCCGAAGCCCAGAGCCAGGGTTGAGCGATATGGCGGCCAGAATCGCAAACATGGACACCGGCAGGGAGATCGATCAGGGAATCGGAACCAGCAGGGCTCGAGGCACCATAACAGAAACAAAAAGTCACATAGCCAGCATCATTCACACCAGGCTAAAAAGGCTTCAGCGGATAGCTAATAAGTCCAGGCTATCCGTATAGGACTTGCTAAAAGCCAAAAGCCAAAAGCCAAAAGCATTTTTACCGCAAATGAACGCTAATATACACTAATAAAAGCAAACATGATTTTCATGTATTAGCATTGACATGCTGGATGTGCAGGCGCTGTCATTTGTGTATAGAGCACCATTACCTTACTGATTTTAATCGTTATTTTGTGGGACAGTTCAGCAACTAACCCATGGATAATATTTTCATAGCCAATATGATAATCGAAACAGGCCTGTACCTTTTACTCGGTGCGTTTGTCGGTATCCTCGCCGGGCTTCTCGGCGCGGGTGGCGGCCTGATTATTGTGCCGGTTATGGCAACTCTGCTCAGCTATCAGGGCATCAATCCCGAAATTATAATGCACCTGGCGCTAGGCACATCACTCGCCAGCATTATGGCGACTTCTGTCTCGTCGGTTTACAGCCACCATCGTCAACAGGCCGTCAGCTGGATCCGTGCCCTAAAACTCAGCCCCGGCATTCTTCTAGGGGCCGGCCTCGGTGGTATATTCGCCGGAATTTTAAGCAGTGAGTTTTTAAAACCCGTGTTTGCGGTTTTTGAATTAATCGTGGCCGCCTATATGCTCTGGGGAATAAAAACAAAACCGCACAGCCGCCGCCCTTCATTAATCAATTTCAGTTGTAGCGGCAGCCTTATCGGGTTTATTTCATCCATAGTTGGTATTGGTGGTGGCAGCATGACTGTGCCCTGGCTAATGTGGCATGGTAGTAGTATTCACAGGGCCATTGCAACATCTGCGGCAATAGGCTTTCCCATCGCTTTTGCCGGCTCCATCAGTTACATTTACAGTGGCTGGCGTCATCCGCTACTGCCAGAACATGCCGTGGGTTATATTTATTTACCTGCCCTGGCTGGCATTATTATTAGTAGTGTGATTTTTGCACCACTGGGTGCAGGCTGGGCGCACAAACTTGATGTAAACAAATTAAAAAGAGTTTTTGCATTACTGCTGGTTGCGCTAGCAATAGTCCTGTTAAGCCAGTAACGCACAGACCTTTTATTTCACAAATTTACTCACATCTTTTAAGCTGGGCTTTGCTGTCGTTGTCGGTTTTTTCGTGCCTGATTTTTTCAGGCCCGACTGATAGCGCACCGGATAAAGCACTTCCGTTAATTTTATCAATGCATGAATATACAGCTGTCTTGGATATCGACTGCAGTTTCGCTGCAACCAGCCCTGAGAATCCGCAAACTCAGACTCACCTAAAATATCGTAGGTACTGGGCATAATCACATTAAACGCGGTTAAATAACCAATCGTATAATCAATAAAATAATCCTGTTTGCTGCCGCCTGCTTTTATTGAATTCAGATAGGCTCGGCAGTTATCCGCACCCGCACCATATACCGCATAACCCCCTTCAAAATCTCTGGCACTCACCTGCTGACACAGTGTAAATAATAAAAAACAGCTAATTAATAATCGGCTCATAATTTTTCTTCTTTATACCTGCTTCTTAAGAAGCATAGCTCGAATTTGATTTATTTCCAAAATAAGACTAGTGTCTGATTTATGCACAGCAAAAAACCAGAACTCAAAATATCTATTCTCAGTGATTATATCTGCCCTTTCTGTTATATCGGGCATTTACGCCTGGATGTTTTACGCGAAATTTATGATTTAAAGATTAACTGGTGCTTTATCGAAATCCACCCGGAAACACCCAGCGAAGGCCATTCGGTCAAAATGCTGAATTACGATGCAGACACCTGGGATGAAATGAGCAAAAACCTGCACCGGCTGGCAGATGAAGAGGGCGTTCAGCTATGCGAGCAAACCATCACCACTAATTCTCGTAAGGCGCTACTACTAAGTGAAGCCTGTAAGCCTCTGGGTGCCGAAGTTTTCTACCCGCTACACGATCAGATATTCAGCGCTTATTTTATTGAAGGTAGAAATATTGGTGATGAAGCGGTGCTTAGAGACATTGCCCGGCAGAATAATATTGCCGACAATATCGTTAATCAGGCCTGGAATGATGAATACACAAATGGCCCGGAAAACTCCGTCCCCGCCAGCCTGCTGGTTTATCTTCAATATGCCGGCTCACTACAGGCAAAAAGCGTACCTACCTTTATTATTGGCGAGCAAATACTCAATGGGGTCATTACGCGAGAAAAATTATTAGATGCGGCTAAAAAGACTCTGGTTAACCGCTGAAATCAGGGGAAATCTGAGCTAGGATTAAGACTTAATTCACTTAATATTAAGAACTTATGGATTTCCCAAACAGCGCCCTCTGGAACTACACTACTCAAATCTGGACACTGCCCGACGTTGAGGCCATTTGCATTGATCTGCAAAATAACCATGATGCTAATGTCAATATGCTGCTTTACTGCTGCTGGGCGGGAACTAAAAACTTATGTTTAAATGAAGATGATTTGCAGATCTTGCTGGATGCAGTTCAGCCCTGGCAAACCATTACAAAGCCTCTACGCGATTCACGCAAACTGATGAAAAACCAGCTCATTGCCATGCCTGCCAAAATAGTTGACCAGACGCTAGCCAATATTACCGAAATGGAATTAAACGCAGAACATATGGCCCAGCTATCACTGGAAAAAGTTCTTAAAGCTGAAAATATATCGTCCTGTAAAGAACAGAACAATATTAAATGCAGCCTCTGCAATATCAGCTTATATATAAACTCACTCGACAGCATTTCATCTGCAGATGAAATACTGCCGCAAATTAGCAGCTTACTTACCGCTATATTTGAGGATGAAGAAGCGGTGCAAATGACGATGACAGGTCACGTTTGATTAAAAGCCAGGCAAACTCAAAAGCTTTTTACCGCAAATAAACGCGAATGTTGTTTGTTCAGGCGCAGGCACTCTCTAACCAATTAATGCTTTTATTAGCGTATTTCGCGTTTATTTGCGGTAAATCTTTTACTTCTAAATACTCTAATCGTTTTCCAGCCCCAGCATCGCCTCTTTCAAATCTTCAGTCACCGGTTCTTCACCCAGCCACACAGAGAGCAGAGCACGATTAAAATCGGCTCCCTCGATGACACCTTTAATATCACCTTTAATCGTCACCCGTGTGCCTTTGCCGGGAATATAATCGAGCAACACCACATCACCTTCATGCAAATCTGAAAACATCTGGTTGAATTTATCCAGACGATCTTTTACTGCGCTATATGCCTTGCTATCGATATTATCTTTAAACCCTTCTATCCAGGCATTTACCAGTTTTTTCTTTTCTACTTCATCATAAAGAAAGTGCATCGCGATTCGACTGGGCTGGTTAGCTTTTAATATTACATCTGCACTGCTCTGTTTTTCCGACAAATACAGAGCGCCCACATAAATTTTAAAAAAGATTTTATAACGGATACCCGCGCCATTTAATTTCAGTGGTTTATCAATCGCTTCTACTGAGATCTGTTCTTTTAGATTTACGCCGGCTATCTCACGTGCGGCTAAATTTGTATTGAGAGTTAATAACAGAAAACTGCTGAAAAATATCTGATACATACGTGCTGATGTTTTCATATAATAATATCCCGTTATTTAATTTAAAAACACGACGCAGGCACTTATCTGGAAAACCGCAACTTCAGGCCACTATCACATCCTGAATAACTTCACCCAGTTTTTCTTTTTACTTTATAACTTGCCGGGATACATTCATTAGTGAAAAAAGGCCATCTACTGCTGTTGCATAAAGGCGTTTAGCTACATAGACATAGCCAACATCCAGTCATACGCATCGCACTTAGGGATAATATTATCATTTTTACACAAGGGTTTTTAAATTATCTTAATCTGCCGGGACAACGCCCCTGTATTCATCTGCATTATTTAAATACGGAGGCCTCAACCTGCAATCGTCAGGTTTTAAAATGCCCCACCATTACACGTAAGCGCTCTGCCAAATCATGCAAGGCCTCACCAGCCGCCATGGTTTTCTGCACGCCTGCAGCGCTTCTTTCTGCAACTTCATTAATATTATTCACATTACTACTTATTTCTTCTGACACCGCCTGTTGCTGCTCGGCCGCAGTGGCAATAAGGGTATTCATATCATTTGCTGCAGTAACAGACTCGGTGATAGCCGATAAAGATTCACCGGCCTGAGCCGCAAGGTCGACGCTATTTTTCGCCTGCACCTGACTTTTCTCCATTACAACAACCGCTTCCTTTGCGCTGGACTGTAAACGCTCAATCATTCCTTCTATTTCCTGGGTTGACTGCTGGGTGCGTCCCGCGAGATTACGTACCTCATCCGCAACCACCGCAAAACCCCGCCCCTGCTCTCCCGCACGAGCCGCTTCAATAGCCGCATTTAATGCCAGCAGATTGGTTTGTTCCGCAATACCTTTAATCACATCCAGTACCGTGCCAATGTTACTGCTATCAGCATCCAGCTCATTAATAACCCCCGAGGCCTTTTCAATTTCAGCCGCCAGATTAGAAACTGAATGAGATGTTTGCTGCACGACTGTTTGCCCGCCTGATGCTTCTTCATTGGCATGAATGGTTTGATCAGATGCCGCCTGTGCATTACGTGAAACCTCCTGCACCGTAGACGTCATCTGGGTTACCGCTGCGGTTACCTGAGCAATTTCACTTTGCTGACGATCTACGCCCTGCCTGGTTTCCTCGGTTATTTCTGACATACGCGCTACCGAACCAAGAATATCGCTACTCGCCTCATTAATTTCCACAATCATATCATGCAGTTTATCCAGCATTATTTTCATGGCTTTCTGCAACTGACCAATTTCATCGTCTGAAGTTGATTCAATCTGAATGCTCAGGTCACCGTTTGCAATACTCTGCATGCCGCCCACCAGATCCTGCAAAGGCGCTAATGAGCGGTTCATATACCAGTATAATATGCCAAGAGCACTACCAATCAGTGCAGCAATTGCCAGTATTGCACCCAGCTCAAAACGCTTTTGCATTTCATAACTTTCTGTGTCGTCTTTAGCGGTTATCAAATATCCTGTTGGCTGACTACTGGCATCATAAATACCCTGGGCAGTAACCGTGTAATAGCCATCATCTATTTTTTCCACCTGTAGATTTCTATGGCCAGGCTCAGGTAAATCGATTGTTATCTCTTCATACATGTCATCCGTGCCGTCATATTCCAGCTTGCCTTCATTAGAAACAATAAAGATTTCAGACTCATCTTTAAGGCTTAACTCCTCAACAGCAGAATTCAGGTCGCGTAAAAACATCCCCACACCCACCATTTTTCCACGACTTAACATGGGAAAACCCACCGCCATATAGAGAACCCCATCACTATCACGCTCCAGACCCGAAATTGTTTTTCCTTCCTGGATAACCCGTTTAATTAACACATTATCACTTTTACCACTGAATTCAGGTGATGAGGAATACAGGATATTTCCCTGGGGGTCTGTCAGCTGCAGATGGGTAATCAGCTCCGAGGCACTCAACATATTGTAACTGGTGACTGCACTCTCGGCTAAAGCCTCAATATCTTTGTTTTTAAGCGCCTTGCGGGTGATGCGATCACGCATAATCGCCCTGGTATTGCTCACCATATCATCCATTTGGGAGGCAATAATCATACTCCAGAGAAATATTTTACTATCGAGAGTGGACTCCTCATAGCGTAGCTTTAGTTGCTGCTGACCAAACCAGTTTGTGACTAGCAAACCTGCAGCCACCAGCAATATAATGCTGGCAGCAACCAGAATAACCCGTGTTCTTAAGCTTATATTCATTTATCTGTTCATTACTCTGTTTATAA
>QIDK01000110.1 GCA_003228405.1 Gammaproteobacteria bacterium | reverse complement strand
CTGGCGATGCGAAGCGAGCCGATAAGCTATAATATGTTTTTAACGGCTCGCTTCGCATCGCAATAATTATCGTCAGCTAAAGCTAACTCCTTCAGGCGCTATTTTTCTAAAGCTTATTAGTAGTATCCTTTATTTCTGATTCAGTAATAGATATAGGCATGAATTTTCAAATATGGTTTTGTGGACACATATAGACATATTGTCTGCATTTGGATAGTCTGTTTAATTGACTGTTAGGCCAAAATAAATAAACAGTAAGGGATTTATAATTATGTTTAAAATCACCCATCAGTATAAAATATGCGTTAATAGTTTCAATGAAAAGCCATACAAGTAAATCAAATCAGGGCCGGAGGTGGGGCTTCAGCTCCGCACATCAATGCGAGACTAAAGTCTCACCTCCTTCATCTCAGAAATTATGAGTCAGCCTGAACTTCCTCCAGTTTAAATGTGTCCGTAAGCTGGGGAACCTTTTTCATGCCTAACTGCCTGTTAGATTCCCGTCAAAAGAAGATCAATAGCACCAAGAATTTCATACCGGTAATCATTTAGCGTTCCCTCTTTTTTCTTTAACAAGGAAGCAGGAACAGATGTCATTTGATGAGTTAATAAAATATAGTCTTTACCATTAATATCGAATATAGGACAAAGCCCCTTAACATTCGTATTATTTGTTTGCTTATTTAAAGACAAAGGGATAACTATTCTTGAATTTAAACCATCAAGTAAATCACTTTGAACATCAGCAAATAATGGGTATATTTTTTTTGAGCTTTTATTTTCATTTTTATACAAAGAATACTGAGCCATTATAGCTCTCTGTATAAATCAGAAAACAAGCCATTTTTATCAGCTAACTCATTAAGCTCATCAATGGCTCTTTTATTTTCTTTTAACCAGGCCTCACGAGCGGCACTCTTAACCTGTAATGCTAAAGCCTGCTCCAAAGTGGCTGACAAATTAATCCTTAAACTGCGGGATTTTTTTAGTAAGTCACTGTTTACACTTAAGTTTGTTGCTTTTTTTGGTGCATCTACATCGTATAACTGTTGCATATTCAACCTCAAATAATATGCGCATTAGCAGTGCGCATACGAAACATAGCATAGCACTCAAAATCTAACAAGTAAATCAGCCAGACCATAAACCCTTTGCTTGAACTGCTTTTATCGAGACACCCATACTAGCAAAATAAAAAAACAATCTATTAATCAGCTAATTAGCGAAACTATTACCCTGAGTGTCTCGTTAAATTGTCATGGGTGTCTTGTTAAATTTGGTTAAATTATAATATCTACAAAAAATGGATTTTTTATGATGAGAACAAACAGGGTCGGAGGTGGGGCTTCAGCCCCGCACACTAATGCGAGACTAAAGTCTCACCTCCTTTATCTGCGAAATCATGGGGCAGCCTGACAGGAGAATAAGCGGTGAGCAACTGAAGTTTCTTATTGTCTCAGCATATGAGAAACTATCTCTTAAATTTAATACAGGGAGTAGACATATGGGAGCGACAACAAAGGGGGCTGACGGTAAATTACGCTGCAAATGGTGTGATGCCGCACCGGAGTTTCTGGCCTATCACGATACTGAGTGGGGCTTTCCGGTCAGTGATGATCAACGTTTATTTGAAAAATTGTGTCTGGAGGGGTTTCAATCCGGGCTGAGCTGGCGCACTATTCTTGTCAAGCGCGAGAACTTTCGCTCTGCCTTTCACAATTTCGATTTTGACAAAGTCGCGCGCTTCACCCAACGCGATGTCAACCGTCTTCTCAAGGATGAAGGTATCGTTCGCCATCGTGGCAAGATCGAGGCGGTCATCAATAACGCCAAACGGGCTAAAGAGCTCATCAAACATGAAGGCTCGCTGGCAGCTTTTTTCTGGCGCTACGAACCAGACCCAAAACAACTTGCGAAGCCACAGACAGTATCGACATCCGCGGAATCAGTTGCCTTGTCAAAAGATCTGAAAAAACTGGGCTGGAAATTTATTGGCCCCACCACGGCATATGCCTTTATACAGGCAATGGGGCTGATCAACGACCATGTTGCAGACTGTGTGATCAGGCGTAAAGTAGATAGCGCGCGCAAAAACTTCAAGCGCCCCTGCGCTAACAAATAGCCTGTTCATTCAGGCATTTGTAGAGTTTTTTTTATGGTCGGAAAAACCAGTCTTTCGCAGGATATCGACGCTTTCCCGGGGAAATGCTTTTGACCAATAACATAAAGACTAATAACGATCAGTTAAAGCATTCTTTCCGTCAGCAGCTTCAAACCAGTAGCAGACAGATATTCCGCCTCCAGCTCTAAATCTGTTATCGTTAAAGGATGTTCATTTAGCCAGCGATCGGGTAATTTTAAAGTTAACTGCTTTTCTGCAATAAAAATACCAATGGCTGGTAACTTACTTTCAATTCGGCTGCGATGAAAAATAACGGACAGGCGTAAAATCACGATTAACTGAGTCAGCATATCATTTATTTCCGGGTAGCTCTCATTACTGGATTCTTTTGCCAGTTTGCCTCGATGAGCACGCACTATTGAAGCCAGGCGACTTTGCTCCTGCTGTGAAAAACCAGCCAGGTCTGCATTTTCAATAATATATGCACTGTGTTTCTGAAAAGATGAATGGGAAATATTACGCCCTATTTCATGCAGCTCACAGGCCCAGCGTAACAGGTTAGACGCATGCTGCGCATCACTAAACCAGTCACCCTTTAGCTGCTGAAAAAAATCAAATGCGGTTTGTTCAATACGTTGCGCGTGTTGCAGGTCTGAATGAAACCGGTTCGCCAGTGAGTTAATGCTTTTATTGCGAATATCATTATTCTGTCGTCGCCCCACCATGTCATACAGCAGTCCCTCTCGCAAAGCCCCCTGGGAGACATGCATATGGTTAATGTCAAGGGCCTCAAACACACCCGCTAATACAATCAGCCCACCCAGAAAAACGGGTTGTCGTTTTTCACTGAGGCCGGGTAAATTCAGTTTTTTTATTTTTTTATAATCACTGCAAATTGCAATTAATTTAGCCAGTGATTCGCGCTCAATTCCATCCTTTTTCTGTAACTTCATTGCCTGAATAACACTGGCGATCGATTTAATGGAGCCTGATGAACCAATCACCGATTCCCAGCCCAGCCGGGTGTAAGTATAGTGAATTGCTTTCATGCGCTGTAAAACAAAAATACGCGCCGCCTGAAGGCGTTTAGATTTTATTTTTCCATCTTCAAAAAACCGGTGCGTCATCATCACACAGCCCATTTCCACGCTGTGCAGTAATTGTGGCGAAAAGCCCTCGCCAATGATCAGCTCCGTACTGCCTCCGCCAATATCAATAATGAGCTTGGATTGCTGATCCTGCTCCAGCGTGTGGGCAACGCCCTGATAAATCAGACGCGCTTCTTCAATTCCAGAAATGATTTCAATTGGAAAACCCAGTGCCTGTTCTGCCTGAAAGATAAACTCATCAGAATTTTTAATTTGGCGTAATGTATTGGTTCCCACCGTGCTCACACAATGGCTATCCAGTGAGCGAATGCGCTGACCAAACCGGCTCAGGCAATCCAGAGCTCGTTGTTCGGCTTCAGGATTTAACTGAACATTGTGATCCAGATCTTCTGCAAGCCGCACCATTTCACGAATGCGGTCGAGAATAACCAGCTGTCCCTGGTTTTCTTCTGCCACCACCATATGAAAGCTGTTTGAACCCAGGTCAATGGCAGCAATTGTGTTTTTACTTAGCAAGATCAGGAGCACTCATTAATATTTTTTATTAACTAGTTATTATAAAGCTATCAACTTTAGTGCTACAAGATATAATTTTTGATTACACTAAAATCTTATTTATGGCCCGCTTATTGCAGTTGTAATTACATAGCTTTTAGCTATGACTAACCGTCATATTTTCAACACTGATTGTCGGTATATTTATTAATCGGTTAATTTTGTGAAAAAGTCTTTCTTTTATGGAGATATTTGGAATTAATCTGGTCTATAGTTTGACTAAGGATTATAGTTTTAATTTTATGATGCCACTTTTGGCAATCGCGTACAGCGGGGACAATGGATATGAGTATTTTTGATCATTACACACAACGGTTTGAAAATTCCAGGGAGGAAGAGTTGACGCTTCAGGAATACCTGGACCTTTGCAAAAGTGACCCTCTCAGCTACGCCAGCCCGGCAGAGCGTATGCTCAAGGCCATCGGCAAACCCGAATTAATTGACACCCATAACGACCCCAAACTAAGCCGCCTGTTTCAGAACAAGGTTATTAAAATTTATCCTGCCTTCCGCGAATTTTATGGTATGGAGGAAGTAATAGAACAAATTGTCTCTTTCCTGTGTCATGCGGCACAGGGGCTGGAAGAGAGAAAACAGGTGCTTTATTTGCTCGGCCCTGTGGGTGGCGGAAAATCCTCACTGGCTGAACGTTTAAAAGCGTTAATGGAAAAAATTCCATTTTATGCAATTAAAGACTCACCGGTATTTGAGTCACCTCTGTCGCTGTTCAATGTGGAAGAAGATGGCGATATTCTGGAGTCAGAATATGACATTCCCAGGCGTTATATAAGCACCATAATGTCACCCTGGGCAACCAAGCGCCTGCATGAGTACAATGGTGATATTAGTCAGTTTAAAGTAGTTAGACTTCATCCTTCTATTTTGAGTCAGATTGCAATTACCAAAACCGAGCCAGGAGACGAAAACAATCAGGACATATCTTCACTGGTAGGCAAAGTTGATATTCGCAAACTGGAAGAATATTCACAGGATGACCCGGATGCCTACAGTTATTCAGGTGGCCTGTGTCGGGCTAATCAGGGATTAATGGAATTTGTAGAAATGTTTAAAGCCCCGATTAAGGTGCTACACCCATTATTAACAGCGACTCAGGAAGGCAACTACAAGGGTACAGAGGGTTTCCCGGCAATTCCGTTCGACGGCATTATTCTGGCCCACTCCAACGAGTCTGAATGGCAGACATTTAAAAGTAACAAAAATAATGAAGCATTTTTAGATCGTATTTATATTGTTAAAGTTCCCTATTGTTTGCGCGTATCAGAAGAGCTTAAAATTTACGACAAATTGCTAGAACACAGTTCACTGAATGATGCACCCTGTGCCCCGGGCACATTAGAAATGATGTCTCAGTTTGCCATATTGTCGCGCCTTAAAGAACCTGAAAACTCCAATCTGTTTTCTAAAATGCGTGTCTATGATGGAGAAAATCTGAAAGACACAGACCCCCATGCAAAATCGTATCAGGAATACCGCGACTATGCGGGAGTTGATGAAGGTATGACCGGATTATCAACACGCTTCGCTTTTAAAATTATTTCACGCGTATTTAACTTTGATAATAGTGAAATTGCTGCCAACCCGGTACATCTTTTATATGTACTGGAGCAACAGATTGAACGGGAACAGTACCCCAAAGAAGTCGAAGAAAAGTATCTGTCTCACCTGAAAGGTTATTTAACTCAAAAATATATTGAATTTATCGGCAAGGAAATTCAAACTGCTTATCTTCAGTCCTACTCGGAATATGGGCAGAATATTTTTGACCGTTATGTCACCTATGCTGATTACTGGATTCAGGATTCAGAATTCCGAGACCCCGAAACAGGCGAAATGTTTGACCGTGGCTCACTTAATGAAGAACTGGAGAAAATTGAAAAACCAGCGGGTATAAGTAACCCTAAAGATTTTCGTAATGAAATTGTTAATTTTGTATTACGTGCCCGTGCTAACTATGAAGGCAAAAACCCTAACTGGACAAGTTATGAAAAATTACGTACCGTAATTGAGAAAAAAATGTTCTCTAATACAGAAGACCTGTTACCGGTAATTTCTTTTAATAGCAAAGCCTCTCAGGATGACCTGACAAAACATGAGGACTTCGTGTCTCGCATGGTAGAAAAAGGATACACCGAGAAACAGGTACGGCTACTCAGCGAATGGTATCTACGCGTACGTAAATCATCATAGGTAAGTCGTTATGGCTCAGATTGTTGATAGACGACTCAATGGCAAAAACAAAAGCGCGGTAAACCGGCAGAAGTTTCTGCGCCGCTTTCGAAAACAGATTAAAAAATCGATTGAAAATGTAATTACCGAGCGTAGTGTCACTGATTTAGATAAAGGCGAAAAAATATCTATTCCTAAGCGTGATACTAACGAACCTTTCTTTCATCATGGCCAGGGCGGCCACAGAGAAATGGTGCATCCGGGCAATAAGGAATTTCAGGCAGGTGATAAAATTCCACGCCCACAGGGCGGCGCAGGTCAGGGCGAAGGTGGTGAAGCATCAGACACCGGCGAAGGTGAAGACGACTTTGTGTTTGAGCTATCACGCGAAGAGTTTCTACAGTTTTTCTTTGAAGACCTTGAACTACCCAATCTTGTAAAAACTAAACTTTCTACCATTATCGAAACCAGAAAAGTGCGTGCGGGACACACGTCCGAAGGTATTCCTGCGAATATCAATGTAGTGCGTTCACTCACCGGCGCCATGGGTCGGCGCATGGCTTTACGTAGCCCCTATAAAAAAGAAATAATAGAAAAGCAGGCCGAGCTCGAAAAGTCACTTAAACGACACAATGAAACCGATCAGATTATTATCGATTTACGCGGACGCATTGAGTATCTAAAAAAAAGAATAAAGAGAATTCCTTTTATTGATACTTTTGATTTGCGTTATGATAACCGGATAGACCAGCCTGTGCCCACCACACAGGCAGTCATGTTCTGTATTATGGATGTATCAGGCTCCATGGGTCGAGATGAAAAAGATATTGCAAAACGTTTCTTTATGTTGCTGTATTTATTTCTTACTCGCACCTATAAAAAAATACAGGTGGTGTTTATATCACACCACACCATTGCTTCTGAAGTTGATGAAGAAACTTTTTTTTATTCCAGAGAAACCGGCGGCACAGTCGTATCCAGTGCATTAAAACTAATGGCATCAATTGTTCAGGAGCGTTACCCTTCCAATGAATGGAATATTTATGCTGCCCAGGCATCGGATGGTGATAACTGGCATAATGATTCTAAAATTTGCACCGATTTACTGAATCAGAAAATCATGCCTTTTGTACAGTATTACTCTTACATAGAAATCACTGCCGACAGACACCAGAACCTCTGGGATGAGTATCAGGGCATTAAATCTCATTGGGATAACTTTGCCATGAAACATATTAAAAATGTTACTGATATTTACCCGGTATTCAGAAAACTTTTCCAGAAACGTGACGCATAATCTATGAGCGCTAAAACCAGTAAAAGAAAGCCCATATCTGAATCATCTGAATGGACATTTGAACTAATTGACAAATACCATAGCGAAATTGAACGCATTGCAGGGGACTTTGGCCTAAATACATATCCAGTGCAACTGGAAATTATTACAGCCGAACAAATGATGGATGCCTATTCATCTGTGGGCATGCCAGTAGGCTATAACCACTGGACATTTGGCAAGGAATTTGTCAAAACAGAAAAAAATTACAAGCGTGGGCAAATGGGCCTGGCCTATGAAATAGTGATTAATTCTAACCCCTGTATTGCCTATTTAATGGAAGAAAACTCTATGCCAATGCAGGCGCTGGTCATTGCCCATGCCGCTTATGGACATAATTCATTTTTTAAAAATAATTATCTTTTTACCACCTGGACCAGCGCCGACTCCATTATTGATTACCTTCTTTTTGCAAAAAAATATATTGCAGAATGCGAAACCCGTTATGGTGAAGAGGCGGTAGAAAATATTCTCGACTCATGCCATGCCTTAAAAAACTTTGGAGTTGATCGTTATAAACGTCCACCTAAACTTTCTTTACAGGAAGAACAGAACAGACAAAAAGACAGAGAAGTGTATTTGCAATCACAGGTAAATGAGCTGTGGCGCACCATTCCCACTAAAGATACTAGTGATGAAGACCCTAAACATTCACGCTTTCCAGCCGAACCCCAGGAAAATATTTTATACTTTATAGAAAAACACGCGCCTTTACTGGAACCCTGGCAGCGTGAAATTGTGCGTATCGTTAGAAAAGTAGCCCAGTATTTTTACCCGCAGAGACAAACCCAGGTAATGAATGAAGGCTGGGCCACATTCTGGCACTACACCATCTTAAACCAGCTTTACGATGAAGGTTTCTGTACCGATGGATTTATGATCGAGTTTTTGCAGTCACACACTAACGTAGTTTCTCAGCCTGGTTTCGATAGCCAATATTATACAGGCATTAACCCCTATGCTCTGGGTTTTAATATGATGATGGATAT
The DNA here is from genome assembly GCA_003228405.1 of Gammaproteobacteria bacterium. Taxonomy (GTDB): domain Bacteria; phylum Pseudomonadota; class Gammaproteobacteria; order SZUA-229; family SZUA-229; genus SZUA-229. The sequence continues at coordinate 2,108 of QIDK01000110.1, read as the reverse complement.
TCGCCGCATTTGCGAACATCCTACCGATGAAGACCATGAGTGGTTTCCCGATATGGCGGATAGTAACTGGATAGAAAGCATGCACTTTGCCATGCAAAACTTTAAGGATGAAAGTTTTATCGGCCAGTATTTATCGCCTAAATTAATTCGTGACTTTAAGATGTTTGCTATAAATGATGATGATAGAAACAGAAAAATTGAAGTGAGTGCCATTCATAACAGCTCAGGTTATCAGGCAGTACGCAGCACTTTATCTGAACAATATAACCTGGGTAGTATCGAACCCAATATTCAGGTTTATAATGTCGATGCCAAGGGTGACAGATCACTCACCCTCAGACATATCCAGTTTTTACGCAGACCCCTGGATAAATCTGCCAATGAGGTTATTAAACATGTTGTCAGGCTGTGGGGCTTTGATGTGAAACTTGAGACCGTTGATGAAATTGGAAAGGTTATAAAAACCTTTAAATGTTCACCGAGTACAAAAAAATAGCTTATTCCTCAGAGGACACGAGAGGAATGGTGTGTACTTAAGCCAGCATAATCAAAATAGCTGGTTTTTCGTAGGTTGGTGCTGAGGCACGAAGCCCAACAGTTGTGACAGGTATCCGCATTATTGTTGGGGTTCGTAAACTCACCGCCAACCTGCAGCGCAACATATAAACCTGCTTTTCTCTGTGACCTCTGTGGTAAATAACTTTTGACTTTTACGCAGCCTCAGGCCGTTTATTATAATTCCCTTTTTTAGACTGAAAGCTTTTGCCCTGTTTTTTATATCGCACATTCGGGTTACGTCGTTTACTAGCGGATTTACCCGCAGTATAGCGAGGCTTTAGCTGTTGTGGTTCGAGCCCGGGAAATTCAGTTAACTCATAACGTGTATCGAGAAATTTCTGAATTCGGTAAAACAGCTGCCAGTCCTGCGGGCCAATTAATGAATAGGCGCTACCGCTTGAACCACCTCGCCCGGTGCGACCAATACGGTGCACATAATCTTCTGCCTGCATAGGCATATCAAAATTGACTACATGAGACAGGGTTCTAATATCCAGCCCTCTGGCTGCCACATCGGTTGCCACCAGAACTTTCAGACGTCTGCACTGCATCTGTTCTATCACCCGACGGCGCATACTCTGTCGCATATCACCATGTAAAGCAGCACAGGCATAACCCTCATCTTTTAGTTTTTCCGCCAGTTTATCAGCACCTTTTTTAGTTGAGGTAAAGATAATCGCCTGCTCCAGCGATGTATCGGTTAACACATGTTGCAGCAATTTGCATTTGTGGCGAAAATCATCCGCCTGCAACATGTGCTGAGTAATTGAATCGTGTTTAACTTTTACACCGGCAATCTGTATTCGAGCAGGTTGTTTAAGTAAATCACGTGCCACTTTTTCTACCTGCCCTTCCAGCGTAGCAGAGAATAATAATGTCTGGCGATTTTGTGGAGTCTGTTTGGCAATGCGCCTGACTTCATCGATAAAGCCCATGTCCAGCATGCGGTCTGCTTCATCTAAAATAAGCATTTGTAAGCGCGAGAAATCTACCCGACCTGCTTCCATATGGTCGATTAAGCGGCCTGGCGTGGCCACCAGAAAATCTAATGGCTGGCGCAACATTTTCATTTGCGGTGGATAGGGCATGCCGCCTACAATCGTAGTGGAACGCATACGACAATATTTAGTGAATTGATAAATATTATCCGACACCTGCTTGGCCAGTTCACGGGTTGGCGTGAGCACTAATACACGGGGACCCTTACCCGGTAAACTTTCACTCTGCGATAAATTCTGCAATGCGGGCAGTACAAACGCCGCGGTTTTACCCGTGCCGGTTGGGGCTGAAGCCATAATATCCTGGCCAGCTAAAATGGGGGGAATAGCCTGTAACTGAATATCAGAAGGCTCGGTAAAGCCCTGTTCGGAAATGGATTTAAGTATTTCTGGATGAAGTTCTAATTGATCGAAAGACAAGCTACTAGCCCCTGTAAACGGTTGTTGGCGAACTTATACGCTACCAACCACTGCTACGGACAGAAGCGCGTCAAGCGATTACAGGAATGTGTAATCTGCTGCAAACTATACGTTAAATAAGGACAAAAAGAT